>USBS01000007.1 GCA_900552915.1 uncultured Sutterella sp. | reverse complement strand
CAACTCTTTTTTTGTATCTTGGCTCTCATCAATCATAAAAAAAGGATATTGTTGCGCTATAATTTTTTGGAGAAGTTCGTTGTCTACTATCATTTTAGCACCTATTTTTATAACATCCGCATGACTTAAAGCATTGTATTCATAATTATTACCATTTGGATTATATATAAATCTATTAATATCAGATGCTTTTATTATCTTTTCATTTATGGCAGCCAATTTTTCCAAATCGGCGTCCGTGATCCAACGCACCGACAATTTGTCGACTTTGGACATGTCGCCTTTGCGGGACTGCCACCAAGGCTCGATTCGAGCTTCGTCGTAGGCAAGCACCACAACGTCTTCGCTTCTGCCCGCCGCTTTGCGGATGGTTTTGATGTCGGGGCAGCCCACCTCGATCCAGCGCGCGATGTCGCCTGCGTCGTTCGTCTCCAAAACGGCTGGTTCTCCTTCAGTCGACAATCCGCGACCGAACTCCGTGCGTTCGCTTGCAAACAAAATCCAAGCCAGCAGCCGGACCATCATGCGCGCCGGCATTTCCGACGGATGCAGCGCGACAGTGAGCGACCGACTGTCGTAGTAGCCGCGGTCGATATCGCTTACATCAATAAAAGCTTTGCAGATCGTTGCGCCGAGCGCCATATCAATATCCCACTCCCAAGAGCGTCAGCGTCAACGGAACGGTCAACGCGGAAATAAATGTCGAAACAAAAATGGCGTTGCTCGCCGCCCCTTCTTCGCTTTCAAACTGCGTGGCCATGATGTAGAGGTTGATGGCGACCGGCAGGCACGCCAGCACCGTTGCAGCGTTGGTTTGAACAGAATCAAGTCCCAGCAGCACGCAGAAAAGCCACACCAAAAACGGCTGAATGCCGAGCTTCAGAACCGTGATGACGCTTGCCTTCGGCAGCGCCGCCGTAAAGCTGTGCTCTGCCAGCCCCATACCCACCACAATGAGTGCGCACGGCGTCGTCGCCTGCGCGATCAGCGCGGCACTTTTGTCCACAACCTCGGGCAACGGCAGACCGGTGAAGCTCCAGCCCGTGCCGATCAAAATGCCCAGCACGATCGGATTTTTGAAGATGTTCTTGAGCGCAATCAAAAACTTCTTCCAGTCGATATTGCCGCCCGTGCGCCCGAACTCCACGCAAGCCGTGGCGCTCGTCCAAAGCAGCAATACGTTGAAGATGATCAGAAGCGAAATCGTGGGCATAGCCGCTGTGCCGAGGCTTGTCTGCACAATCGGCACGCCCAGCTGCACGTTGTTGCCGAAAATGCCGCCCATGCCGGTGATGACGCGCCCGGTGGAGTCCTGCTTGAAAAATTTCCCACCCAAAAAGTTGCCGATGATGTAAACCACCACGCACGAGCCGAAAAACGCAATCAACACCTTCCAGTCCACCGGAGGACGACCCGAAGCGTCGCTCATCAGGTGAAAGAGCATCACCGGCATCAGCAGCTTGAAGACAAACTTCGACAGCGCCTTGGTGACGCTGTTTGAAAACATGCCGATCCTCACAAGCGCCCAGCCCAGAAACACCATCAGAAAAAGCGGCGCGCACAACGTAAGGTGATGAAAAAAGACGTTCATCGTTGGAACTTCAAGAAAATAGCACGCGCATTATCCGCCAACGGAAAGTCATTTGCCAAAAACAAAACCCCGCACGTCGACCGATTTCTCGATCCCCGTCCGGGGCTTGATTTCACAATCTGCCACTAGCGACAGAAATCACGCGAAATTAGAACTTGTAGACGAGTTGGACACCGAAGAGGTAGGCGTCGAGGTCCTCGAATTTACCTGCCTTTTCAGGAGTGGTTCCATCGCTTCCGTCCGAAGTCCACAAATCGCGTTCGCCGATGCCATGGAGCCAAGCTGCAGATACGTCAATCTGCATGTTGTCGGTAGCCTGGAAGGAGGAACCGATAGCGAGCCAGAGACGATCTGCGTCAGGAATAATGGCCGTGCGGTACTTCGGATCGTCCACTGCGGAAGTTTCGTAACCAATACCGGCGCGGAACGTCCACCAATTCGTAAAGCGCATGTCGGCACCGACGGAAACGAGGTAGGTGTCCTGCCAATGGTTTTCAACAGTCTTGACGCCATTGTGGCCAGAGATGATCAAAGCGGGGGCTGACGGTGCTTTGATATCGAGCGTGTCGAACGATGACCAATCCGTCCAACGGAACGTGGCGTACAGACTCAACAAATCGTTGACATCCCACGCTGCTGTAGCCATGGCCCATGCTGGGGTAGAGATTGTGGCCTTAGCATCAAAAGTTCCCAACAGCGCCGCATACTCGGAGCCTGCAGGAGGAGTCATTGGGTTACCGTTGAGTTTGAAGTTATCAACAGTAAAGTCACCGTCGGCATTGTGATTGATTCTGGATCGATAGGACAGACCAAAACGTAGATTTTCCAACGGAGACCACATCAGGCCAACATTAAATCCCCAAGCAATGCTGTCAGCATCCACTTCGCCGTCCATTGCCACTTTGACTTGTTCCTTTACCGACATGCCATCTTGCATCTTAAGATCAGCTGCAGCATATTGAATAGACATACCGGCGCCAAGGCTCAGCTTATCGGAAACCTTCCAGGCTACGTTCGGGTTGAAGTCAAACGTCAGAACCTCGGCGGAGATACCGCGGTTGGCACGATCCCAGTTGTTGCCATATTCCGTGCCCATGCCGAACGGCACAGTCATAGCCAGGCCAACCCACATGCTGTCGCTGAGCTGATGGGAGATGTAGCCGTGCGGAATCGGCTGCGTGTTGTACTGGCCATTTTCGGTACCAGGATGCTTTGCATTGCCTTCATAGGCAAGATCAAGGCCAACAGCAACAACACCTGCCTGAATCTGTGTACCCGGATGCAGGGTCATCGTGGCAGGGTTGTAATAGACGCCGGAAAGATCGGTTCCGTCAACACCGACACCAGCGTAAGCACGGCCGAGAGCACCGGCGGATTGTTCGGTGAGCATGAAGCCTGCGGCCTGAGCGGCGGAGGCGGCGCAAACGGCCATCACGGCGGCTGCAGCCGCCTTCATCGTCATCTTCACGATTGATTCTCCAAGGGTTCGAAATTGTCGGACCTGTCGAGCAACGACAAAAACCGGTCTTAAAGGCCGGTTGAAGAAGTCCGAAATAGTGAAAAGAGCCCGCGGTCGAAACAGGATTTCCGCACCGCGCGCGCGTAAAGCTGACGCGCATTGTGCTTAACGCACCTGCTCTTTTGAGAAAACGATTTTTGCGGGGTAACCCTTAGAGTCCGAATGCCAGATTAATCCGTCGGATTAATCCACAGGCTTGCCGTTCCATAAGCGCAAAGCACCCCGGATGATACGGTAGCCCACCCAAAGGCTCATCACGAAAAAGCCGACGAACCAAATGGCAAAACCCACATAGATAAACGAAAGAATAAATCCGACAAGGCCCACTAGACAGGCAAAGGCAAATGCGTACCAGAACGTACGGATCTGCCAGGAGAAGTGACTTTCAACGTACGTGCCCTTGGCGTCCGACCTCATCACATAGTTGAGGATCACCGCCACAATCGAAGGCCAGCCGAAGAGAAACGCTCCCAGAATGGAACCTCCGGTGACCACGCCAATGATGATCGAGAGCGAATGCAGGCCGTAGACAACTTTGGCCACCACAACGGATGAAGTGTCCGGCGGCAGTTGAACATCGACTTGCTGCGGCAAATGTTCGGGCATGGCGGCTTCCTTCTGAAAACATTGATTCTGAGACCGATTATAAAAATCGAACCAACCGCAGTCCCTCGATTTTTCCTCCTTGTTTCCGTTGCTTAACAAAAAGCAACGCTGCAGCCAAGCCTATTCCTTTTTTACCTGTGTCCGACCTTCTCTCCTGAGAGAAATTTCCAAGTGGATTTTTTTTCGAATTCGGCAGATAATTGAGGAATACGCCGCGCTGTTTCCCCACGGCAATTCTTCGCTTCTCAAGAGGTTGAATCATGGCTTTTCAAAAGACGCTTTTTGCCTGCGCCGCCGCTGCTGCGGTCGCTGCCTTTTCCGTCAACGCCTTTGCCTGCTCCACGGTCGTCGTGGGTAAAGCCGTCTCCGCCACAGGTCACATCATCATCGGCCACAATGAAGACAACGGCGGGCGCATCTTCAATCCGCAGTACTACGTGCCGCCCGCCAAACACAAAGCGGGCGAAATGATCACTTTTGAACCTACAGCCGCAAAGATCCCGCAGGTTGAGGAAACGTTGGGCTTTTACTGGTCCCAGACGCTTGATCCGAACGGGGCGTCTTTTTCCGACGGCTTTGTGAACGACGCGGGGGTCGTGATCGTCTCAAACGCCTGCACGGGGATCTATGACAAAGACCAGAAATTAAAGGACGGCGGCATCGGCTACGGCATCCGCCGCCTGATGGCCGAACGCGCCCATTCGGCCAAGGAAGCCGTCGACATCGCCATCAAACTTCTCGGCGAATACGGTTACTTCTCCGAAGGCCGCACTTATACGATTGCCGACAATAACGAAGCCTGGCAACTTGCCATTCACAAGGGCAACACCTGGGTGGCGCGCCGCGTTCAGGACAACGAAATCACTTATATCCCGAACAACTTCATGATCGGCGTGGTGGACGCTACCGACACCAAGAATGTCATCGTTGCGCCGGGCCTCATCGAGCGTTCGATCAAAAACGGCCGCTACAAGCCCGCTAAAGCGGGCGTCTACAGCGACTTCAACTATCGCCTGGCGGTACAGCCGCCCGAACGGCGTGCGGCCGAATACAACCGCAGCCGCAATGAGCTTGCCTGGGACTACATCACCGGCAAGAAGATCACCGATCCGGAGCAGTTCCCCTACAGTGCCACGCCGGGCCGCAAATTCGACGTCAACGACGTTAAGGCCATTCTTCGTTTGCACGAATCCACGATCGGCGACGATCCGGGCTGGTACCACCACAAGGGCTTCGGCACATGCCGCCCGACTTCGCATGAGTCGGTCGTGATCGAACTCGACCCGACGCCCGAGCTCATTACCGCCTTCCGCGCCTATGCGCGTCCGTGCGAAACACCCTATGTGCCGGGGTATCCGCTTGCCAAGCCCGGCGTCAACGCCAACTTCATGGGATGGGAAGAAGCCGCGGCCGAACAGTTCAATGCTCGAGATGATCGCTTCAGCTATCACGCCGAATTTAATTCGACCCCCTTCATCAACTACGCCAACGTGCTTGAGTACCAGTGGGGCGATCAGCGCGGCGCTCGCGACATCATCAGAACGCTTGAGGAAGGTTGGGAAGCGGATCGAGTGGCCGTGCACTCTCAGGCTCGTGCCGCCATGAAGATCTCCAAAGCCAAGGCTCTCGACATCCTGCACAACTTCAACGTGCAGAAGATGCAAGAAGCACAAGGTGCCGTAAGCCGCGATCTCGCGGAAATCGCGCCGCACAAGATTGCCGTATTGGCCGAGGAAATCGATCCCAAGAGCGACAAACCCGTGCAGATTGCGCTTTTGTCGGATCCGCTGCTTGACGCCACCACGATCGACCAGAACAAGACCTTTGCCGGTCCGAGCCGCGCTTCGACCGTTGCTGCGGTCGTCATGAGCAATCTTGCCAAACCCACGGCCTTTGAGAAAAAAGACGTCAACGGCGACGGGCGCATCGACCTCGTGATGAGCTTTACTCAAAAGGACCTTGCCAAATATATGATGGCGGGCGCCGTGTGGGATACGTACCTCTATACCTACACAAGCGGCAAGCGCATCTGCGCCTTCGACACCGTCAAGGTAAAGGGCCAGACCAACAAGAAGTATTCCAACGCCGAACGCGGTCACGACCGCTAAAGCATGCATTGTGCAGCCCGAACATTCGGGCTGCACGCAAGCCAAATATGAAGCTCCCCGGCGAAACTGCTCTCGTCGGGGAGTTTTTTGCGTCCGTTTCTCTAGAAACGCTTAGCGTTTGAGAAGATTCAGAACCTTCTTGATGTGGCTCTGCGAATCCATGGCGGGATCGCCCGCCTTGCGCACGACTTTCTTATAGCCGCCGTCGCTTAGAAGTTCCCACGTGTGCGTGTTGTCGGCAAGCTGCGGATAAACAATCTGCTTGAGGATGTTTTCCATGAGCTTCTTATCGAGCACCGGCGCAAGCACCTCGATGCGGCCGTTCAGGTTACGGGTCATCATGTCGGCGCTGCCCACGTACATCACGGGTTGGCCCGCGTGCTCAAAGTAGTAGATGCGAGCGTGCTCGAGCAGTTCGCCCACGATGGAGTGCACGCTGATCGTTTCCGAAACGCCCTTGATGCCCGGGCGAAGCGAGCAGATGCCGCGCACCACGCATTCGATCTTGACGCCCGCGCGACTCGCTTCGTAGAGCTCGCGCACGATGCCCTGATCGACGAGCTGGTTGCACTTCATGATGATGTGGCCGCCACCGCCGTTGGCGCGATGCATTTCCGTTTCCTCGCGGATCAGACGCGTGATGTTGGCGCGCAGGTGATTCGGAGAAACAAAGATGCGGCGATAGTTGTCGATCACGCCGAATCCCGTCATGACGTTGAAGAGATCCTGCACATCGCTGCAGATGTCGTCGCGGGCGGTAAAGAGTCCGAGGTCGGTGTAGATCTTGGCCGAGGAAGCGTTGTAGTTGCCCGTGCCGATATGCGCATAGCGGCGCATGCCCTTGGGTTCGCGGCGCACGACCAGGCAAAGCTTGGCGTGAATCTTCAATCCTGCAAAGCCGTAGACGACGTTGACGCCCGCGCGTTCGAGCTCTTCGGCCCAGTTGATGTTCTGCTCTTCGTCAAAGCGCGCTTTCAGTTCAACGACGGCCGTCACCTGCTTGCCGCGGCGGCGGGCTTCGAGAAGCGCCTGCACGACGGGCGAGTCGCTGCCGCAACGGTAAAGCGTCTGCTTGATGGCCACAACATCGGGGTCGACAGCGGCCTGGCGCAGGAAGCGCAGCACGCAGCCGAAACTGTCGTAAGGATGGAAAACCATCAGATCGCGCTCGCGGATTTCCGCAAAGAGATCCTCTTCGGGTTCAAAGGGCTGCGGCGTATTGGCGCGGAAAGGCGGATACTTGAGTGCGGGCTTGTCGATCTTCATGAGTCGCATGAAGTCGTTGAAGGCAAGCGGCATCTTCAAGCGAACAACCTGAGACGGGTGCACGTCGAGGTGACTGATCAGGAAGTCCTGAAGCGCCAGAGGCATGCCGCGGCCGAGCTCGACGCGAACGATCGAGCCGAAGCGGCGCTGCTCGACATAGTCGCGCACGGCGGCAAGCAGATCGTCGGCTTCATCCTCTTCGATTTCGCCGTCGGTGTTGCGCGTGACGCGGAACATGCCGTAGTTCTTCACCTTATAGCCCGGAAACAGCATGCCCATGCGGTTGGCAACCAGATCCTCCATCATGAGGATGTCGCCCTCGCCCGAAGCGAAGTTGATCGTTTCGTCGCCCGAGAGTTCCTTCGGAACAAAGAGGAAGCGCGGCACGTTGTTGGGGTTTTTGAGGCGAGCAAAGTACGACTTCTCATCCTTCGGATCGGTGCTGCGAAGCTCAATCACGAAATTGATGCTGCGGCTTGAAATCATCGGGAAGGGACGACCCGCGTCCACGCCCTGCGGCGTCAGCACCGGCAGGATTTCCGTTTCGAAGTACTTGTCGACCATACGACGGCGCACGCCGGTGAGCTCGTCGTAGGTAATGAAATGCACGTCCTTCTTTTCCAAGGCCGGCTTCAAATCCTTGAGCCACAGTTCTTCGGCCTCGTCAAGAAGTTCACCCACACGGCGGCGAATTTCCACAAGCTGCTTGGCGGGCGGCATCTTGTCGGGCCCTGTCGGCAGCACGTTGCTGCGCGCCTGCCGCTGCAGATTCATGACGCGCACCATGTAGAACTCGTCGAGATTATTGAAGAAGATCGCGAGGAACTTCACGCGGTCGAGCAACGGCACCTTATGGTCTTCGGCCGTTTCCAAAACCTTGCGGTCGAATTCGATCCAGCTGATTTCACGGTTGGTGTAAAGCGTCGGACTGTCCAGATCGATCGGCGCCGGCGCCTTTTCCGTCTTGACGGACTTGGCCGTCTTCACCGTTTTCTTGACGGTCGCAGTTCTTTTTGCGGGCGCTTTGGCGGCAGCGCGCTTGGCCGCAGCCGGCTTTTCCTTTTTTTCAGGAGTCGGAACTTCCGGCTGATCCGCTTGTTGTGTGATTTTTGCCGCGTCGCTTTCAGTCACTTTTTCTCTCCCTCAGTACGTAGCATTGAAAAAATAATAGGCGGTATTTTGAGGCGCTAATTTTTCGATTTTATTACAAGGTCTTGAACCATCGATCGAAAAGTCTTTCATCTAGCGTACGGCTGTTGCAAATCGGAATTGCAAAGCCTCCGTTCGTTCGAAATAGGCCTCAAAAATGTTTCTCGTGAAACGTTTTGCACCGAATTCGGCTCCTTATCGGCAGGCGGCCGTACGGCCTTTCGCGTTATGATTGGACCGCAAACCATTGACCGCCGAAGCGGTGCTTTTTTGCGTCTGCAAGAAATGCGCTGCCGAGGCATTCGCCTGAAAGCTAAACAATGCGAATCCTTGTTGTTGAAGACGATCAAATGATCGGCGAAAGCGTCGTCGACGGACTTAAGGCCGAAGGCTACGCCGTCGACTGGGTGCAGGACGGCAATTCCGCCCTTATCGCTCTGCGCACCACGCCTTTCTCACTAGTCATTCTGGACCTCGGCTTGCCCGGTAAAGACGGCATCAGCGTGCTGCAGGAGGTCCGCTCGCGCCGCATCCACACGCCGGTGCTTGTCACTACGGCACGCGACACGATCTCCGACCGCGTCAAAGGCCTTGACGCCGGAGCCGACGACTATCTCATCAAGCCCTACGACCTCGACGAACTTTCCGCCCGCATCCGCGCCCTGCTGCGCCGTTCCGCCGGCCGCAGCGAACCGACGATCGAGCGCGGCAAGCTGCTGATCAAGCCCGAAACCCGCGAAGTTTTCTACAACGGCGAACCGGTGCTGCTTTCCTCGAAGGAGTACGCACTTTTGGTAGCTTTGGCCGACCGCGCCGGCGTCGTGCTCTCGCGCGGACAGCTTGAAGAAAAGCTCTACGACTGGGATTCGGCCGTGGGCTCCAACACGATCGAAGTGCACATCCATCACCTGCGCAAGAAGCTCTCCGACAGCGCCATCAAAACCGTGCGCGGCGTGGGCTATCTGCTCGAAACGTAGTCGAATATGGCCGCCAGCATCCGCAGCCGAATCGTGCTCACGCTCGTTTCGGCTCTTGTCGTCGCAGGACTCGTCGCTTCGTGGGCGACTTACCACTCCACGCGCGCGGAACTTTCGGGAATCTTCGACGAGCAGCTGCGCCACACGGCGCTTGAACTGATCGAACGCGGCGACAACGACATCAAGCACACGATTCTCGTGGGGCAGTCGCCCGAGATGCGCATTCTGGTGCAGATCTACGACGCCTCCACCAACCGCGTATACCTGTCGCGCCGTACAGAAGCTCTGCCCCTGGCCGAGCAAGTAGGCTTCAGCGACATCAAGGACGAATCCGGCGTTTCGTGGCGCCAGTACACCGCGACGGTCGGCACGAAGATCGTGCAGGTGGCCCAGCCCACCGACGTGCGCGACCGGCTTGCCGTTTCCTCGGCAATGAACATCGTGCAACCGATGCTCATCCTGATTCCGTTTCTGGCGATCGCCATTTGGTTCGTGATCGTTCAGGCGCTGCAGCCCCTGAATCGTACGGCCCGTGCCGTCGCCAAACGCAGCCCTTCAAGCATGACGCCGATCGACACCGAAGGACTCCCCTTTGAGCTCAAAAGCCTGGTGGACGCCATCAACTCCCTCATGGCCCGATTGGGTGATTCGCTCAACGCACAGCAGCGTTTTGCCTCTGACGCAGCGCATGAACTGAGAACACCGCTTGCCGCCATCAAGCTTCAGTCGCAGCTTCTGGCTCGGGCCAAGGATCCCGAAACGCGAGCTAAGTACGCTTCGCGTCTGCAGGAGGGCGTGGCACGCGCCACGCGCCTGGTCGAGCAGCTGCTCACCATCGCTCGGTTGGATCCGGACGCGCACGACAAGCCCATGAGCGAATTCAATCTCGCTACAGCCGCCCGCTCGGCCGTCGAGGATTTGGCCGTTTCGGCCGAAGCCAAGCACATCACGCTTACGGCGGACTGCACCGACATCACGATGATCGGGATGGAAGACGCCGTGAGGTTGATGATCACCAACCTCACCGACAACGCCATTCGCTATACGCCCGAAGGCGGACGCATCGAAGTGGCCGTGAAAAACGACGGCGAAAAGCACGCCCTTATCACCGTCACCGACAACGGTCCGGGGATTGCTCCCGAAGAGCGCACCCGCGTGTTCGAGCGCTTCTACCGCGCCCTCGGCACCAAGGTGTCCGGCACGGGCCTGGGGCTTGCGATCGTCAGCCGCATCGTTCAGATGCACAACGGCACGATTTCGATTAAGGACGGTTTCGTGCGCCCTGCGCACGACGGCGAGCCCGAAGGGTTCGGGGCGCAGTTTGCCGTGCGCTTCCCGCTCGCTGCGACCGCCAATCAGGCGGCAAAGCTGTAACAAAGAGCGCCGATTTTTCGCGATCTGCGCTCCTTGTTACAAATTTAACCCTGCGGCCACAGTTCATAGCGTTCATCGACCGCTTTTTCCTTTATTGTTTGCCGCATCGAATAAATGTCGGCAAGCGGTCCCGCCCGCACCTCTTCGATCCCCTCGCGGTCATCAAAGCGGTACCTCTGCTTGCGGCAGTACAAAACAAAATCGGAGTACATCGACAAATGTTCAACAAAACGCTCAAGCCCGCCGCACTGATTGCCGCGGCCGCCATCGTCTTTTCCGGCGCTGTTCTTTCGAGCGCCCCCGCTTCGGCTACCGGTCTCGCTCCGCAGGCAACCGTAGCCACGACCCAGTTGCCCGACTTCGTGCAGCTCGTCGAAAAGTACGGCAAGGGCGTTGTGAACATCTCCACCGTGCGCGAAGCCCGCGTCATTGAAAACGTCGATCCGTTCGGCTTTGACGAACGCCACGCCGAAATCTTCCGCCGCTTCGGCTTTCCCTTCCCCTTCGGCGGCCCCCGTCAGGAACCGGAACGCCGCGGTACGGGTTCGGGCTTCATCATCAGCGCCGACGGCCTGATTCTCACCAACCACCACGTTGTCGACGGCGCCGACGAAATCAAGGTGCGCCTCACCGACAATCGCGAATTCACGGGCAAGGTTCTCGGCTCCGACGCCAAGACCGACATTGCTGTCGTCAAAATCGATGCTAAGGATCTGCCTTATCTCACGATGGGCAACAGCGATGAACTCAAGGTCGGCGAATGGGTGGCTGCTATCGGCAGCCCCTTCGGCCTCGACAATACCGTGACCGCAGGCATTGTTTCCGCTAAGAGCCGCAAACTTCCGAGCGATCAGTATGTTCCCTTCATTCAGACCGACGTAGCTGTCAACCCGGGCAACTCCGGCGGTCCGCTCTTTAACATGAAGGGCGAGGTTGTAGGCATCAACTCGCAGATCTTCTCGACTTCGGGCGGCTTCATGGGGCTTTCGTTTGCCATCCCGAGCAACCTCGCCATGCAGATCAAGGATCAGCTCGTGCAGCACGGCAAAGTGACGCGCGGCCGCATCGGCGTCGTCATTCAGAGCGTGACGCAGGATCTTGCCGAGAGCTTCGGCCTGAAGACACCGAAGGGCGCCATCGTTGCTCAGCTTGAAAAGGACGGGCCTGCTGCCAAGGCCGGCCTGCAGGAAGGCGACATCATCACGGCCGTCAACGGCAAGGAAATTGACGACAGCGTCGACATGCCCGTCATCATCGGCAGCATGGCTCCGGGCTCGACCGCCAAACTTTCCGTGATCCGCAACGGCAAAGACATGACGATCAATGTCAAGGTTGAAGAAGCCACGAACGAAAGCACCACTCCGGGCGCAGCCAAGACGGCCGCCGCCAACAAGCTCGGCGTAACGGTCCGTCCGCTCAACGCCGAAGAACAGGCCAAGGCCGAAACCGAAGGGCTTCTCGTAACCGAATCCACCGGCGCCGCCCGCAAGGCCGGCATCCGCGAAGGCGACATCATCGTCAACGTGAACGGCGTCAAGATCAAGAAGACCGAAGATCTCGCCAAGGTTCTGGAAAAGAACAAGAATCTGCGTGTTCTCGTCCAGCGCCGCGACGGCCGCATCTTCATCCCGGTTCGCCTGAAGTAACGGCGCCCCGTTTTATCTTTCTTTTGAGCGGCAGCGGCGGTCTTTCCCGACGCTGCCGTTTTTCCGTTCAGCCGTACCGACCATGCTCATCCGTCCCTACACGCCCGCCGACTCCGCCGCTGTGCTCGAACTCTTCCGATACACAGTCAAAACGGTCAACGCACACGACTACACTCCTCTGGAAATCGCCGCTTGGCTGCGCGAGGAAGACGTCGATCCGGCCGCTTGATCGGCAAGCTTTCATGAGAAAGCAGCCTGGGTCGCCGTCGGTCGTGCGGGCGAACTTGTAGGCTTTGCCGACTGCGATGCACAAACGGGTCTCATCGACCGTCTTTTCGTTCATCCCGATCATCAGAGCAAAGGCATCGGCTCGGCGTTGCTCACAAAACTCGAAGCCGCCGTTGCCGACAACGTTTCGTCGCTTACCGTCTTTGCTAGCCTTACGGCTCGTTCCTTTTTCGAGCGACACGGCTACGCCGTCGCATCCGACAACGTCGTACGCCGTTCCTTTCATCACCACGGCAAGCTTCTTACCGTCGACATCGCAAACTTCAGGATGCAAAAAAGCCGCCCGACTGCATGAGCGGCTCTTTCCGGACAGTTGAAAAAGCACCGAAAACTACGGTTTGGCTTTTTCCACTGAGTTGAGATTGTGTTCCTGCGCGTAGTGCGTCTCGTCGAGATGTTCGGCGCGCCGATGAATGTCGGCGGGAACCCCCAGTGTTTCCGGGTCGTCCCGAACGTCATCCTCCGCGTTTTTCATCTCTTTGGGAACGTACGATCCCAACGTACCTTTCAGTTTGTCATTGTCGACTTCCTTGAGCCAATGGCCCACAACGACGCAGGCGATACCGTTGCCGATCATGTTGGTGATGGCGCGGGCTTCCGACATGAATCGATCGATGCCGAGAATGAGTGCAAGCCCCGCGACCGGCACGTGTCCCACAGCCGAAAGCGTAGCCGCCAACACAATGAAGCCCGAACCGGTGACGCCCGCCGCGCCCTTACTGGTGAGCAGAAGCACCGCCAGAAGCGTGAGCTGCTGCATAAGCGTCATTTGTACGTCGCAGGCCTGTGCAATAAAGACCGCAGCCATCGTGAGATAAATGGCGGTACCGTCCAAATTGAAGGAATAACCCGTCGGAATCACAAGCCCCACTACGGACTTGGTGACGCCCGCCTTTTCCATCTTGTCCATCATGCGCGGCAGCACCGATTCGGAAGAACTCGTGCCGAGCACAATCAGCAGCTCCTCCTTGATGTACATGATGTAGTGAAGAATGGAAAAGCCGTGCCAACGGCAGATGAGTCCGAGCACCACGAAGATGAAGAGCAGGCACGTGAGATAAAACGTTCCCATGAGTTCGGCCAGCGGAATCAGCGAGGCCAGACCGTACTTGCCGATCGTAAAAGCCATGGCGCCGAAAGCGCCCAGCGGCGCCACGCGCATAATCATGCCGACAATCTGGAAGAGCACACGGGAGGACTTGTCGATGATTTCAAACACAAGCGAATTGCGTCCGCCCATCTTGTGCAGTGCAAAGCCGAAAAGAAGCGAGAAGAACAACACCTGCAGAATTTCGCCTTCGGCAAAGGCTCCCACAACAGTCGAGGGAATGATGTGCAGCAGGAAATCCACCGTGCCCTGCATCTTGCCGGGGCCCGTGTAGGCAGCCACGGCATTGCTGTCGAGCGAAGCCGGATCCACATGCATGCCGGCGCCCGGCTGGAAAACATTGACGATGATGAGGCCCACGATCAAAGCGATCGTCGAGACGACTTCGAAGTAGAGCAGCGCCAGACCGCCCGTCTTGCCGACCTTCTTCATGTCCTCCATGCCGGCAATGCCGGTGACGACCGTACAGAAAATCACGGGCGCAATGATCATCTTGATGAGCTTGATGAAGCCGTCGCCGAAGGGTTTCATCATTTCGCCGATGTGCGGCATGAAGTGCCCGAGCAAAACACCGATCAAGATGGCGCAAATCACCTGGAAGTACAGGACCTTATAGATCGGCGTTCTCTTCTTCTTTTCGGGGGTTTCGTGCATAGAAAAAATTCCGTTGTCCTTTCGCCAAACGGCTCCGACGAAAGCGGGTTCATCGGAGCCTGACGGGGTTTATTTTCTCAACTCGCCCGGGTTTCGACGTCCCGAGCACGGAAAAGCACCGATATTTTTCACATATCGGTGCCTTCCATCAAAAAATCCAAGCATTTTCTCGCAAGGAAAATGCTTTAGAACCACAGCCGAAGCGACTCTTCCTTCGAGGAAAATCAGCGCACGATGACGTCGGCTATGGCACGCGCAATACGCTCCCGGTCAATCGTCGGATTGGCAATCAGACGAAACGCCAAGCCGTCGCACAAAGCAATGGCCATTTCGACCTTCGCTTCAAGCGCTTCTTCGGACAGGCCCGCACCGGCGCGGCTGCGGTACATTTCTTTGATAAGCGTACGAACCTGCTTATCGCTGCTTCTGAGAATCTGTCCCAGACGATCGCTTCTCGTCGCCTCTTCGTAGAGCTCCACATTGACGCGAGCCCGCTCGATGGTCAGTTGCCGAAGCAGCATCTCAAAAAACTGATCCCGCTGTTCCTCAACCGACATTCGTCCGTTGACGACCGCATCGACTTCGCTTGCCAAACGCCCGATTTCGCGTTTGGCAAGCTCATCGACGATGGCATCCTTTCCGTCAAAGTAGTTGTAAAGGTTGCCCACGCTCATACCGGCGCGCTTGGCGATTTCGTGCATGGTCGTCGCCTTGAAGCCGCGGTTGCGAAAACATTCGCCCGCTGCCGACAGGATCTGCTCACGCAGTCCGCCGCACGTAGCACCCGCGCTCATTTTGCGTCAGCCGTCTGCACTGCAGCCGGCTCTTCGGGTTCAAGCTGCGAGCCGCCGCCCAGAACCTTATAGAGGGTCACAAGGCTGGCCGCGCGTGAAAGCTGCGCGCTGATCACGGCCTGCTGCGCCGAGAAATTGGCGCGCTGACTGTCGAGCACTTCCAAATAGCTGTCGGCACCATTCTTGTAGCGCTCCTGACTGAGGCGGAACGTTTCGGCCGTTGCATCCGCAAGCTGCTGCTGTGCGGCAAGCTCCTGGCTCACCGTTCCTTCGGTCGCCAACGCATCGGCCACTTCTTGGAAAGCAGTCTGAATGGCCAGTTCATAGTCGGCAATCGCCTTCTTCTGATTGGCCTTGGCCGCACGCAGATTGGCAATGTTGGCTCCGCCCGTAAAGATCGGCAGCGTGATGTTGGGCACGAAACTCCAGGTATGCGTGCCGCCGTTAAAGAGCTCATTCATCTCGGTGGACATTGCACCGGCATAACCCGTAAGCGAAATGCTCGGGAAGAACGCGGCGCGCGCCACGCCGATGTTGGCGTTGGCCGAGCGCAGCACGGCTTCGGCCGCAGCGATGTCCGGGCGCGCCAGAAGCACTTCGCTCGGAATGCCGGAAGCGACCGACACCTGAGTCTTTGTCACGTCCATCTTGAGGCCTTCGGGCTCCAGTTCGGTCGGAAACTGTGTTCCGACCAGCGTGGCCAGTGCATTGCGGTACTGCGACACCGATCGCAAAGCCTGCACCTGCGCGGCCTTAGCCGTTGCCACCGTTTGCAATGCCTGCTGCACTTCGAGCATGCTCGAGGCACCCAGGTCGTAGCTCTGCTGAATCAGCTTGAGGCTTTCGGACTGACTTTCGTACGTCTCCTGCGCCAATTTCAGGAGATCCTTGGAGGCGCCGAGCGCCAACCACGTCTGCGCGATTTCGGTGATCACCGTCATCTGCGCCGTACGCTGTGCGGCCTGAGTTTGGAAGTAGGCCTGCAAAGCCTGTTCGTTCTGGTTGCGCACGCGCCCGAACAGATCAAGCTCGTAGGAAGCCATGGCAGCGGTTGCCGAATAGGTGTGCGAGGTTATGTCGCGGCGTCCGCTGCTTGTAGAAGCCGGCGTACGGCCGGCCGTTTCCTCAGCCTGCAGAGCCACCGACGGCAACAGTTCGGCACGGCTCACGCTGTACTGCGCACGAGCCTGCTCGACCGAATAGAAGGCCGAACGCAGACTGCGGTTGTTCTGCAGCCCCAGCTCGATGAGCTTCTTCAAGCGATCGTCGGTGAAGAATTCGCTCCACTTCTGCAGTCCTTCCGTAAGAAGCACCGCACTTTGCGTGGCTTCGTTCTGCGGCCAGGCCTGCTCGACGGGCGCTTCGGGCCGCTCGAAATCGGGCGCAAGCGAAATGCAGCCCGAAAGCAGAAGGGCCGAAGCCAAAGGCAAAAGACAGAATGTTTTACGCATTTGTTTCCTCATTTCTTATTTCTGAGGTTCCGTCGCATTCACTGCGGGGACTGCCGTCGTCCGGCTTTTCTTGCCAGAGAAGACACGCGTCACCAACACAAAGAACGCAGGCACAAAGAAGATGCACAGGAAGGTACCCGTAAGCATACCGCCCAACACGGCCACGCCGATGGCCGACTGTGCACCGGCGCCGGCACCGGAGGCCATTGCCAACGGAAGCACGCCCAAGCCGAATGCAAGCGACGTCATCAAAATCGGGCGCAGACGCAGCCGCACGGCTTCAACCACAGCCGCCAGCAGTTCCTGCCCTTGTTCATGCAGGTCGCGGGCGAATTCCACAATCAGAATCGCATTCTTGGATACGAGGCCCACGGTCGTCAGCAGACCGACCTGGAAGTAGACGTCGTTTTCCTTGCCGCAAATCCAGGTCAGCCCCAGAGCGCCGACCACACCCGTGGGAACCACGAGGATCACGGCAATCGGAATCGTCCAGGATTCGTACAGAGCCGCCAGTGCCAGGAACACCACCAGAACCGACAGAGCGTACAACGGCGCGGCATTGCTGCCCGCAACGCGTTCCTGATACGACACACCGTTCCATTCGATGGAGTAGCCGTGCGGAAGCGTCTGCAGAATCTCTTCGATTGCTTCCATGGCTTCGCCGGAAGACACACCCGGTGCCGGGCTGCCCTGAATGTTCACGGCATCAATGGCATTGAAGCGGTCCAGACGCGGAGCACCCGATGTCCAGCTCGTCGTCACGAAGGACGAGAACGGCACCATTTCACCCGTAAGCGAACTCTTAACATGCCACTTGGCAAGGTCGGCCTCTTCACCGCGTGCATCCGGAATACCCTGGACGTACACCTTCTTAAGGCGTCCCTGATCCATAAAGTCGTTTACGTACGACGAACCGAAGGCCGCGTTCAAAGTCGTATTGATCTGGGTTTCGGATACGCCCAACGTACGAGCTTTTTCATAGTCGACGTTAAGCTGCACCATCGGAGCGTCCGGCATGCCGTTGTGACGCACCTGACGCAGACGCGGATCCGCATTGGCCTTGGCCAAGAATTCGCCCATCACTTCCATCAACCGATCGTGCCCCTGCCCGGAGCGATCCTGCAGGAAGAAGTCGAAGCCGTCCGCCACACCGAGTTCCGGCACGGCCGGCAGCTGGAAGACATAGCCCTGTGCATCTTTGAAGGCCGGCGAGAAGAGCGTCCCCATCGCGCGCATCATGATGGCGTCGGCCGAGGAATCCTCATCCGTACGTTCGGACCAGTCCTTGAGCTTAAGAAAGCCCATGGAGTTGTTCTGACCGGTACCGGCGAAAGAGTAGCCGCGAACCGTAAAGACGTGTTCCACGTCGTTCTTTTCCTGCTCGCGAATCATTCGCTGGAAACGATCCGCCACGACGTCGGTACGCTCGGCCGTTGCCGAAGCAGGCGTCTGCAGCATCATCAGCAGCACGCCTTGGTCTTCACCCGGCATGAAGGCGCTCGGAATCTTCATGAACCCGAGCACCACGGCACCGATCAGGACAGCGTAGAGCACCAACAGGCGGGCAACGCGGCGCACGAACATGCGCACCGAAATGCGCACGCCGCGCGTCAAACCGTCAAAGGCCTGATTGAACTTGCCGAAGAAACCCGTCGTAGCACGCTCGTGTCCCGGCTCAATCTGCTTGAGCATGGAAGCGCAAAGAGCCGGAATCAGCGTCAGAGCAACCACCACCGACAGAGCCATAGCCGAAACAATCGTCACGGAGAACTGACGATAGATCACGCCGGTCGATCCGCCGAAGAAAGCCATCGGCACGAACACGGCCGAAAGCACCATCGCAATGCCGATCAAAGCCCCGGTAATCTGCTGCATGGACTCGACCGTCGCCGTCTTCGGATCGCATCGTCGCTCCATCATCACGCGTTCGACGTTTTCCACGACCACAATAGCGTCGTCAACGAGCAGCCCGATGGCCAGCACCAAGGCAAACATGGTAAGCATGTTGATCGAGTAGCCCATGAGCGCAAGCACGGCAAACGTGCCCAACAGCACAACCGGCACCGAAATCGTCGGAATAATCGTTGCACGCCAGTTCTGCAGGAAAAGGAACATCACGCAGACCACGAGCACGATGGCTTCAAACAAGGTCTTCACCACTTCGTGCATGGCAGCGCGAACGAAGGGCGTCGTATCGAACGGAATAACAGATTCCACGCCTTCCGGATAGAACGGACGCAGCTCTTCGAGCTTGGCCTGCACGCGCGCAGCGGTCGCCAGAGCGTTGGCGCCGGAGCTCAGGCTGATGGCAACACCCGAAGACGGCTGACCGTCATAGCGGCCCTGGAAGGTGTACGTTTCCTGACCAAGGCCCACCGTACCGATGTCCTTGATGCGCACAACAGAACCGTCGGGCAGCGTCTTCAGAGCAATCTGCTCGAACTGTTCGGGCGTGTTCATAAGCGAACTCGCGCGAATCGTCGCGGTAATCATGCGCTTGCCGTTGGTAGGTTGTCCGGCAATGTCGCCCGAAGCCACCTGAACGTTCTGCGTGCTGATGGCGCTCATCACGTCGGTGGTTTCCAGACCGTACTTCATCAAAAGCGCCGGATCCATCCAGATTCGCATGGCGTAGGAAGCACCGAACACGGTCACTTCGCCCACACCTTCAAGTCGGGCAAGCGGCTCTTCGATGTTGTTCGTCAAAAAGTCGCCCAAGTCGCCTGAGGTGAGCTTTCCGGACGTGTCGATGAAGCCCACGACCTGCAGGAACGAGGCGGAGCTCTTTTGCACCTGCACGCCCAACTGACGCACGGTGTCGGGCAACGTCGGTTCGGCCATCGAAAGCTTGTTTTGCACCTGCACCTGAGCAATGTCGGGGTTGGTGCCCGCCACGAACGTGAGCGTAATCGTCATGCGGCCGGTGGAGTCCGAGTTCGAGCTCATGTAGATGAGACCGTCCAGACCCGTCATATTCTGCTCGATCACCTGCGTGACCGTGCGCGACATCGTCTCGGCCGAAGCGCCCGGATAGGTTGCCGTAATGCGAACCTGCGGGGGCGCGATGTTGGGATACTGAGAAACCGGCAGATTGAAGATAGCGAGAACGCCCGCCAGCATGATCGTGATGGCGATCACCCAGGCAAAAATCGGTCGGTTGACAAAGAAACGACTCAGCATGCTTGTGTCATCCTCTGTTCGTTACTTAGCAGCTGCGGCCGGCGCTGCAGCGGCAGGAGCCGCGGCAGCCTTTTCGCCCGCAACCGTGTACTGCACAAGCGCACCCGGGCGCACGCGCTGCAGGCCCTCGACGATCACTTTGTCACCGTCCTTAAGGCCCTTGTTGATGATCCAGTTGGTGCCTTCGGTACCGCCGATCACAACGTCGCGGCTTTCCACCTTGTTTTCCGCGTTGACGATGTAGACGTACGGGTCGCCGGTCGTACGGCGCATCGTGGCGCGCTGATCGATCTTGATCACGTTTTCGCGCACACCGTCGACCAAACGAGCGCGCACAAACATACCGGGCAAGAGTTCGCCGTCGGGATTGTCAAAGACAGCACGCACACGCACCGTGCCGGTGCTTTCGTCAACCAAGGCGTCCTTAAATGTCAAACGACCCAAGTGCTTGTAGACCTTGTCGCCGTCAAGCACAAGCTGCACGTCGGCCGATCCGTCCTTGTTGACCTTCAAAATGCCGGCGGCAGCCTGCTCACGAAGCTTGGAAAGTTCGTTAAAGGACTGCGTCACGTCGACGTAGATCGGGTCAAGCTGCTGCACAACCGTAAGACGGTTGGTTTGATTGGCCGTCACCAGAGCGCCCGGCGTCACTTCAGACAAAGACACGCGTCCCGTGATCGGGCTTCTCACCTCGGTGTACCGCAGGTTGATTTGCGCCGTATCAAGCGCAGCCTTGGCCGCTTCCACGTTGGCAAGCGCGACCTTGTAAGCGGCCTGTGCCTGATCGTTGGCTGAACGGCTCACCGCATTGACCTTCACAAGCTCGGCCGAACGCTTGGCATCGGCTTTGGTGGAAGCCAAATTGGCGCGCGCCTGCAACAAGGCAGCCTTTGCGGAAGCCACCTGCGCCTTATAAATTGCCGGATCAATGCGGTAAAGCGACTGCCCTTCCTTCACCATGGCGCCTTCCTTAAAGAGGCGCTTCTGCAGAATGCCGCTGACCTGCGGACGCACTTCTGCGGTCTGATAGGCCGTAGCTCGACCCGGAGCTTCGGTACGCATGATGGCGTCCGACAGTTCCACAGGTTGGACGACGACCTGAACGGCCTGGGGTGCGGCAGCGGCCTGCTGCTGATTGCCTCCCTTATCCAGGCAGCCCGTGAGCGACGCAGCGGCAAAGCCGGCCGCAATCAGCACATACGTCGTGCGAAATTTCAAAGCCATTATGAGACTCCGTTGAATGCTTTTTGAATTTCTTGTGAGACCGGCCAGCAACTTCTCGATGCCTTCCCCGCCGGATTCGGGGGCGAAAGGGGCGTGTTTAAGAGACACATCAACCCCTCAGCTTCGCTCAACTGAATGAATGATCGTTCAGTTTTTGGCACTGAACGAGCGTTCAGCATTCTAGTCAGAATTTTGCGCTTTGTTGTGTTCGCTCTTCAAACTTTACATTTCGGCTGCCGTCGGAACGAAAAAAAGAACCCGCCGCCCGAAAGCAAACGAGTTCTCTGTCACGCAACAAACCGAAGACGTCCTTTATTCGACCGTGACGCTCTTGGCAAGATTGCGAGGCTTGTCGACATCCGTTCCGCGTGCAAGCGCCGTGTGGTAGGCCAGCAGCTGAAGCGGCACGATGTGCAGCACCGGCGACAGATCGCCGTAGTTTTCCGCCAGACGGATCACATGCATGCCCTCGGTGTCTTCGATCACGCTGTCGCCGTCGGCAAACACGTAGAGTTCACCGCCTCGGGCGCGCACTTCCTGCATGTTGCTCTTGAGCTTTTCGAGGAGTTCGTCGTTGGGAGCAATCGTCACCACGGGCATGTTGGCGTCCACAAGCGCAAGCGGACCGTGCTTGAGCTCTCCCGCCGGATACGCCTCGGCGTGGATGTAGCTGATTTCCTTAAGCTTGAGCGCGCCTTCCAGAGCAATCGGATAGTGAACGCCGCGACCGAGAAAGAGCGCATGCTCCTTGCCTGCAAAGCGTTCGGCCCAGGCAATGATCGAGGGCTCGAGCGCCAGAACGCCGGTCATGGCCGCCGGGATATGCCGCAGACGCGAAATCGCATCGGCTTGCTCGTCCTCCGAGAGACGACCGCGCAATTTTGCAAACACAAGCGTCAAAAGATAGAGCGCCACAAGCTGCGTCGTGAAAGCCTTTGTGCTCGCGACACCGATTTCCACACCTGCGCGGGTGATGTACGCCAACCGGCATTCATGCACCAGAGCGCTTTGCGCTACGTTGCAGATTGCCAGCGTTTTGTTCATTCCCATCGAACGAGCGTGCTTTAAGGCAGCAAGCGTATCGGCCGTTTCACCCGACTGCGAGATCGTCACGACAAGCGTGCCGGGATCCGGAATGGAGCTGCGGTAGCGGTATTCACTCGCAATTTCCACATCCACAGGAATCCCGGCGATCGACTCGAGCCAATACTTAGACGTCAGCGCCGCATAAAAACTCGTGCCGCAGGCAAGCATCAGAATGCGGCGCGTATCGCGGAATACCGCCTCGGCATCTTCGCCGAAAAGGGTCGGCGTAATGCCTTCGACACCTTCGAGCGTGTCGGCGATGGCTCGGGGCTGCTCGAAAATTTCCTTTTGCATGTAGTGCCGGTAGGGACCGAGCTCGGCAGCGCCGGCATAGGCCTGCACGATGACGGCTTTGCGTTCGACAGGTTGCCATTGGTCCGGTCCCGTGCGCGCAAAAATCTCCGCTTTATCCTTGGTCATCGAGACGACGTCGCCGTCATCAAGATAAACAATTCGATCGGTCACTCCCACAAGCGCCATTGCGTCGCTTGCAATGAAGTTTTCTCCTTCGCCCAAGCCCACCACCATGGGCGAGCCCTGACGCGCACCCACAATGCGCTCGGGATGGCGCTTGTCGAACACCGCCACGGCATAAGCACCGGTGACGCGCGCAAGAGCCTTCTTGAGGGCCTCCAGAAGGTCGTCTTTCAAGTAAAAGTTGACGAGATGCGCCAACACTTCCGTGTCAGTCTGACTTTGCATCTTCACGCCGGTGGCTTCGAGCTCGGCTCTCAATTCGGCAAAATTTTCGATGATGCCGTTGTGCACGAGCGCGATGCGGTTGCCGGCGATATGCGGATGAGCATTGGCAACAACAGGACCGCCGTGCGTTGCCCAACGTGTGTGGGCGATGCCCACAGTACCCCGCATGCCTTCGGCCTGCACCTGATCGGCTAGATCCTTGACGCGCGCCACGCTGCGGGCTCGGTCGATTTCACCGTCGCGCACCACCGCTACACCGCAACTGTCGTAGCCTCGGTATTCAAGGCGCTTGAGGCCTTGCAGAAAAACGGGAACGATGTCCCTGCCGGCAACGCCGGCCACAATTCCGCACATTTTCGGTCTCCGCGATCAGTTTTCCTTCACGAAGGTGTAGCCCTCGGGAACCGGCGGCTTCCAACCCTCGATCGTGGTCTGTCGAGCCCGAGCGAGCGTGAGTTTTTCTTCGGGCGCGTTGTGCGTCAGAGTCGTGCCCGCGCCGATGGTTGCTCCGGCGCCGACCGTGACCGGCGCTACAAGCTGCGTACCGGAGCCGATAAAGGCCTTGTCGCCGATCGTCGTGCGGAACTTCTGCACACCGTTGTAGTTGCACGTGATGGTGCCTGCGCCGATGTTCACACCTGCACCCATCGTGGTGTCGCCGATGTAGGAAAGGTGATTGACCTTGGAGCCGACGCCAACCTGTGACTTCTTGATTTCAACAAAGTTGCCGATATGCACCTGATCGGAAAGCTCCGCTCCCGGACGCAGCCGCGAATAGGGTCCGATTTTGGCGTCGGCGCCGACCTTGGCCGAATCGATATGCGTAAAAGCTTCAATGCGAGTGCCCGCCGCAATTTCAGCGTTGCGGATGACGCAGTAGGGGCCGACCACGACATTGTCGCCGAGCTTCACATCGCCTTCGAACACGCAGCCGACGTCGATTACAACATCGCGTCCGCACTGCAAATTGCCGCGGATGTCCAGACGCGACGGGTCTAGAACTGTCACGCCGCTTTCGGTGAGCTGTTCTGCAAGGTGGTCCTGCCAAATCCCTTCCAGACGTGCGAGCTGCGTCTTGGAATTGACGCCTTCGACTTCAAAGCTGCGCCGCGGTCGAGCCGAATTGATGCGTACACCGTCGCGAACCGCAAGCCCGATCACATCGGTGAGGTAATACTCGCCCTGTGCATTGGAGGTTTTCAGTTCGGAAAGCCACCCCTGTAAACGCGCTGTCGGCAACAGCATGATGCCGGTGTTGACTTCGCGGATTTGCTTCTGACCCTCGGTCGCGTCCTTTTGTTCGACAATCGCCACAATGCGGCCCTTCTGGCGCAGAATGCGGCCGTATCCCGTGGGATTGCGCAGCACCGTCGTCAGAATCGCCATACCGTCGCCCGCAGCCGTCTGCAGGCGTTCGATCGTTTCGGGCTGCACCAACGGCACATCGCCCAACAGCACCAAAGTGTATTCGGCCGCCGGATCCAATTCGGGCAACGCACACTGAAGCGCGTGTCCGGTTCCCATCTGCGGCTCCTGCAGCGCAAAGCAAATGCCTTCTTCCTGGGCAAAAGCAGTCTTAACGGCTTCGGCACCGCACCCCACCACCACAACCGTGCGGGAAACATCGGCAAGCTTTTTGACGCTTGAGAGCACATGCGCAAGCATCGGCTTGCCGGCAAGCGGCTGAAGCACCTTGGGCAGCGACGAATGCATACGCTTGCCCTGTCCGGCGGCAAGAATGACAACGTTGATCATGGAAAATTCCTTTTGAATTGCGCCCTTTTGAATTTCAGTAGGATTCGGGCGGGTTGGGGATAAAAGTCGGGACTATTGTGCCATCAAGGCATGCGCTTGTGTGGCCTCGGACGCAACAAACCCGCCTCGGCGCACGCGGCTTCGGCGGGTTTGTCTCGGAATAGGGCGTCAATAGCCGCAGCGTCAGGCCTGAGCCTGTTCAATGCCGGCCAGGAGCCAACCGCTCGAATCGTCGTCCTTGCGGGTGAGAATCCAACGCTCGTCGACGGTTTCGAATTCGCCTTCGATCTTCATGGCACCCTTGAACTGCACGACGGCAATGTGTTCGCCTTCGCCGTTTGCAATACCCAAAAGCTTGGTTTCGAGGTTGATCACTTCGGAAGTCTGCTTGACCCCGCTGCGTTCGCGCAGACGGTGCGTAAGCTCAATAAAGAGCTCGTCAGTCGTAAAGTCGCCAAGCGAGTTGTAGTCGCCCGAATCCCAAGCCTGCTGCAGGCGCACGAAGTTTTCCTTGGCAACCTTTTCAAAGCCGGCAACGTCGAAGCCCGCAGGAATTTCCAGTTCGCTCAGATTTTCAGTTTGCGCGGCTTCACCGTTTTGACGGGCAAACATATCCATCACGCTGCCCGGACGGGATCCGGCTGCTTCGGGCATTGCCGCCGCAGCGCTTTGCGCCTGGCTATAGGTGTTCGGCTGAGGATCGGGTTCGCGCTGGGGCTGTACATAGGCCGACTGCTGCGAAGCACCGGTACGGGCGCCGGCAGAACGGGCGGCAAACATGCCGAGCACCATGCGCAAGGCAAAATAAAGCAGCGCCGCCAACAAGACGATCATGATGATCTGGCCGAAGCTCTCCGAGAGGCCCAGTGCGCTCAACAAGGCGGTAATACCCAAAGCAGCAGCCGCACCCATGAGCAAATTGCGCATCATGCTCGGCTTGGCAGCATTGGCGGCAGCGTTCGCAGCAGCGTTTTTCTGCGGCTGAGCTGCGTTCTGACGAGCAGCCTGATTTTGCTGCATGGCGGGCGACTTGGGCGCAGGCGCAGCCTGACGCAGCGCCGGAGCGGGACGGCCCAAACTCATTCCGCCGCCTAAACGACGCGCGGCCTCGGCGTTGTCGATAGCGGTGGTGAACATCACCAAACCGACGGCCAAAATGGCAAAAAGCTTTTTCATAATGATTTTTTCTGTTCTCTCTCGGTTGTAGGCAGCCGAAGAAAAACACCCGTCTTCTTCGGCAGACAGCGGCTAGTAATTGTACGGATGAGCCGAGCGCCGTAAAACAGGTGTTTTCTTTGATGTGTATGCAAATTTTTCAAAAACTGCAGAGAGCTTTCTACGGCTTGAGGCCGATGTGAAGCGCACACACGCCAAACGTCATGTTCTTGTACGCCACTCGGTCGATGCCGACGTCAAGCATGATTTTCTTGAGCGTATCCTGATCCGGATGCATGCGAATCGACTCGGCCAAATACCGGTAGCTTTCCGCATCACCGGCAATCTTTTGTCCGAGCCAGGGCATGATCTTGAAGGAATAGAGATCGTAGAAGGGCTTGAAGATCTTCCAGCAGCGGCTGAATTCAAGCACAACAACGCGGCCGCCCGGCCGAATGACGCGCAGCATTTCCTTTAGGGCTCGATCCTTGTGCGTCATGTTGCGCAATCCGAAACTCACCACGGCAATATCGAAGTAGTTGTCCTCGAACGGAAGCGCTTCGCAGTCGCAGATAGCCACATGCGCACGGCAGCCGACTTCGCGCAGGCGCTTGACGCCTTCCTTAATCATTTCGTGATTGATGTCGGTCGCCCAGACCTCGCCACTCTGCCCTACAACCTCACCGAAACGGATGGCCATGTCGCATGTGCCGGAGGCAATGTCCAAAACCTTCTGCCCGGGTGCGGCACCCGAAAGCGACACGCAGGTGCGCTTCCAGGAACGGTGCAGTCCGAAGCTGAGCACATCGTTCATCAAGTCGTAGCGCTTTGCTACAGACTCGAACACTTCCTTGACGTCCTCTTCCTTTTCGCTTTCGGGAACGGCGCGGTAGCCGAAGTCCACCTGCTTTTCGTCCTGAACGGACTTTTTATTATTCGCTTCCGACATCACGATTCTCAATGCTGTTTCGACGGGCACGTTGCCTTGGGTTTCGGCATGAAGGGAACGTTGGCAGGATCCGCCGGATCGCGGCTGGCGCCGGCAGCCTTAAGCTGCTCAAGGTAGCCGTTCCAGAGTTCTTCGCGGCGGTTGCCCAGATCGATAAGGTAATCCCAGCTGTAGATGCCGGAATCGTGCCCGTCGTCAAAAACAAAGCGGATGGCATAGCGGCCGACCGACTCGACGGATGTGATGTCCACATCTCGCTTGCCGACCTGCAGCTTCGCCTGATCGGGTGTATGTCCCGTTACTTCGGCCGAAGGCGAAAACACTCGCAGAAATTCGAACGAAAACGAGAAGCTGCGGCCGTCGTCAAAGGCAATGTCGAATCGCTTGCTCTTTTTGTGCAAGCTCATATCTACGGGAAACGCCATCTGCAGAAGTGTCCTATGAAAAGAAAAAAGCGCGCCGAAAACCGCGCGCTCTCTTTGTGTCTCGGCTGAAATTGGTGCCGCCGGCGGGACTCGAACCCACATCACAGCCTTCGGAGGGCCATATTCTATCCAGTTGAACTACGGCGACGGACGGCAGGCATTATACGGAACTGTTGGCATTAAATGCCTGCAGGATCGACTTCGATCGTCCAATCGGTGCCCGCGTCCCGCGGATCGGCTTGGCTCATCACCTGAATCCAAGCCCTCAGAAAGGCATGCAGTCGCGCTCTCGAACTCGATTCAACCAGAAGCTGTGCACGCTCCCAGTCCATCAGACGCATCAGCGGCATCGGCACCGGTTCGTAAATGAAAATATCATCTGCCGCAATCGCTTCGGCCTTTTGTTTGGCGCGCTTTAAAAATCCCAGAGCACGTTCGAGCGTTTTAGCTTGAGCCGTAAGCAACGCTTGGCGACAGAAAGGCGGCGCCGCCGCTTCTTCACGCTCCTTCAAGAGCCGCTCGGCAAACTGCTCGTAGCTCTGCGCTTTCATATCCGCGTAGACCGGATGCTTCGGATAACGCGTTTGGATAAGAACGCGGCCGGGTTCCTGGGCCCGGCCCGCGCGGCCGGCCACCTGCATCAGCGTAGCGTAAAGATGCTCCTCGGCTCGCACGTCGGGACTCACGAGCTGAGCATCGGCATTGAGCACCACTACCAACCTAACCCGTTTGAAATCATGCCCCTTGGCGATCATTTGCGTGCCGACAACGATGTCGACATCGCCGGAATGCACCGATTCGAAAGCGGCCTCGGCAGCCGTCTTGCTGCGCACGCTGTCACGATCGATGCGAAGAAGCCGCGCCTGAGGCCATAGCGCCTCAATAGCCTCTTCGATTCTCTGGGTGCCTGTACCTACCGGCAGCACCTCGGCATTGCCGCATATGGGACAGCGCTCCGGAAGCCGATAGCGGGTGCCGCAATGGTGGCATACCAGACGTTTTTCCTTCTTATGAAAAACGGTAAAACCCGAGCAATGCTCGCAACGGCTCACCCAACCGCAAGCCGTACAGCTGATCACCGGCGCGTAGCCGCGCCGATTGATGAACATCAAGACCTGACCGCCCGCCTCAAGCGTTTCGGTTACGGCCTGCTTTACTTCATCGGCAAAGACAGTCGGCTTACGCTTACTCATGTCGATCAGATCCAGCTGAGGCAGATGCGCTGCCGCTACCGCTCGATGCGAAAGCGTTAGACGCCGGTAGCTGCCTGCGCGCATCTGCTGCCAGGTTTCAAGCGAAGGGGTAGCCGAACCGAGCACACAGGCAATTTTGTTGTCAAACGCACGCTTGAGCGCCACATCTCGCGCCGAAAAACGCATGCCCTGCCCATCCTTGTAGCTTTGGTCGTGCTCCTCGTCGACAATGACAAGCGCGAGCTTTCGAAAGCTCGCAAACACTGCCATGCGGGTTCCCACCAAAATTCGAGCTCGTCCTTCATGTACCGCAAGCCAGTTGCGAGCTCGCTCGAGCTGTGTAAGTCCGGAATGCAGCGTTACGACGGTCGTATCCACAAAGCGGCCGCGCACCCGCGCTTCGAGCTGCGGCGTCAGATTGATTTCCGGCACGAGAAGCATCACCTGCGCTTCGGAATCTCGAGACAAAATACTTTCGATGATGTGCAGGTAGACCTCGGTTTTACCGGATCCCGTTACTCCGAAAAGCAGAAACGGAGCATAGCCGGAACTTTTCGCTACGGCATCGGCTGCGGCCTTCTGCTCGTCATTGAGCTCCGGAGCCGGTTCACGTCGAATTTTTTTCGCTTTGAGTTCGCGCAGCTTGGCCAGACGCTTCTCATACTGCGGCGAGGGAGCCGAACGGAAAAATTGCGGCAATGCAGAGATCGCCGCTTCGCCGCGTGAACGCAGGTAGTAATCCGCCGCAAAGTTCATCGTTTTAAGCCATTCGCCGCCTAGGGGCGCTACGTCGTTGAAGACCCTCAGAACCGATTTGACGCGCTTGGCCTCCAATTGCGTCGTTTGCGCAAGTCCCGTGACGATTCCCACCACTTTTCTCGCTCCAAGCGGGACCAACCCCCGATCCCCAAGCTGCGGCAGCGGATTGTCTCCTATCGCGTAATCAAGCTCGGGGAGCGGAGCGTCAACAATGACTTTGACAAACTGCGGCGAATCCATGAAAAAAACGTCAGCGGGAAAGTAAAAAAGAAAAGTCTTGTCCTACACGGCCTGCATTTTAAGTGCTTGACCTATTTGCCTGATAACTGTGGAAAACAACTTTCAGCCTGTGGATAACTCTGTGAAAAACTCATTTTTCCCCGATGGCATCAGGGGATAATTACGGCTGCGGTTCTTTTCCGCCACTCCTATAGATTCGAAACTATTTCCTTTAAAATCAATGCATTAGATGAATTCCACAGTAGAAAGGCTCTCGTTGCGAGAGCCTTTTCATTGTTCACAAGCTGTGATCAACCCTGTGGATAACTTTGTGGAAAATGTTTTTCCGCAAGTTGTTGTGGGCTGCCGTCGGTCGCCCACTAGAGCATTACTGGGCGTGCAGCTGACGCGAGTAGCTGTGCACTTCGTCGACGAGAATGCGCACGGCCTCCGGATCGGTGTGTTGGTTGATGCCGTGCCCCAGGTTGAAGACATGACCGCCCGCACCGACCGTTCCGAAACTGTCGAGAACACGGCGAGCTTCGCGGCGAATAGCCGCTTCGTCGGCAAAGAGAACTGCAGGATCGAGGTTCCCCTGCAACGCCACCTTATCCTGCACGCAGGCTCGTGCCTTGGCAAGATTAACGGTCCAGTCGAGACCGATGCAGTCGGCCCCGGTTTCCGCCATTTCTTTGAGCCACGGAGCGCCGCCCTTCGTAAAGAGAATCACGGGAACCTTCTCGCCGTCGTTTTCACGAATGAGGCCGTCGACGATCTGCTTCATATACTTGAGACTGAATTGCTCAAAACAGCCGTCAGCCAAGGCGCCGCCCCAAGTGTCAAAAATCTGCACAGCCTGAGCGCCTGCCTGAATCTGAGCATTCAGGTAGGCTGTCACGGCGCGTGCATTTACGTCCAGAATGCGCTCAAGCAAATCCGGACGCGAGTACATCATCTTCTTGACTGTTGCAAAATCCTTGGAGCTGCCGCCTTCAACCATGTAGCAGGCAAGCGTAAAAGGCGAACCGGAAAAACCGATCAGCGGCACTCGGTCGGCAAGCTCACGGCGAATAACTCGCACGGCTTCAGTCACGTAGCCCAGTGTTTCTTCAATATCGGGGACAAAAAGAGCGTTGACGGCCTCTTCGCTTTGCACAGGCTTGGCAAAAACCGGGCCTTCTCCCGCGACAAAGCTCAGTCCGAGTCCCATCGCATCGGGCACCGTCAAAATGTCGGAAAAAAGAATTGCTGCATCCAGCCCAAACCGATCGACCGGCTGCAATGTCACTTCACACGCGGCTTCCGGACACTTGGCAAGCGCCAGGAAAGATCCTAGACGAGCACGCGTGGCGTTGTATTCGGGCAAATAGCGTCCGGCCTGGCGCATCAGCCACAAGGGGGTATAGTCAGTGTGTTCGCGCTTGAGCGCACGCAGGAATGTGTCGTTGATCGGTTTCATGGCAAAAGACAAAAATCTTCAAAGCGTACGAGAAAGCTTGGATTCTCGCACACCAAACCTTTGTTCTTGGTTAAGAGTCGACGCCGAGGGCGTCATTGTGTGTATTCACGCGCGCCCCGGCGCCAAAAAAGATGCCGTCGTCGGCACCTTCGACGGCCGGTTGAAGGTGGCGTTGGCTGCGCCGCCGGTGGACGGAAAGGCAAATGCCAAGCTGTGCGCATTTCTGGCCAAAAAACTCGGCACGGCCAAATCCGCAGTGAGTCTGCTCACGGGCGAAACGAACCGCGAAAAGCGTGTTCGCGTTGTCGGCATTCCGCCCGAGCAAGTGCTTGAAAAACTCAGTCCCGAAGCGTCTTAACGGATTACCAGCACAGGACGATCGGCTTCGGCTAGCGTTTTTTGAGTCTCGGAACCCAGGAAAAGGCTGCCGAGCGACCCCAAACCGCGGCTGGCCATCACGATAAAGCGCGCATCGTAGCGAAGCGCCACTTCAAGGATACCTTCATGCGGCGAAGCAGCATGTTCGGCAAGCACCTTATAGCGCACACCGGCAGCCTGAGCCTCTTCTGCAATTGTCTGCAATCGATCGCGAACTTCCTGCGGCTCATTTTCCAAACCGCCTTCCGGAGCGTCCCCCTTGACCACCGTCATGCCCAACAAAGGCAAACCGAGCGTTTTGGCCAGTTCGACAGCCGTCGTAATTCCCTTTTCGGACAAGGTGCTGCCGTCGGTGCAGACCTGAATAACATCCGTAAAGTCGTGCTCACTCATCGCGATGATCCTTTTTTTCTAATCCAATCGAAACGTCGCCTCGGCGACCTGTCTTTCAATGCTAGCGCAAGCATAGGTAAGCTGTCACTTCGCGCACAAAAGAAAAACGGCCGGTTTCCCGACAACATCCTGAGCAATGCAGGATTCGTCCGGAAAAAGGCCGTTTCTCAAGCAAGGCGCCTGAAGCGCCGTTGCGCACGGTCAGTGCCGCATACGCTTGATGTAAGCGATCTGCGCAGCCAATGCTGCCATGGTCGCCTCGAGCTTGGCAATCTCCATATTGCTCTGCGCCTTGGCGCGGTGAAGCTTCGCTTCTTCGAGCGCCTGCTTCGCCTTGGCTTCATCGAGATCCTTGCTGCGGATGGCCGTATCGGCAAGAACCGTCACGCGGTCGGGCTGCACCTCAAGGATGCCGCCGGCGACGAAAACGTTTTCCGCATTGCCTTCCTTCGTCGTGATGCGCACGGCACCGGGACGAATGCGGGTAATCAGCGGAACGTGTCCAGGCAGAATGCCGAGCTCACCTTCCTGACCGGGGAGAGCCACAAATTTGGCTTCACCGGAGAAGATGGCTTCTTCCGCGCTGACGACGTCAACAAAAATCGTAGCCATAGGTTGCTCCAAAAAATCGGCTGAATGCCGGTGCGGCGGCAGGATGCATCCGTAGACGAAACCTGCCGCAGCAGTGAGCCGGAATTACTTGATCGTCTTGGCCTTTTCAAAGGCTTCGTCGATCGTGCCGACCATGTAGAAGGCCTGTTCGGGCAGCTGGTCGCATTCGCCGTCGACAATCATCTTGAAGCCGCGGATGGTTTCCTTGAGCGGCACATACTTGCCGGGCGAGCCCGTGAACACTTCGGCCACGTGGAAGGGCTGGGACAGGAAGCGCTGGATCTTACGAGCGCGGGTCACAGCAAGCTTGTCTTCAGGCGACAGTTCGTCCATACCGAGAATGGCGATAATATCGCGCAATTCCTTGTACTTCTGAAGCGTTTCCTGAACACGACGAGCAACCGTGTAGTGTTCTTCGCCGATGATGTTGGGGTCAACCTGACGGGACGTAGAGTCAAGCGGGTCAACAGCCGGATAAATACCCAGAGCGGCAATATCACGGCTCAACACGACGGTGGCGTCCAAGTGGCTGAACGTGGTAGCCGGAGACGGGTCAGTCAAGTCGTCGGCAGGAACGTACACGGCCTGAATCGAGGTAATGGAACCCGTCTTGGTGGAAGTGATTCGTTCCTGGAGCTTGCCCATTTCTTCGGCCAGCGTCGGCTGGTAGCCCACAGCGGAAGGCATACGGCCGAGCAGAGCAGACACTTCGGTACCGGCAAGGGTGTAGCGGTAGATGTTGTCGATGAAGAGCAGGATGTCGCGGCCTTCGTCACGGAAGGCTTCGGCCATCGTAAGGCCCGTCAGAGCAACACGCAGGCGGTTGCCCGGCGGTTCGTTCATCTGACCGAACACCATCGCCACCTTGTCGAGAACCTTGGACTCTTCCATTTCGTGGTAGAAGTCGTTGCCCTCACGGGTACGTTCACCGACACCGGCAAACACGGAGTAGCCGCCGTAAGCCTTAGCGATGTTGTTGATGAGCTCCATCATGTTGACGGTCTTGCCCACGCCGGCACCGCCGAACAGACCGATCTTGCCGCCCTTGGCGAACGGGCAGATCAAGTCGATAACCTTAATGCCGGTTTCGAGCAGGTCCACGGAGGGGCTCAGTTCGTCAAACTTGGGAGCCTCACGGTGAATCGTGCGGCGTTCGTCTTCGCCGATGGGGCCGCAATCGTCGATGGGACGACCCAGCACGTCCATGATTCGGCCCAGCGTCTTGTGGCCGACAGGCACGGAAATGCCGGCGCCGGTAGAGCGAACCTTCATGCCGCGCTGCAGACCTTCGGACGAGCCCATGGCAATGGTGCGCACCACGCCGTCGCCCAGCTGCTGCTGCACTTCAAAAGTCAGGCCGGCTTCGGCCAGGGTGTTGTTCTCATCCTGTTCCAGGACGAGAGCGTCATAAACCTTCGGCATCGCGTCGCGGGGGAATTCAATGTCCACCACAGCGCCGATGACCTGAACGATTTGTCCGATACTCATTGGTTTTTCCTCGGTATTCAAATCTGTTTCTTAAGACACGGCGGCGGCACCACCGACGATTTCGGTGATTTCCTTCGTAATGCCGGCCTGACGGGTCTTGTTGTAGACGAGCTGCAGTTCACCGATCAGCTTCTTGGCGTTGTCCGAAGCGGCCTTCATGGCCACCATACGGGCAGACTGCTCGGAAGCCATGTTTTCTGCAACCGACGAATAAATCAAAGCTTCGACGTAGCGCTTGAGCAATTCGTCGAGCACGGTCTGCGCATCCGGTTCATAAATGTAGTCCCACGAATACGCATGCGGTTTTTCCCCGAGGGATGCGAGCTTGTCGTCGGTAAGCGGCAAAAGCTGCTCGATGACCGGTTCCTGCTTCATCGCATTGATGAAACGCGAATAAGCGAGGTACACACAGTCCACCTTGCCCTGCGAGTAAGCATCAAGCTGTACTCGGATGGCACCCAGCAGGCGTTCCAACTGGGGATGGTCACCAAGCTGCACAACCTGGCTGACGACTTCAAGACCGGCATGTCCGCAGAAAGCAACGGCCTTATTGCCGATTGCCGTCACCTGCAGCGTCACGCCCTGTTCACGAAGCTCAGCGGACTTATGCAGAACCTGACGCTGAATATTGGTATTCAGCGCGCCGGCCAAGCCTTTGTCCGTGGTCACCATGATGAGCGCAGCCTTACCGGTCTGAACCTTGTGCTTGACGAGGAACGGATGGCTGTAGTCCGCACGGGCGCTTGCAAGGTGCGCAATGATGTTGCGCACCTTATCGGCGTACGGGCGGGCTGCGCGCATACGATCCTGAGCCTTACGCATCTTCGAGGCCGCAACCATTTCCATCGCCTTGGTGATCTTGCGCGTGTTCTGCACGCTCTTGATCTTTCCGCGAATTTCCTTTGTACTAGGCATGAGGTCCTCTCAGAGTGTGTTGGTACCGATTACCACGCACCGTTCGCCTTGAACTCTTCAATGGCAGACTTCATGAGGGCGCTGTCTTCCTTGGACAGTTCCTTCTTCTGCTCAATGCGTTCAATGAGATCGGCGTGATGCTGCTGCAGGTACTCGCGCATAGCGCGTTCGCACTTCAGGGCATCCTTAACGGACACGTCGTCGAATGCGCCCATTTCAACAGCGTACAGCGTCACAGCTTCTTCCCAAACCTGCAGAGGCTGGTACTGAGGCTGCTTCATGAGTTCGGTCA
>USBS01000006.1 GCA_900552915.1 uncultured Sutterella sp. | reverse complement strand
CTGCGCGAAACGCCCACGCACGCCGCATTGATTGTCAACCTTCCGGGCCGTCCCAAATCCATTTCGGAAACGCTCGGAGGCTTTCGCAGCGACGACGGCGAGGTGATCGATGCGGGCATCTTTGCCTCCATCCCCTACTGCATTGATCTGATCGGCGGCCCCTATATCGAGACGGATCCCGAAATCATCGAAGCGTTTCGCCCGAAAAACGCTGTGCGCAAACCTCAGTCTCCCGCGCAAGCGCCCGCCCCTCAGGCTGCTCAGCTCGCACAAGTCCGCTCTGCGGCTCCGGCTCCGAAGCCGCGCATCGTGACAACCGAAACCGATGCCCGTCCCGACAATGCCGCAAGCTTCGCTGCTGCGTTTGCGCCTGTTTCCCAACCGCAGCCCCGGCATGAGGCAGCCGTTTCCGAAGCGCCCGCCCGCGTTCAGCGTGTGCTTCGTCCCGCTCAAATGGGCGGCAACGGTACAAACCGCATGAGCCCTGAGATGATCGCGCGCCGCTCGGTTCAGCACGGCATTCCGCTTTTTGCCTCCCGCTCGCGGACCGGCATCGAGCCTCTTGACGTGATCGTGCGCGATCCCGAAGACGGCGCTACACCCGAATGCACGGTCATTTGGCTGCACGGGCTCGGAGCCGACGCCGAGGACTTTCTGACGCTGCCGCAAGAGCTGCGCGAATTCGGCGCTCCCGCCGCACGCTTCATCTTCCCGAATGCTCCCGAACGGGAGCTCACGGTGCGTCCGGGCTACAAAACCCGTGCATGGTACGACCTGCTCTCCGACGACTTCGCTTCCGAAAACGAGGACCGTCAGGGGCTGGCCAAAATGCACCAGCGCGTCTCTCAGATCGTCAACGAAATCGTCACAAGCGGTCTGCGCGCCGAGCGCATCTTCCTCGGGGGCTTTTCCATGGGAGCCGCGATGGCGCTCTACAGCTCCGTTCGCCAAGCCAGAACGCTTGCGGGCTGCATTGCGCTTTCCGGCTACTTCCCGGCCGCCTCGCTCCTTCAAAAGGACCTTACTCCTGCTGGCCGCGGCACGCCGATCTTTATGGGACACGGCGCCTTCGACAGCGTCATCCCCTCGCCTCTGGCCGAGCGCGGAGCCGATCTGCTCGAAAACGCCATCGACACCTTTATCTGGCGCGAGTACAACATCGATCATGAAATCTGCCCCGATGAACTCATGAACGTTGCGCAGTTCATGAGCACGGCGCTGCAACGCTGATCGTTTCGGCTCCCGAAATACCAAGCCCCGCAAAACTCTTTTCGAGCGCGGGGCTTTTTGTCGCCGGGCCGGCTCAAAGCCGACCCAGGCAAAACCACTGTCTAGGAGGCCTTGTATTCGCAGAGAATGCGCAGCATGCGGCGCAGAGGTTCTGCGGCGCCCCACAGCAGCTGATCGCCCACCGTAAAGGCGCTGATGTATTCCGGCCCCATCGCAAGCTTGCGGATGCGCCCGATCGGAATGCGGCGCGTGCCGGAAATCTTCGCTGGCGAAAGCTCCTCAATCGACTCTTCCTTGCGGTTGGGCACAACGTAGGCCCATTCGTTGGCGTTGTCGAGCAGCTTTTCGATCTCTTCGACGGAAACGTCCTTCTTGAGCTTAACGGTCAGCGCCTGGCTGTGGCAGCGCATGGCGCCCACGCGTACGCACAACCCTTCGACGATGAGAGAACCCGGTTCGCCGTGCGCAGGCAGCCCCAAAATCTTGTTGGCTTCCGAACCGCCCTTCCATTCTTCGCGGGACTGACCGTTGCCGAGATCCTTGTCGATCCACGGGATCAGCGAGCCGGCCAAAGGCGCACCGAAGGCGGCCTTCGGGAAATCGGCAGCCGAAAAAGCCTGCGTGACCTTGCGGTCGATGTCGAGAATGGCCGAGCGCGGATCGGCTAGTTCCTCGCGCACACTGTCGGCGAGATAACCCATCTGCGTGAGCAGTTCGCGCATGTTCTGTGCGCCGGCGCCGGAAGCGGCCTGATAGGTCATGGAGCTCACCCATTCGACCAGATCGGCCTTGATGAGACCGTCCATGGCCATGAGCATAAGCGAAACCGTGCAGTTGCCGCCGATGTAGTCCTTGACACCTGCCGCCAGACTCTTGTCGATGACGGGACGGTTCACGGGATCGAGCACGATCACGGCATTGGGTTCCATGCGAAGCGTCGAAGCCGCATCGATCCAGTAGCCGTTCCAGCCGGATTCGCGCAGCTTCGGATGCACTTCCTTGGTGTAGTCGCCGCCCTGGCAGGAAATGATCACGTCGCACTGCGACAGTGCGGCAATGTCCTTGGCGTCCTGCAGCACGTCGGCCGCGCCCTTCACTTCGGGAGCTTTGCCGCCTGCGGCGGAAGTGGAAAAGAAGATGGTCTTTTCGACGTGCGCAAAGTCGTTTTCTTCAAGCATGCGGCCCATGAGCACGCTGCCCACCATACCGCGCCAGCCAACCATACCGAGAATCATGGTTTAAGTCTCCCAATGCTTTGTTAGCGCCGAAATCCGGCCGAGGATGTTGAAGGATAAGCGCCGTTCGCCCGAGGAAAGTGTGCGTCGGCCGTTTTTTATGCCGATGCGGCGGATCCTCAGCCGCCGCGCCGGCTTTGCGTAGGTTTTGGTTGTTACTTCAGAGCGGCTGCAATCGCGTCGCCCATTTCCGAGCAGGACACCTTGCGGCACCCCTCGCTCATGATGTCGCCCGTGCGAACGCCGTCGGCAAGCACTTTTTCGACAGCCTTTTCAATCGCATCGGCCTCTTCATTCATGTCCAGGCTGTAGCGCAGCATCATCGCAGCCGACAGTACCGTGGCAATCGGATTGGCGATGTTCTTGCCCGCGATATCCGGGGCCGACCCGTGCGAGGGCTCGAAAAGCCCCTGCTTCTTGTCGTTGAGGCTAGCCGAAGCAAGCATGCCGATGGAGCCGGTGAGCATCGAAGCTTCGTCGGAGAGGATGTCGCCGAAGATGTTGCCGGTAAGCACGACGTCCAAAGCCTTCGGAGCGCGCACAAGCTGCATGGCAGCGTTGTCGACGTACATATGCTCGAGCGTCACGTCCGGATAGTCCTTGGCGACTTCGATGACGGTGTCGCGCCACAGCTGGCTCGTTTCAAGCACGTTGGCCTTGTCGACGCTCGTTACTTTGCCGCGGCGCTTGCGGGCTGCTTCAAAGGCAACGCGCGCAATGCGCTCGACTTCGGGCACCGTGTAGCGCATCGTATCGAACGCTTCGGGAGCGCCCGGGAAATTGCCGTCCGGAGCAACGCGGCGGCCGCGCGGCGTGCCGAAGTAAATGTCGCCCGTCAGTTCGCGCACGATCACGAGGTCAAGTCCCGAGACCACTTCTTCGCGCAGCGTAGAAGCCGAGGTGAGCTCCTTGAAGCACTTGGCAGGACGCAGATTGGCAAAAAGTCCCAAGGCCTTGCGCAGACCGAGAATGGCCTGCTCGGGACGCAGACGTCGTTCGAGGTTGTCGTACTTGAAGTCGCCCACGGCGCCGAAAAGAATCGCATCGGATTCCTTGGCGAGCTTCAGGGTCGATTCGGGAAGCGGATGACCGTGATGCGCATAGGCAACGCCGCCCACGTCGGCGTATTCCATTTCAAAGTCGCAGCCCAGGGCCTTCAAAACCTTGACGGCCTGTTCGACGATTTCCGGACCGATCCCGTCGCCGGGAAGCACTGCAATTTTCTTGCTCATTTTTCTTTGCAATCCAAAACTGAAAAAACGATGTTCTTAAGCGTGAAGCGACTTGGCAAGCCACGGCTTTTCCGCAAGACGCTTGGCTTCAAACGTTTCGATCGCGTCCTTGTTGCGGCTCAGCGTGATGCCGATGTCGTCAAAGCCGTTCATCATGGCCCAGCGGCGGAAAGGCGCCACGTCGAAATGCGTGGATGCACCCGAGGGTTCGATCACAAGCTGCCGATCCAGATCGACCGTGAGCTTGTAGCCGGGCGTGGCCTTGCAATCCTCAAAGAGACGATCGAGCACAAGCTCGGGAATCGTCACCGGCAGCAGACCGTTCTTGAGAGAATTCGAATAGAAGATGTCGGCAAACGAAGGAGCGATCACGCAGCGAAAACCGTACTGCATCAAAGCCCACGGCGCATGCTCGCGGCTTGAGCCGCAGCCGAAGTTCTTGCGCGCCAGCAGAATGCTCGCGCCCTGGTAGCGCGGTTCGTTGAGCACAAAGTCCGGGTTGAGCGGACGCTTGCTGCAGTCCATTCCCGGTTCGCCCTTATCGAGATAACGCCACTCGTCAAAGCAGTTGGGGCCGTACCCGGTGCGGTAGATGGACTTCAAAAACTGCTTGGGAATAATGGCGTCGGTGTCGACGTTGCTGCGGTCAAGCGGAGCGACAAGACCGTTGAGAACAGTGAATTTTTCCATTTTCCTTATCCTCCGCCTTGTTAAAAGAGCTTGGAGACGTCGACGAAGTGGCCTTCGACGGCAGCCGCCGCAGCCATGGCCGGGCTCACCAAATGCGTGCGTCCGCCCTTGCCCTGACGGCCTTCGAAATTGCGGTTCGAGGTCGACGCACAGCGATCGCCCGGATTGAGTCGGTCGGCGTTCATCGCAAGGCACATCGAGCAGCCCGGCTCACGCCATTCAAAACCCGCTTCCTTAAAGATCTTGTCGAGACCTTCCTGTTCGGCCTGAAGCTTCACAAGGCCCGAACCCGGAACAATGAGCGCCTGCACGACGTTCGGCGCCACCTTCTTGCCGAGCTTCTTGACGACGTAAGCCGCCGCGCGAATGTCTTCGATGCGCGAATTCGTGCAGGAACCCACAAACACGTGATCGGGACGAATGTCGGTGATCTTGGTGCCGGGTTCAAGGCCCATGTACTTAAGCGCCCGAGTCTGCCCTTCGCGCTTGACGGGATCCAGTTCCTTCTCGGGATCGGGAACAACGCCGTCGATCGTCGTGACCATTTCCGGAGACGTGCCCCAGGTCACCATCGGACGGATCTCTTCGGCGCGCAGGTCGACCACAATGTCGAATTGGGCATCGGGATCCGACACAAGCGTCTTCCAGTAGGCCACGGCCTTGTCCCAGTCTTCTCCCGTGGGCGCCAGAGGCTTGCCGCGCATGTACTCGATCGTCTTTTCGTCGACGGCTACGAGACCGGAACGGGCACCGGCTTCAATTGCCATATTGCAGAGCGTCATGCGGCCTTCCATGGAAAGATCGAGAATGGCCGAACCGGCAAATTCGATCGTGCAGCCTGTGCCGCCCGCCGTGCCGATCTTGCCGATCACCGCCAGGGCGATGTCCTTGCCGGTAAGTCCTGCAGCAAGTTTGCCTTCGACGCGCACGAGCATGTTCTTGTTCTTTTTGGTAATGAGCGTCTGCGTCGCCAGCACGTGCTCGACTTCGGAGGTACCGATGCCGAAGGCCAGAGCCGCACAAGCGCCGTGCGTGGACGTATGGCTGTCGCCGCACACCACGGTCATGCCGGGCAGCGTCGCGCCCTCTTCCGGACCCATGACGTGAATGACGCCCTGTCCCTTGTCCATAAACGGAAAGTAGGCCGCAGGGCAGATCGTCTTCATGTTCGCATCGAGCGTATCGACCTGCAGGCGTGCGATCGGATCGGTGATGCCGTCGAGGCCCTTTTCCCAACCGGTAGTCGGGGTGTTGTGATCGGCCGTAGCGACAATTGAGGATTCGCGCCAGGGCTTGCGGCCGGCCAGACGCAGTCCTTCAAAAGCCTGAGGACTGGTGACTTCGTGCATCAGGTGGCGGTCGATGTAGAGGGTGGCGGTGCCGTCGGCTTCGGCGGTCACCACGTGTTCATCCCAGAGCTTGTCGTAGAGTGTTTTTGACATGGGGCTTGTCCGAGAGTTTTTGGTGTTGTCTTCGGCCTGCGGCGCCTTAAATCATGGTGCCGAAGGCGATTTTTGTAGTATGCCACGGACGTCAAAATTCCACATAAGCACTTCTGCTCAGAAACACAAACCTTTTTTCCGCCGAGAGCGCCGCTAACAATCTGCAACGGAAAACTCGTCCTCGTTTTACCTGCAGTGTCTCTAAAATTACGGGTTTATCAGGCCCCACGGCCATTCCGATATCCGTTAATTCGCTTCTTGCCATGAACTTTCTTCTCGTCGACGACCACGCCTTGATTGTGCAAGCCCTCTCCGTGCTCTTGAAGACCAAATTCGAAGGTGCGCAGGTTTTGACGGGCAGCACCGCCGAAGACGCACGCGCTCTGGTGCGCGAACACAGCGAAGACACGGATCTGCTGATTCTCGACTTGAATCTTCCCGGCGTTCAAACGCCCACCAGCCTTCTCGAGGAATTGGTGCAGACAAATCCTGCGCTCAAGATTCTTGTGCTCTCGGGTATTGTCGATCAGGCCAACATCATGCGCGTGCTGCAGCTGGGCGCAGCCGGCTTTGTACCGAAGTCGCTCGATACTAACATGCTCACCGACGCGATCACGTTTGTGCTGCAGGGCGGCGTCTACATCCCGACGAAGCTTCTAAGCCAGAGCCAGAAGGAAGGCTTTTTCACCGATGCCGCCATGGGACTGCAACAGTCGGGCACACCCAAGGTACACCTCACGCAGCGCCAACAGGACGTGCTGCAGACGCTCGCGCGCGGCCTTCCCGTCAAGCGCATCTGCCGCGAGCTCAACCTCTCGGAAGGTACGGTCAAGACGCACATTTCGGCCATTTACCGAGCCTTCGGCGCACGCAACCGCACCGAAGCCCTGATCGCGGCACGCCGCGCGGGCTTCGACGTGGTTCTTTGATTGCGCGTTTTTTTGTTCGGTTAATCGGTAGTCTTTCGGTTTTCCGCCACTGCCCGTCTCAATGCAGACGCCAAAGCTTCCGCATTGGCGGGCTTTTGCAGAATCACCGGCATCGCCTGTCCTTCGTTGTCGGGGTTGAGCACCAACGCGCGGTAGGCGCGGGCAATAACGTCCTCAGAAACAGCCGTAAGAAGCACGCACGGGAAGTTTCTCGCCGCGCCGATGCGCACGGCAAAGATCGCCTCAAGCCCGGTCATCACCCCTTCGCCCAGGTTGTAGTCCGACAAGAGCGCAGCCAGATTGCCGTCCTGCGCTTCGGTGACCATGCGGCTGATGAATTCCTGAGAAGGTTCGCGCGACGCCACAACCGTTGCGCCCCAACTGCGAATGATGGCAGTTACGGCATTGCGAACAATGTCGTTGTCTTCAAGAATGCCCACGACGCCGCGCATGTCCAGGTCCGTCGTGAGCGGCAGGCCGTCGCCGGCGTGCAGAACGCTAGCCGTCTTGACGCCCGAAAATTCCAGTCTGAAAACGGAACCGCGCCCTAAGCGGCTTCCCACCGTAATCGGAATGCCGAGACGCTTGGCCAAACCGTTGACAATCGAAAGCCCCAGACCGTAGCCAGTTTCGGAGTGTTTGCCCGCCTCGCCGCGGAAGAACGCATCGAAAATGCGCTCGCGCTCGGCCGGCGCAATGCCCGGCCCCTGATCGTAGACGCCGATCGTGATGCGGCCGCCCGACAAACGCCGCGCCGCCAGCACGATCTTGGAGCCGGGCTTGGTGCTGTAGCGGATGGCGTTGGTGATGAGGTTTGTGAGAATGCGCTTGACGAAAAGGGGGTCCGTCCGCACTGTCAAAGGCAGAGGCCGCGTCAAAAAGAAAAAGCCTTTGGCGGCGGCAACCGGTGCAAATTCCGCCGCGAGATCGCTGAAAAGATCCGTGATGTTGACGTTTTCCATCTTCACGTCGAGGTGCCCGGTTTCGATGCGGCTCACTTCCAAAAGCTGTTCGACGAGCGTGGAAATGTTCTGCGCGGTGGCTCCGAGCTGCGCAATGACGTCCTTGGTTTCGGGCGTGGACTGCATCTGCAGAATCTGCAGATAGATGCCCATCGCCTGCAGAGGCTGGCGCAGATCGTGATTGGCGCCCGCAAAAAACTTTGCGCGGCGTTCGCTCGCGGCCGCTACGGCCCGACGCTCGCTTTCGGCACGGGACTTTTCGCTTTTAAGCCTCGCCACGAGACGCTCGTTTTGCGCGTCGCGCGTGACGGCCAGAACCACCACTTCGCTCAAGCGTCGGCCGCTGTATAGCACAAAGCCGATGAGCGCGATCACGATGACCATCAGCGCCGTTCGACCGATTTCAAACGCACTCGACAAAGCCAATGCGAGCGGGCCGAGCGACAAAAGCATGACGGCAATCAGACTCGGAATCCAGCAGGAATAGGCCGGCCACGAAGCAAACACCACGGCCACCATGACCGATACCAGAACAACAATGTCGACCGTATCCTGCGTGATGAGAAACGCAACGCCCGCGAAACCCCAAACAATGCCGGTTGCCACCGACTGAATCATCCACCGTTTGAGCCATTCGCGAATGTTCGCTTCGCGCTCGGTATCGGCCAGAAATTGGCGCCGAAGCCGGGTCCAGAACCAAATTGTCGCCGCAAGAACCGCAAGCCAGATCACGATCATCGTCTGGTTAGCCAAAGACCAAAAGCGCGCCGTCAGACACAGTGCACCGATGATCTGTCCGGCCAGCGACACCGGCAGCAGGCGCAGCGACACATGAATCTGCTCGGACAAAATACGCGCCGAGGGTCTTTGCTGGGCATCCACCCCCGTCAAAAGCCGTTTAATCGACTGCAGCCACTTCACTTTGAATTCCTTTGCCGTTTTACACCCACCACAACGGCCCGTTGGCCTGTTCGGCTCCCGGGTATTCGGTGGGCACCGGACTGTCGACGACGCGTACCGTAAGGCGCTTATCCTTTACCTCAACCGAAGCCGGCACGCCGAACGGAAGGCACATGGTCGAGGCGACATGTCCGAACGGCAGGCCCGAAACCACCGGTACGCCGCACTCGGACAATGCGTCGGCTAGCGTATAGCGATACTTCCCTTCGCCGGCATTAACATCGGCCCCGGTAAAGTCGCCCGCTAGCACAAGCCTCTGGCGAGCCAAAATGCCCGAAAGCTTCAACTGAGAAATCATGCGCGTGATGCGCCAGGCGGGTTCCCCGATGTCTTCCAGATAAAGAATGCCGCCGTCGATCACCGGGAAATACGGTGTACCGACAAGGGACGTAAGCACCGACAAATTGCCGCCCCAGAGGATTCCTTCGGCCTTGAGATCGACCGACTCCACCTCAAGCGTTTCATCAAAGACGGGGCTACTCATCGCGCGTCGGAAAAACGCAAGCTTTGTTTCATCGGACACGGCAAAGGAAGCCGCCATCGGCCCCTGCCAGCTCGCTTTGCCGCATCTAGCGTACAGCGCAAGATTCACGGCCGTAAGATCCGACAACCCCATAAAAACAGCCTGCGATTGTCCCACGCGCTCCCAATCGACAAGATCGAGCGCCCGGGCAGCGCCGCTTCCGCCTCGCAGAGCCATCACGAGGTCGGCTTGGGGTGCACACATCGCCTCTTCAAATCCGAGCGCACGTTCGCGATCGCTCCCCGCAAAGCTTTTGTCGATCGATCGAACATTGCAAGCCTCCCGCACATGCCACCCCAGAGCTTCGAGCGAACGTTCGGCCGCATCAATTCTGGCGTGATCGATTTCGTCGACCCCGGGCTTGACGGTAAGGGCTCGCGAGGGCGCACAAATCCAAAGTTCGGGAGAAATAACGGAAGGCTCTTTCAACTCAGGGCTCCTCTAGGACGCTTTTCTGCGCTTGGCTTTAAAGAAGTCCTGCAGAATTTTTTCGCATTCGGCTCGACGAACGCCCGGCGTCATTTCCGGACGATGATTGAGATGCGCCCGTGCCGCCACATCGATTGCACCGCGCATGCCGCCGCATTCGGGATCGTCGGCACCCCACACGACACGCGCAATGCGCGCCATGCTGCAGGCGGCCGCACACATCGGACAGGGTTCGAGCGTGACGTACAAAGTAGCGCCGTTTAGGCGTTCGTTGCCCAATTTGGCCGCCGCCTTTCGGATCGCCAGAATTTCGGCGTGCGCCGTCGGATCGTGGCGCATCACCACTTCGTTGCTGGCCGTCGCGACAATGTTGCCGTCCATGGCAATCACGGCGCCCACCGGCACTTCGTCGTTTTCGACGGCTATTTCCGCCATACGGAGCGCTTCCTGCATCAGCACGCGGTCGAGCTCGGGATCAACTTCAACGGTCTTGGGTGCATTAACCAGACGATTTTTCGCCTGCAGCTGCACGCGCATGCGATGTCGACGTCGGGTGCGTTCGGCATCCATTTCGCTCCATTCGGCCTCAACCTCCTTCAATGAACCGAAATCGCTCGAAGAAGGCATCGTGAAGCGAACGAGTCCACCGTCGACGGCAATAAGGCCGCAGCCCTGCAGCCACTCGAAAATTTCGTCGGTCGTACCTGCAAGCCACGCCGCATGACGACTGCGGAAGTCCTCGAGCCGCGCAAGAAATACATCCCGATCCACCTGAGATTCACGCCCGGCCGCGGACACAAAAAAGAGCGCGGTCTGGAAAAAGACTTCCAAATCGAAGGGATTGCGGGCGAGCCCGTTTAAGGAGACGCCGTTGCGCAGACTCAGACGGTTGAACTGCGCGGCGCATTTGGTCGTGAAGCGATTGGGTTGTGCTGCGGCAGTCTCAGTCACGGCTCGTCTCCTTCTCCTTTGAACTGGAATGCGTCAGGCGGCAAGCATCAGAATTTTTTCGATGTCGCTTGCCGTAAGCGGCTTGAAATGTCCGAGCGTGCCGGAGCCGGCAGCCGCAGCCGCAATTTCCTTCACCGGAACTTCCTTGTCGGTGAGTTCGTGCAGACGCGTGGGCAGGTTCATCACCATCAAGAACGACGTGAACTTCGCCACCGCAAGTTTGACAATCTGTTCGGGATCGGCGCCTTCGGGCGCCGTCACGCCGAGCACTTCGCGCGCAAAGCGCAGCACGCGCTCGGGATTGGCGCTCCAGACGTAGGAAAGCCATGCGGGCGTCACAACCGCAAGGCCCGCGCCGTGCGTAATGGTGTGATCCCACCCGGAAATGGCGTGTTCGATGCCGTGGCAGGCCCAGTCTTCCTCAAAGCCCAGACCGAAATAGCCGTTGTGAGCGAAGCTGCCCGCCAAGCCGATCTGCGCCCAAGCGTCGTAATCCTGGCTGTTTGCCATCAGCTTGGGGCCCTCCTGCATGATCACGCGCAGCGCCGCCTCGGCCTGCGCCGTCGTGTAGTCGACCGCCGGCGTGTTGGTGAAGTAGCGCTCCATGATGTGGCTCATCATGTCGAAGACGCCCGCCGAAATCTGCTTTTGCGGCAGCGTGAAGAAGAGCTCTGGATTGATGGCGGACACCTTCGGGCGCACGTATTCGTTGCCGCAGCCCGCCTTGACGGAGCCGTTGGTGATCACCATACGGATCGACTGCTCGGAACCGGCGGCCGGAATCGTGAGCACGGTCGCCACGGGCATGGCCGCCTGCGGAACGGCTTTGCCGCAGAAAAAGTCCCAGACATCGCCCTCATAAACGGCGCCTGCGGCCGCCGCCTTGGCCGTATCGATGACGCTTCCGCCGCCCACGGCCAGCACCGCATCGATCTTTTCGGTCTTGATCGTTTCGATCAGTTCGCGCACGAGCTCGACTTCCGGATTGGGTTGAACGCCGCCGCGGGCAATCACGGTCATGCCGTCTTTTTCAAAACTTTCCGTCACGCGGGCCACAAGACCCGAACGCACGGCGCTGCCGCCGCCGTAGACCAACAGCACGCGGCCGGCTTCTCCGGCAAAGGGACGAAAGGCCGCGGCCACTTTTGTTTCGGCTCCGCGGCCGAAAATAAGACGCGTCGGGTTGTAATAAGAAAAATCAAGCATTCTTCGTTTCCGTTAGATTGTTTTCCGCCTGCGCGAGTTCCGCTCCGCGGGCGACCTTCAAAGGAATCAGCGCCAACAGGCCTGCCACAAAAAAGAGCCCCGTCACCACAATGGCGAGTCTCTGGTTGTTGCCCGTCATCCAAGTGACGGCGCCGTAAGTGATTGGACCGATCACGGCCGACAGCCACAGCGCCATATTCCAGATGCCGTAAAACCGTGCGAGCTTTTTTTCGGGCGCAAACACCGCTACAAGCGCACGCCCGGCCGATTGGCTCGAGCCCATCGCCAGTCCCGCCAGATTGGCCGCCACCCAAAAGACGACGTTCGTCGTGGCACAGGCAGCCGTCGCCACCATGGCTATCCACAGCAGCAGCGTAACCGCCAGAGCCGGTTTGTGACCGATTCTATCCTGTACGTAGCCGAAGCCGAAAGCGCCCACGGCAGCGGTGATGTTTACCAAAAGCACCATCACAAGCGTTTCGGTGAGCCCAAACCCCATTACGGACGAAGCGTAGACGGCCGCAAGCGTAATCACGGTTGCCACGCCGCACTGGTAGAAAAAGCCGCAGACGACCAAGTATCGAAAGTCGGTGAATTTCGCGAGCGTCTCAAGGGTCTTGCCCTTGTCTTCATCGCTTTTCATGAGGCGCTTCAATTCGTTCAAACTGTGCGCCTGAGGCACGGCCCGTTCCTTGAGCCAGAGAAAAACAGGCAGGCTTACAACCAAAAAAACGCCGGCTGTGATGAGGTTTGCAGCGGCGACAAGCGCCGTCATGTCGGCCCCTTCGGCCTGTCCCGCTGTGACAACCGCCAGACAAAGCCCCAACGTCACAAGCCCGCCGACATAGCCGAGCGACCAGCCCCAGCCCGAGACCTTGCCCACGGCTTGCGGGCGGGAAATTTCGGGCAAAAAGGCCGAATTGAGGCTTTCGCCGACGTTGTAGCCGATGTAGCTCACAATGAGCATGGAAACCGAAAGCACATACGTGCCGGGCCCCGAAAGGGCAAGCATGGCGGTGGCGGCAACGCACAGCAGCGTCGCCACAACGAGCCACTTTTTCTTGGTTGCCGTCAAGTCGGCCGCGCGCCCGATGGCAGGCATCAGCAGCATCGAAATAGCGTTGGCCGCACCGACCGCGCAGCTCCAAAGAAACGTCGCCCAAGAGGCATTGCCGCAGACGGTGGCGACAAAGTAGGCATTGAAAACGGCTGTGAGCACCACCGTGCTATAGCCCGAATTGGCGGCATCAAAGAGAGCCCAGCCGAAAGCTTCCCGCGGACTCACGCCTTCCTTTAGGGCGCTGCGCTCAAACAACGGCATGACGGTTTACTCATCCTGCATGGGGCAGCCCGTCAGCAGACAGGACCAGTAGTTTACGAAGGAGAGCACGCCGTCGTGCTGCTCAAGCCCGGAAAGGCTGCCCGTCGTTCCGATCTGCTCGAGCATCACGTATGCGTTGTTGAGAAAGAGCCGCGCACCGAGGTCGATCATGCCGTAATCGTCTTCAGGCAGCTTTCCGCCCAACGCGGCACGGATGTTTTCACCGAGTCCTTCGCGCAGATACTCGGCCAAACCCGTCGGGTTCCAGCCTTCGGCTGTCGCAAAGTGCTTATTGCGGCCGGCAAAGGTGTCGGCTAGCCAGGAGACAAGCCTCAGATCGGCGTCCACAATGTCCTGATGCGTGAGTTTGCCTTCAGAGGCATCCACCGCACGCTGCGCCGTGTTTTTGACCGCCTGCAGCAAAATGCGTTCGACCACATCGATGGAGGCCAGACTCGGCAGGCCTTCGGCTTTGGAGGAAAAGTCGCCGCAGCGTCCCGAACGGCAGGATCCGCAAGAACTCATGTTGATTCCCTTTTCGTTTGTGCTTCAAACCTCGGTTAAGTCGGGCAGCGGTGTTTCGTCTCCGCTCAAAACGAGCGACCAGTGCGCGCAGAAAGCAAGAATCTTGCCTCCGATTTCCTGCACCTCCTGCATGCTTTTTTCTTCCTGCAGCAAGTCGGCAAAGAGCCCGTGCAGCTGCACGGTCATTTTGCTGACGGCAAAGGCAACAAGATACGAATCGTTCTTCCAGGCAAAGCACTCGCGATCTTCGTCGGTGAGTTCCGGCGCAAGCTGCTCGCGAAGCCAGGCATTGAATTTCTCGCCGCTCCAGCCTTCTTCATTGCCATAACCCTTGAGCACATCGGGATAGCGACCTTGAAAGAGTCCCGTCACCTCCCGCAGAAAGGCTGCGAGCCCCGCATCGGCTTCGTCTCCCGCAAAACCGGCCATCTGGTGTTCGGCATAGGACTGAGTCAGAAGGTTCAACAGCAAAAATACGCTTACGCGGTCGCGATTGAACCCTTCGCCTTCGGCAAGCTCAAAGCCGAGATGCTCGGCTGCGCCGCGATTCTTTCCTTCGAACGATTCCGTCATGTCGCCACCGGTTCTTTAAGGCTTGGGAAGGACAGCGCCGGAGCCGGTGCCGGAACCCGCCTTTACCATGCTCATCGCAGAGGTGATCAATGTGGAAAGGTCGCCCAGATTGGCGGGCACCACGAGCGTGTTGCCTTCCTTGGCAAGCTTCGAGAAGGCCTCGACATATTTTTCGGCCACCTGCAGATTGACGGCGTTCATGCCGCCCGGCGCATTCGTTGCTTCGGCCACCATGCGAAGCGCCTCGGCCGTAGCCTGAGCGATCGCCAACGTTGCCGCGGCCTGCCCCTGCGCCTTGTTGATTTCCGCCTGCTTTTCGCCTTCGGACTGAGCAATGGCGGCTTCCTTGGCGCCGGTCGCCAAATTGATCTGCTCGAGCTTGCGACCTTCGGAGGCCGCCACCACGGCGCGCTTTTCGCGCTCGGCCGTAATCTGCTGCTGCATGGCCTGCAAAATCACTGCGGGCGGCGTCAGATCCTTGATTTCGTAGCGAAGCACCTTCACGCCCCAGTTGAGCGCCGCTTCGTCGATGGCCGAAACCACGCTCTTGTTGATGAGGTCGCGTTCCTCAAAGGTCTTGTCGAGCTCCATGCGGCCCACGACGCTGCGAAGCGTGGTCTGCGCAAGCTGCGTAATGGCGATGATGTAGTTGCTCGTGCCGTAGCTTGCGCGCTGCGGATCGGTCACCTGGAAAAAGAGAACCCCGTCGACGGTCAGCTGCGTGTTGTCCTTGGTGATGCAAACCTGGCTCGGCGTATCGAGCGGCACTTCCTTCAAGCTGTGCTTGTAGGCCACGCGGTCGATGAAGGGAATAATGATGTTCAAGCCCGGCGTGAGCACGCTGTGAAACTTTCCCAGACGCTCCACCACCCATGCGTTTTGCTGCGGCACCACTTTGATGCACTGCGTCACGAAGACGACGGCAAGCAGAACAAAAAAGACCGAGAAAATCAAAAAGTTCGAGATAGCCATTTCCGGGACTTCTTATAACCGTTGAAAAAAATCATGCCTTGTTCGGTTCGACGACAAGACGCGCACCCTCTACGCGCACGATACGCCAAAGACCGGGGGCCGGCGAATCGACGCCCTCGGCTCGAGCCGTCCACTGCGCACCGCGGTACATAACCGTCGCCGTGCCGTCTGCGTTCCAGGACTCGACCGAGACCGTATGTCCCACATCGGGATTTTGCAGCGCTTCGCTTTCACCCTGTCTACGGCTGCGAATGCGCGAAACGATGAGGCTGCCCACGATGGTTGCGGCGGCAAAAACGGAAAACTGCCAGCCGAGCGTCAAATCGGCCCAAGCAGCCAAGGCTGCGCACAAGGCGGCAATGCCCATCACCAGAAGGTAGAAGGAACCCAACAAAATGTCGCCGCCCGCGAGCACAAGCCCTGCGACAACCCAGCAGACAACCGGTGAAATTTCCATGACGCGCTCCTTTTATCCGTTCGGTCAGTGGGCGGCCTGCGTCTGCGCATCGCCCTCTTCTTCCTCGTCCTTCTTATAGTAATCGAGGATGTTGCCGGTGAGGACTTCGGAAATACTCTCGGAATCCAAATAAACGTTTTGAATGCCTTCCTGATGCAGGTGCTCGACTTCGTCGCGCGAACCGGCTCGAGCCATGATGTTGAGCTCGGGATTGAGCTGCTTGGCCATTTCGACGATCTTGAGCGTCTTCACCGGGTCGATGTCGAGCACCATGAGCTGCGCGGCAGTAACGATATGGCCCTGCACGAGCACCATCGGGTCGGAAGCGTCGCCGCTGATCACCGCACGCTTTTGCGCTCGCAGCTCTTCGGCAAAGGATTTATCTTCGGAAATGCAGACAAACGGCACATCGTCGGCGGCAAGCTTATTTACCACCGCGCGCGTCACCGAGCCCGTGCCGATCAGAATGGTTTGTCCCATCAGCATGCGCCGCGACGTTTCCTTGGGCAGCACCGAATACGGGTCGGTAAGCATTGCCGCCGCGCGCGCCCAGGCAAAATGCCGCACGGCAAAGCGGCGCACATAAGGCGTGAGCGCAAACATCAGCGGGTTGAGCGCAATCGAAAGGATGGCCGAGGCGACCACCATCGAGAGCATCTTCTGATCCGTCATGCCAAGCGCGATGCCCTGTGCGGCCAGAATGAAGGAAAATTCGCCTATCTGCGCCAAAGCCGCACTCACGTTTAAGGACGTATGCAGCGGATAGCGCAGGAAGTGGACAAGGCCGAAGGCCGTAAGCGACTTCCCGATCATGATGATGGCGAGCATCGTGAGAATCGACCAGGGCTCTTCGAGAATCACGCGCCAATCGAGCATCATGCCGACGCCCACGAAAAAGAGCACCGAGAAGGCGTCCTGCAGCGGCAGCGAATCGGTTGCAGCGCGGTGCGCGTACTTGCTCTCTCGCATCACCATGCCGGCAAAAAACGCACCCAGAGCAAAGCTCACGTCAAACACAGCCGCTGCGCCGTAGGCAATGCCCACGGAAGCCGTCAGAATCGACAGCGTAAAGAGTTCGCGCGAGCCCGTCTTGGCGATTTGCCAGAGCACCCAGGGAATGAACTTGCGGCCGATCACCATCATGATCGCCACAAAAGCAACGACGTTGAGGACGGTCTTGGCGATGACATATGCAATGCCGGTACCGCTCAAGGGCTCGGCGGCTTCTCCGCCGGGGGCAACCCCGAGAATCTGAGCAATCGGAGGCAACAGCACGAGAATAAGCACGGTGGCGATGTCTTCAACCACAAGCCAACCCACGGAAATCTGCCCGTCGACGGTGTTGAGGTGCCCGTGCATTTCAAGCGCCTTCAAAAGCACCACGGTCGAAGCGCAAGACAGGCACAGCCCGAAAATCAGGGCCGACGCTACGCTCCAGTGCCAAACGTAGACAGCAAACGTAAGCCCGAGAATCGTCGCAATCGTCATTTGAAGCACGGCGCCCGGCAGCGCAATGCCCTTTACCTTAAGCAGATCCGCAATCGAAAAATGCAGGCCCACGCCGAACATCAGCAGAATCACGCCCACTTCGGAGAGCTGGTGCGCGATTTCCATGTCCGCAGCGGGTCCTGGCGTGTGACTGCTGCACAAAATGCCGGCAAACAAAAAACCGACCAGCGCCGGAAACTTCAGCTTTTCGGCGATGCAGCCGAAAACCAGCGCCAAGACAAAAGCCAGAGCCAATGTAAAAAGAAGCGGAAGCGAGTGGTCCATCTGCTGCGTGCGCCCTTTGATCGAAGGCACCGAATCGTACGGGTTGTGGGTTCAAACAATAAGTCCGTGCGCCGCGCTCGATCTTATTGCCGCGTTGTTGAAAAAATCGCACTTGTCAGCCCTTTGTTTTCTACAAAATTCCTTCAAAAACAAAGGATTAAGAATAAAAGCGACAAAAGACCGATGCTTGACGGCATCAACTTGTTAAGTTTAGCGGCAGAAAGCGTCTTTTCGGAGCGTTTTGCAAGCTTTTCGGTAACTTTTGCTCAATTTTTTCCAAAAAAGGACAGGTAACGCCTTTCGGGCGCAAAAAAGGACGGCATCCCCGTGAAGAGATCCGTCCTTCGGCTCAACCGTTCAGCGCCGCAGCGCTTGGTTAGTCGAGCGAATTGGCTACCTGCAGGTAGTCGCGCAAGCGCTCCTGGAAGTCCGGGCTGCGAAGCTTGCGAATGGCGGCGCTTTCGATCTGACGCACGCGTTCGCGCGTGAGGCCCATCGCTTGCCCAACCTCTTCGAGCGTATGGTCGTGGTTGGTGCCGATGCCGTAGCGCAGACGCAGAACCTGCGCTTCACGCGGCATCAGTTCGTTGAGCGAGCGCTTGATCTCCTCTTCCATCGCCATGCGAAGGAACTTGCGCTGCGGATCGTCCGCATCGTCGCCCTTCACGAAGTCCAGACGGCTTGCGTCCTCGTCGTCGCCGATGGGCGCATCGATCGATTCGACGCCGCGCATGGCCTGCGTGAGCAGCTGCACCTTCGCAAGCGGTACGCCGGAAAGTTCCGAGAGCTCCGCATCCGTCGGATTGCGGCCGCGCTCCTGAAGAATGCGCTGACGCACGCGGCGGATCTTGTTGTAGGACTCGGTCATGTGCACCGGGATACGGATCGTGTTGCCGTAGTCGGCCACGGCGCGCGTCACCGACTGACGAACCCACCAGGTTGCGTAGGTCGAGAACTTGTAGCCGCGGCGGTATTCGAACTTGTCGACCGCTTTCATCAGACCCAGATTGCCTTCCTGGATGAGGTCGGTCATAGCCAGACCGCGGTTGACATAGCCCTTGGCAATCGAGATGACGAGACGAAGATTGGCTTCGATCATCTTTGCCTTGGCGTTGGCAAGGTTCGTTTGAGCCAGGCGCACCTGACGAGCCAGATCGCGCTGATCGGCAATCGTCAGAAGCGCAGACTGTTCGGCCAAGCGCAGCTGATCCTGAATGTGCGAAATAAGCGGACGGTTTTCGGCAATGCGTTCGCTGTAGGGCGCACCCGCCGCCACGGCCTCCTCGATCCAAGTCGGATCGGTGATGCGGGTGTTGACCTCCTCAAGGAAGCGCTGCAGCGGATACTTGCAGCGATCGACCATAAGCGAGCGCAGCTGACGGATGTTCTCATTGACAGCATCCATGTGCTGCGTGATGTGCTCGGTCAAAACCGTCACGGTCTTCACGGCAAAGCGCACCGGAGCAAGCTCATAGGCGATGGCTGCGCGTGCGTCCTTGTAGGCCTGAAGCTTCTTGGGGTTGCCGAAGCTGTCGCGAATGGCCTGCAGGTAGCTGCTGCAAGCTTCGAACATTTCAAGCGCGCGCTGCTTCATTTCTTCGAGCTGCTCGGTCGTCATGGCCGCGGCACCGATGTCGGTGGCGACTTCGTCGCTGCCCACTTCTTCGCTTTCGTCCATTTCGGCCAAGGCCTGATTGTCGGTAAAGCCGTCGATCACCTGATCGATGTCGGCGTCGTTTTCCTTGAGGCCTTCGGCAATTTCGACGAGCTTTTCGACAGCCATCGGATGCTGGATGATGGCCGAAAGAAGCTTGGCGGTAAACGTTTCGATCTGCTTGGCAACTTCGATTTCGCCCGCGCGGGTCAAAAGCTTGTGCGAACCCACACCGCGCAGATAGGCGCGCAGCGGATCCTTCGAGAGACCGGCGCTTTCTTCCGGCGTGAGCATGGCGGCGGCATCTTCTTCGCTGATGTCTTCGTCGTCGCTCACCGGTTCATTCATCAGAATGTCGTCTTCGCTCGGCGGCGCTTCAAACACCTGAATCGACAAACGAAGCAGCTGCTCGGTGATTTCCGCCAAAGACTCTTCGCTGCGCACGACGTTGTCGGGCAGATGGTCGTTGATTTCGGCCACCGTCACCCAACCGCGCTGGCGTCCGAGACGTACAAGCGAGCTGTAGCCGTTGGGCACATGGTCTTCGGGCTCGGCTTCAACCGGGGTCTCTTCACCGTCGGCAACACGCTCGAGTTCTTCGAGCTCGGCGAGATCTTCGACGCCTTCGTCGTCGCCGTCGATGTCGAGATCAAGCACTTCATCGTCGCCGAGATCGTCGATATCCTCGTTCTTGGCTGCAGCTTTGCGACCGGGTTTGCGGCCGGGCTTGCCCTTTGCCTTAGGTTTATCCTCGACAGCCGCGGCGCCTGCGGATTTCTTCGTGCTCTTGCGGGGCTTCTTGGCGGGTGCGGCTGCGCTGGCTTCAGCTTCGGCCGCCGGTTCGGCTGCGGCCTTCGTCTTAGCCCTGGACTTTGCCTTGGTCTTACCCTTTTGCTCATCTACGACGGCGACATCACCGCCCACCTTGATGTTCGGGGCATGCGCAATCCATTCGATGGCACCCGAATCGGGAAAGATCACGTCATCGACAATATGTTCGATTTTCTTCTTCGTCATAACCTATGAATCTTCAGCTCAGTCAGAAGCCGGGGCGATCTCTCAGTGCTTTTCCCGATTGCAGAAGTTCACGCACGACAACAGCCGCTGCGTCTTCAAGCATGAAAACACACGGCCGAGTTGCAAACGGGAAAAACGATGAAAAATGCGCAGCCCTTTCTTCTCAAGTCGACTATTTTTCTTCTTCAAAGCACACGCCGTGCGCACACTTTGCCTGTACCGGTCATCTAATTTCAGGTTCCGGCAGCCGGAAAAACGCGTTTCCGTGGCTGCGTCGAACTTGCGTCCCATGAGTTCGCCAAGAGCTGAATTGCGCATGCCGTCGGCGGGAAATTCTCTCATCCTCTTAAAGCCGATTCGGCTGACTGGTTGCGGGTACGCTTAAATTGTCATCTCGTGCGCGGCGCCTCCGATGGATCGCTCTCATCTCCTGGGCGGTTTTTTGCCGGCGTCAAAAAAACATCCGCACGAGCTTCGCATTTTAACCTTACATAAAGCAACTTCTCAAATCCGAATTCCAATTGCAGGCAGTCGGCATCGACGAAACTCAGACTGCCCGCAAAGCCTCTCGGAAAGAACTATTCAATACGCTCGCCGTGCAGCGCCAAGTCCAGCCCCTGCCGTTCGTCATCGGCACTGACACGCAAACCGATTACGGCGTCAATGACTCTATAAAGCACAAAGCTCACCGCACCGCCGTAGACAACCGTAGCAGCAACGCTTGCAGCCTGAATCGCCACCTGCTCGAACACCGGAAGCGTCGGCGCACCGGTCACGGCGCTTGAGGCAAACACGCCGGTCAAAAGTGCGCCCAGAATGCCGCCAACGCCGTGTACGCCGAACGCATCAAGCGAATCGTCCCAGCCCATGATCCGCTTCAAGGAAGTAGCACCCCAGAAGCACACGGCGCCGCCCGCCAAACCCATGATGAATGCCGGCACCGGCTCTACGAAACCCGAAGCCGGCGTTATGACCACAAGTCCGCCGATTGCACCCGAAATCATCCCCAAAAGTGAGGGCCGTCCGCGCAAAACCCACTCGCAGATCATCCAACTGCAGCCTGCGGCAGCCGCCGCTATCTGGCTTACGAGTATCGCCATCACGGCGCGCTCGTTGGCGGCAAGTCCCGATCCTCCGTTGAATCCAAACCAACCGATCCACAAAACGCTTGCTCCGATCATTGCAAACGTCAGGTTATGCGGACTCATCGGTTCTCTTCCATAGCCCAGGCGCTTGCCGATTATGAGACAACCTACCAGACCCGCAATGCCCGCATTGATGTGCACCACGGTGCCGCCCGCGTAGTCCAAAGCGCCCATTTCGAAGAAAAAGCCGCCCTCGCACCAAACCCAATGACAAACGGGTGCATACACCAGCATTGACCATAGAACCATAAAGATCAGCATGGCGGAAAACTTCATGCGTCCGGCAAAAGAGCCGATCATGAGTGCCGCCGTAAGCACCGCAAACGTCATCTGAAAGATCACGAAAAGAAGCGTGGGGATGCTGCCCGTCATCGAAGCGATGTCGATGCCGCGCAAAAAAGCATGATCCAAACTGCCTATGAAGGCATTTCCCGGCGCAAAGGCAAGCGAATAGCCTGCAATAAACCACACAAGCGTCAAAGCGCAGCAAATAACAGTGGTTTGCGCCAACACGGAAAGCACATTCTTTTTGCGCGCCATTCCGCCGTAGAAAAGTGCGATTCCGGGAATGGTCATAAAAAGCACGAGCGTTGTCGCAATGAGCATCCAAGCGACGTCTGCCTTATCCATGGGATTGACCTCAGGCTCGGCAGCAGATGCCAGGCCCGAGGCAGCGCAAAGCAAAGCCGCCGCAATTCTCCCTACTGAAATTGTCATTTTTTGTCTCCCTATTGTCTGTTGTTGCTTTACTTCTCAATTTCGCTACAGCGCTGCCTCATCGGTTTCGCCCGTGCGAATGCGTACGGCTGCCGCCAGTTCGAAGACAAAAATCTTTCCGTCGCCAATCTTGCCGGTAAAAGCCGACTTTTGAATCGCTTCAACTGCCGTTTCGAGCATGGCGTCACTCACGGCGACTTCAAGCCGCGCCTTGGGCAAAAAATCAACAACGTATTCCGCACCTCGGTAAAGTTCCGTGTGTCCCTTCTGACGTCCGAAGCCCTTAACTTCGATCACTGTAAGTCCGCTCGCTCCGACTTCCGAAAGTGCCTCTCTGACTTCATCAAGCTTGAAAGGCTTTATGACGGCTACGATGTATTTCATGTGGTTTCTCCCTGTGTTTGCAAATGCGAGGAAGCATTCCCCTTTCATGCATAAGCAAACAGCGTGCCTAAACAGCGCTGCAGCAGTGCCGCTTTGCTGCCGCCTCAGGCTCAATCATCCCGCCGAGCGCACGATTGAGCGTTTTTGCATTAAAGTGCGCACAGCATCAGGCACCTGCGGCAGGCATACTTTGAAAGCCGCCCGCCCTTTTACTTCGCACCGACTCGGATCAGCAAAATGATCTACTTGAAATCGTCTTTGGTGCGCAACGCTTTTTCTTGAGTCAACGCATGCTTGCTACGTTTCTTTCGGGGTTTGGTACGGGAGCGGGCCTCATCATCGCCATCGGCGCACAAAACGCCTTCGTGCTACGGCAGGGACTGCTTCGTCAGTTCGTACTGCCGGTTGTGCTCGTGTGCATTCTGGGAGACGTACTCTGCATCAGCGCAGGTGTAGCCGGCATGGGTGCCGTAATCAAAGCAAACGCCTGGATGTTGGAATTGTTCCGTTGGGGCGGCGCAGTTTTTCTTGCTGTCTACGGTTTTATGGCTGCAAAACGCGCATGGACAGGAGGTAGCGCCCTACAGGCTTCGGGCGAAACGGCCGGCTCGCTCGCAAAAGCCCTTACGGCGTGTCTCGCTTTTACCTTCTTGAACCCACACGTGTACCTCGACACTGTTGTGCTTTTGGGCTCGATTGCCGCGCAGTACGGCGAGTCACGCTGGATCTTTGCCGCAGGCGCAATTGTCGCAAGCGTCGTCTGGTTTACTGGGTTGGGCTTCGGGGCGCGGCTGCTGCAGCCCTTTTTTGCAAACCCCAAAGCCTGGCAGGTGCTCGACGGCTTGATTGCCGTCGTGATGTGGGCGATTGCGGCAACGCTTGCCGCTCATCCGCTGGCATAGACAAACAGAAAAATCAGGCTTCGCCGATATGATGCAGTGCAAACTGCTTTTGCACCTCTTCAATGCGGCTTTTGAGCGACTTACGTTTGGCGTCGAGCCCTAATACCTTTTGAATATCGGGCTTGGCTTCGGTCGTTGCCTGCGCCAAAGCCGCCTCCACGCGCTGCAATTCGAGTCTGTCGAACGTGAGCTCCACTTCGACGCGAGCCGCGTTTTCAGGCGTCTGGAGCACCATTTCGCGACCGATCAGATCGCTGTAATGCGCATAAAAAGGACTGGTCTGCAGCCGCTCCAAAATCAACTGACTTTGCAGCAGCGGCTCTTCGGCTCCGGTAATCGTGCGCCAGACCTCCAGGATCTCGCGAGCAGCATCGGAGTCGCTTCCGACGAATTCGTCTTCGATGCGTGAGGAAAATTCCACGGCAAGCACCGGAAAGTTCAGCAGATTCTGCAGAAGCCGCTCCCGCATATCCCCGGTCGGCGCAAGCGACACGGGGGCGGCACCTGTGCCGAAGTAGGGCTTGCGCTGAAATCCGCCGCCCGCAAAGGGGCGCGTGCGGTGAGCATCAAAGTGCATTCCGGTGAGAGGATTGGCGGGAGGCAACGTTCTTACCGGCGCGATGCCGCACAACCGCTCGAACTCTTCGGGGCTCATGCGCGCATGCATGGCGAGCTCCCCGATAAGCTGCCGCCGCAGAATCGGAGCCGTACGCATGGATACAACCAGAGGCTTACTTTCAGCCACAAACTGACTGCGGCCTTCGGCTGTTGCCAAATCTTTGCCTTCGGCGACAGTGCGCACAAAATATTGCGTGAGCGTGAGGCTCTTTTGCAGTTCGTCTTCAAACGCCTGCGCTCCCTTTTCCTTGATAAGGCTGTCGGGATCGTGCTCGACGGGCAGCACCACAAAGCGGATTTCCTGATCGTCCTCAATCACCGGCAAAGCCGCCTCAAGCGCACGGCGCAAGGCATGTTGGCCTGCGCTGTCGCCGTCGAAGCTGAAGTACACGGTATCGGCGGCACGCAGAAGCTTTTGCACGTGCTCGGCCGTCACGGCGGTTCCCAAAGCGGCACACGCCTCGGTAAAACCTGCCTGCGAAAGCTGAATCACGTCCATGTACCCCTCGCAGACAATTGCGCGGCGCTTTTCGCGAATCGTCGCGGCAGCCTCAAAAAAGCCGTAGATTTCCCGACTTTTATGGTAGAGCGCCGTCTCGGGACTATTTAGGTACTTAGGATGCTCGTCACCGTTTAGGGTACGCGCGCCGAAGGCGATCACCTGCCCTCTCGGGTTGCGAATCGGAAACATCAAACGGCCGCGGAAACGGTCGTAGCGCTTCTCACCGTTTTTGATCACCAGACCGCAGCCGCCCTCTTCCTCCAGATCCTTGCTTGCGTACTGTTCGCCGAAGACATCCTTAAGAGGCTGCCAGGCATCGGGAGAATAACCGAGGGAGAAACGCGCAGCGGTTTCTCCCGAAATGCCGCGGCGCTTGAGGTACTCGATCGTGCGGGTGTTGGTTTTCAGGCAAGACGAGTAAAAGTCGGCGGCCGCCTTCATCATGTCGGTAAGCGACCTGGCTCTCGTGCGGGCCTCCCGATCGCGCGGTGTTTCCGGAACCGTCATGCCGATCGACTCGGCAAGCTTGCGGATGGCGTCCGGGTACGATAGCCCCTCGTAGCGCATCACGAAGCCGATGACGTTTCCCGCGGCGCCGCAGCCGAAGCACTTGAAGAACTGCTTTTGCTGACTCACGGAAAAAGACGGCGTCTTTTCCTTATGAAACGGACAGCAGCACATGAAGTTTTTCCCGGTGCGCTTCAAGGGCGAGACCTTGTTGATCACCTCAACAATGTCGATGCGGCTCAAAAGCTCTTGAATGAAACTCTCCGGGATCATCGGCTGCTAAAAGAGAAAGAAGAAGAAAAACAAACTGCGGCACGCTCGATTCTGACACGTTTGCCACACAAACGCGTCGGCGTTCCGCAGTCTTGACGGGAGTCGTCCGAGGACGACTCCGAGGCAATCGAATACGCGGCAATCAGGCCGACAAAGCAGCCTTCACAAGCGCGGAAACGCGGCCCATATCGGCCTTGCCGGCGCACTTGCCCTTGACGATGCCCATCACCTTGCCCATCGCGGCCATGCCGGTAGCGCCCGTTTCGGCAATCGCAGCCGCCACAACGGCCTTGATGTCGTCGTCGGACATCTGAGCGGGCAGATACACGGACAGTACGTCGATTTCGAACTGTTCCTTCTGCGCGAGATCGTCGCGGCCGGCATCCGTGTACTGCTTCACGGAATCGCGGCGCTGCTTGACAAGCTTGCCGATGACGCCGGTTACGAGTTCGTCGGTCGCCTCGACGCGTTCATCGACTTCACGCTGCTTGATTGCGGCAAGCAGCAAACGCAAAGCGGACAAACGCGCCGTATCGTGCGCGCGCATGGCGCTCTTCATGTCTTCGGTAATGCGTTCCTTGATCGTCATGATTTTCTCCAACTCAAGAAAAAACGGCCAACTCACTTTCGAGACGGCCGTCTTTCTGGCTTATCAAGCTAATTCCGGCCTTTTCTTCAAGCCGGCTTCAGTCTGTACTGCGCGAGCGAATTAGTACAGCTTCTTGGGCAACATCATGCTGCGAAGACGCTTGTAGTGACGCTTGATGGCAGCAGCCTTCTTGCGCTTGCGTTCAGCCGTGGGCTTTTCGTAGAACTCACGGGCACGAAGCTCGGTCAGCAGGCCGGACTTTTCGATGGTGCGCTTGAAACGACGCAGCGCAACCTCAAAGGGTTCGTTTTCCTTAACGCGAATGGTGGGCATTGATAAGCACCTGATCCTAGGATATTAGTTGTTGATACATCGCACAGGACTGCCGGCGCCGTCGTACGTATCGATCGGTCGCGGGCGCAAATCCGGTGCGCCAAAAAATTTAGAGAGACCGCATTCTGACACAAATCCACTGCAAAGTAAACACACACGAGCAAAATTTTTTTGGCAATTCAGTCTTTTGCCGCACCAGCAAGGCTAAACTTCGCGCATCATGGAAACCGTTCTTCTGCACAGTTGCTGCGCGCCGTGTTCTGCGGCCGTCCTCGAGTGGATGCTCGCTCACGACATCCGCCCCGTTGTCTTTTACTTCAACCCGAACATCTTTCCTCAGACCGAATATGAAAAGCGCAAAGCCGAACTCACGCGCCACTGCGAAAAACTCGGCGTTGAGGTGATCGACGGCGACTGGAATCACGAGGCGTGGCTTGAAAACGTCAAAGGGCTTGAAAACGAGCCCGAACGCGGACGCCGTTGCGAAGTCTGCTTCACGGTGCGCTTGCGCGCGGCCGCCAAAGTCGCACACGACCGAGGCATCGCCCGCTTTACCACGACGCTTGCCTCCAGCCGTTGGAAATCCCTGGATCAGGTCAACACCGCAGGCAAAATTGCCGCCGCCGAATACGACGATGTCGAGTACTGGGATAAGAACTGGCGCAAGGATGGCCTTCAGGATCGCCGCAATGCGCTCCTGAAGTTCTACGGCTTCTACAATCAGACCGGGTGCGGCTGTGAATTTTCTTATCGGGATGCACAAAAACGAGCTGCCGAAATCGCTGCCCGAAAAGCACAGGAGCAAGCTGCCGACCTCTGACGGTCACCTCTACCGTTGACGCGCGAGCGCCAAAAGGCAGATGTTGGCCAAAACCAACACGACGCCCACCGTCTGCCAGAAACCCAATATGTCGCCCAACAGCACCATCGAAAAGACGATGGCCGAAAGTGGCTCAAGACACACGACAAGCCCCGAGACAACGGGGGAAATGTATTTGAGGCCGGTCAAATAGAGCCAGAACGCTGCCACAGTGCCGAAGAGCACAATGAAGGAAAAGTCCGCCGCCACTGTGAGGTTCCAATTGATTTCAAGCGTCCAGGGCGGACAAAAAACCGACGCAATGAGACCGCCGAAAAGAAACGCCCAGGCAACAACCACCGTCACGCCGATCTTGGCCGAAGGCTTTTGCGGCTGAATGCTGAAGGCCGTCGCAAAAACAGCTGAGCAAAGCCCCCATACGACTGCCATTGCGGAAAATTTGAGTCCCGTAAAGTCACCGTCGGTGACCATCAATGCCACGCCCGCAGCGGCAAGCACCATGCAGACCAACTCGACAGCAGACATTCGGCGGCCGCGAAAGAATGCAAGCCAAATGCCCGCCAGTAACGGATTAAGCGTCAGAAAAATAGCCGCTGTGCCGGCATTGGAATAGAAAATCGAGCGGAAAAAGCAAAAGTGCGCCAGGAAGACCAGAACGCCGCTCACGACAATTTCAAAAAGCAGCTTGCGGTCGGAAAATACCGACCACATTTTGCGCGGCATCACAAGCGTACCGATCGCCACGAAAAGGAGCCCCGCCGAAAGTTGACGCAGCGTCACGAGCCCCAAAGCGGAAAAACCGCTTTTAACCAGGAACAGATGTTGAACGGCCGTGCCCATGGCACCCCAAAAGATTGAGGCGATGACAGTCAGAAGAAAGCCGAGAAAGAAAAGCCGGTTCATTTGGTTAGCGCACAGGTTCGTTATCCGCTCGGCATTGTAGTCTGTCGCCGATCATGCTCACACTCGGGAACCGCCAATTGTCGCAATCGTGGAAAAGAGCCTCTCAAAACCTGTCGCAATCGTGATTTTTTGTCGTTTTTTCACGTGCGCAATTGTGGAAACATTTTCATACCATAAAAATCAAGGACACTTGCAGGCCATCCGAAGTTAGTTGACAATCGAATGACAGACAAGCAGGTACCTGATGTTTTTTTCCGATTCTTTTGCACATTCGGGAACTTTTCTGTAATATTCAGCGCTCACCGTGATGCGGTTCCACGTATGGTGGAATTCGCGCGGTCGGAGAAGTGGCCGAGTGGCTGAAGGCACACCCCTGCTAAGGGTGCAGGTCAAAAATAACTGGCCTCGAGGGTTCGAATCCCTCCTTCTCCGCCAAGATACATAACCGAACGATGCGCAATCGTTCGGTTTTTTTATTTTCGATCGTCGATTTTCCCTTGATTGGCGGGCATTCCAAGCGTTTCGTGCTTCCAGAACTATCCGCTACGATGCGTTTGTTATCGGCGCTCGGATGATGGATAGGATGATGGATAGAATGGTTCGAAGGTGAATTTTTCGACCTTTTTTCAATCTATCCATCAATGGTGTCCCAACTCGGAATTTGGCTTGGTTGTTAAGCTCTTACAAGAAAATCCAGAGGTATGCCGAAGATCTCGTTGAGTCGCCGAATCATCGGCAACGCCAAGCGCCGCTTCCCAGCAAGGATTTCGTATACGCGGTTGAGCCGCCCGATACAAGGAACCAGATCTTTGGGAGTGAGTCCTTTCTGATCCATGTAGAAACGAATGGCATCAAGTGCCGTAGCGTGGTCGAAAAGCGGAAAATGGCGTCTTTCGTACTCTTTGATGAGAGTGACCATGACATCGACTGAATCCCATACAGGATCGTCATCTGCAGGCGGATTGTCGAAATAAGGTTCAATCTCTTTCAGAGCGCGCTGATGATCAGCCTCATTTCGGATCGGATAAATTCGCATCGCTTTACCTCAAGCTGATCAAATACGGTATCGAAAAACAAATCCAGCAATTACATGGTTCCAGCCTGCTTCATCAAGGCCGCAATTTGCACAATATCGGAAGGCAGCGTTCTGCAGCAACCGCCCAAACACACGGCTCCCATGGACTTCCATCTGGAAATAAAGTTTCCCCAACCCGGACCGGACACCGGATGATGCCAAGTCTTTGTCGTCGGATCGTATGTTTCGCCCGAATTGGGATAAACGATCATAGGTTTATCGGTTACGGAGGAGATGCGCTTTAAGGCATCGGCCACCATTTCGCGTTTCACGCAATTGATGCCGAAAGCGTCGACCAAAGGATGATTGCAGCAGACCTCTGCAGCTTGCTCAATCGGCGTGCCGTCGGCGATATGACCGCTGTCTTTCAACGTAAACGTTACCCAAGCCGGGATGTCGAATTCCTTCATCATTTCGAGAATGACTTCGACTTCGTCGAGTCGGGCTTGTGTTTCAACGGCCAGGAAGTCTGCACCGGCCTCAACCAAAGCTTTCATGCGCAGCCGATGAAATGCCCGGTATTCGCTGTCGGAGAGGCGGTAGTCGCCTGTGTACTCGGCTCCATTGGCAAGGTAGGCTCCGTACGGGCCCACAGCACCGGCAACCAAAAGGGATTTCGGATCTTTGTCGGGATGACGCGCCAAAGAATCGTCGCGAGCCTGCTTGGCCAACGTCACGGATTGTGCAATAAGATCATACGCAGCTTCAGAGTTGATGCCGCGTTCATTGAAACCTGCCTCGGTTGCTTGGTAGCTGGCGGTAATGGCGACATTGGCTCCGGCTTCGAAATAGTCGTAGTGAACTTGACGAATCTTTGCGGGCTCTTCAATGAGCACGCGCGCGCTCCAGAGCTTGTCGTTCAGATCGCAGCCTGCTTTTTCAAGTGCGGTGGACATGGCTCCGTCAATAACAACAGAACCGGTTTGACGAATCAAGTCGGCCAAAAGATGCTGCGCCATTCTTCTTCTCCCAGATTATTTAGGCTTGAGGAGAATAGCAAAAACGATGTTCCTGCGAAAAGATTTGCTTCTACGAAACGAGAGCGAAGGTCCTTGGTTTTTGCTCCAGATCGCAATACTCAATCAAGATGCATTCGCCAAAGGCCAACAAAGACCAAATCCCCGTACAATTCCGTCCTTAATCTATAGCCTCGATCAACTTGCTTAGCGATGAGCGAAACATGCAAAAGAGAACCTTTCTAACCGCCGTGGTTGCCGCAGCCGCTTTATCAACCGTCCCGTCCTGGGCAAAAGAACAACGCAAGCTCGTGGTCGGAATGGATGCGACGTACCCGCCGTTCGGCTCTCAAGACACTGAAACGCGCCAGTACGTCGGCTATGACGTCGACATCATCCGTGCTATCGGCAAGGCCGAAGGCTTTGAGGTTAAAGTCAAAAACTTGGCTTTCGACGGCTTGATCCCGGCTTTGAAGACCGGCAATATCGACATCGCCATCAACGACATTACGGTGACGCCTGAACGCGCAAAGAGCGTGGACTTTTCCAATCGCTACTACATCGCCGGCTTGGGCGTCGTGGTCAACGCCGAAAACACGACGATTACCAAGGCCGAAGATCTCGAAGGCAAGCGTCTGGCCGCTTCCATCGGCTCGACCGGCGAAATCGCGGTCCGCAAAATCAAAGGTGCCAAGATACGCATCTTCAATCAACTGACGGAATGCTATTTGGAACTTCGCAATAACGGCGTTGATGCTGTCGTCAACGATATTCCCACCAACGACTATTACGTCGCAACAGCCGGCCGCGGCAAGGTAAAGGCTTTGCCGATCGCTCTGACACGCGAGAACTTGGGCATTGCCGTGAAAAAAGGCAATACGGAACTTCTGAATCGTATCAACCGAGGCCTCGCCGCGATCAAGCAAAACGGTGAATTTGCAAAGATCTTCGAAAAGTGGTTCGGTCGTCAGCCTGAAGCCGAGTTGTTGAAGGACTAACCGCGTCAGGAGTTTGTCCTCCCATGCTTGCGCTGCAGGTTCTCGGCATCGCCGTTGCCCTTTCGATCGACGCCATGGTGGTCTCCTTGTGCTGGAGCGCCACCTGCAAGCACGTCACCAAAGAGCACGTCTTGAAGTTTGCAGCCGCCTTCGGCCTTTTTCAGTTCCTGATGCCGCTTATCGGCGGCCTGGCCGGGAACACAATTTCAAGCTTTGTCTCCGCTTGGGACCACTGGATTGCATTCGCCCTTTTGGCCTGGGTCTCGGGTTCCATGGTTAAGGAAGCCTTTGAGGGCGACGAAGAGACCGAAGACATCCATAAGATGTGCGGTCAAATCCCCTGGGGAACCCTCTTTACCTTGGCAATTGCCACAAGCCTCGACGCCCTTGCCGTCGGTTTTTCCTTTGCGATGGCGCAATTTCCGATTTTGTGGCCCTCGGTTGTGATCGGCATCGTCTGCTTTATTCTCACGGCCATTTCCGTCATGCTCGGCCGGACACTCTCGGACAAGGCCGCGCGCCACAGCGCACGCCTTTCTCTTGTCGGCGCCGCCGTTCTCTTTGCAATCGGCCTCAAGATTCTCTACGACCACGACGTTTTCACCGGCCTGCTCTAACCGTCCGTTTGATCTCGTCCCCGCTGTTTGCTAGGCTAATCGTGTTCTGAATACTCACGTTCGGCCTCGATCATGTCAACTGCGCCCAAACAAGCCAATAAGCGCTTTTTCATTCTCCCCGTTCAAAGCTTTACGGAAGAATTGGGAGAGCGAATTTCGGCGGCTCGCCGCTGCTGCAAACTGACGCAGGAGGAAATCGCGCAGAAAAGCCGCACGTCGCTTTCAACCTACAAACGCATCGAGCAAGGCGACACCACTGTCTCGATCGGCACGGTCTTGAGCGTGCTCTACTGCCTGGATAATCTCGAAAGCTGCGAAGGAATTCTGGCCGACGTTCTGCAGGCAGCGCACACCGAAAACGTGCTGCCGCAACGCGTGCGTCACAAGAAAAAGCCGGAGAAAAAAACAGCTGCCAAAACGAAGCGGGCCGCAAAATCAACCAAGGCCGCCAAAGGCTAAAGCTACTGCCAGGAGTCCGGCTGCTGCCAGAACTGCATGAGACGCTCAAGCTTGAGCGTCTTTGTGTATGGCGGCAGGCTCTTCCAAATCTTCTGCCCGTAACCCGCACGCACCAGACGAACGTCGCCGATCACGAGAATGCCTCGGTCGGCTTCGCTGCGAATCAAGCGCCCCGTCCCTTGCTTCAAAGCGATGGCTGCCGCCGGCACCGAAAGCACGTTGAAAGACGACTGACCCTGAGAGTCGAGCCACTTGCAGCGCGCCTCAAACACAGGATCTTCGCGATTGGGAAAAGGAAGCTTGTCGATGATCACGAGCGATAGCTGATCACCCTTAATGTCAATGCCTTCCCAAAAGCTCATCGTCGCCACAAGAATCGGATGCGGGTCGCGTCGGAACTTATCGAGCAGCTTTTCCTTGGATTCTTCGCGCTGCACAAGCACCGTGTAGTCTCGGCCGTTGGCCGAGATGTATTCGCGCAGCTGCTCGGCTGCCCGCTCCATACCACGGTAGCTCGTGCAAAGCACAAAAGCTCTGCCCTGCACCATATCGATCACGGGCCAGACTTCCTTGATGAGCGCATCGGTGAATTCGTCGCGCGTCACGCCCGACTTAAGATTGGGCATATCGGGCGGCACGTAGAGCATCGCCTGATTTTCATGATCAAAGGGAGAATGCCAGGCGTGCTCCTGCGCGTTTTCAATGCCAAGCGCCTGCGTAAAGTGCTTGAACTCCCCGTCGCCCACAGCGATGGTAGCCGACGTAAACACCCAGGCCGTCTCCTTTCTCAGATTCATCATCTGGGAAAAAGGCTCGGCAATATCGAGCGGCGTCACCGTCAATCGCGCTTCGCTTCTTGATCGCGAAATCCAGCGCACCAAAGGCTTTGACTCGGGCGGCATCGGCCTGCCGGCGTTTTTGAGCCACCCCACCCACTGCCGCAGGTCCTGAAGCAAGCCCGAACCCGACTCGAGATAAACGGCCAGATCGTCGCTCAGTTCGGCCAGAGGGGCGATAGCCTCCAGAAGCACCTGCAGCACCAGAGAAGCGTTTTCAAGGTGCTTGGTTGCTCCTTCCATGCCGGAGACGGTTTCAATGTTGCGGCTGTCGCCTTCAAGCACTCCGGCCGCTTCGAGTCCCAGCACGAAGTCGTACAAGGACTTCTTGACGGTCTGGCAAATGTTGTCCCAAGTCGTCCCTTTGGGAGCGGACGTCTTGAACTTACTCATCAGAATCGGACGCACGCTGTCGACGATTTCGCGCACGGCTGTCGTCGACAATTCGCTTCCGAAATAGTTGGTGGCGATTTCAGGAAGTTTGTGTGCTTCGTCGAAAATCACGGCGTCCACGCGCGGCAGCATGCCGTCGTCCTGCCCGCCTTCCAGCTCCATCGCCGCAGCCGACAAAAAAAGATGGTGATTGACGACAATGACCCCTGCCTTCTGAGCACGCAGGCGAGCGCGCGTCACGAAGCATTCGCGGGCAAATTGACAGTGCTTTCCGAGACAGTTGCCCGCCGTGCTCGTTACCGACGGCCAGACGGCGCTGTCCTCGGACACGCCGCTGATTTCGTTTATGTCGCCCGTTTTGGTGCGCTCCAGAAAGATGCGGATGCGTTGGTAGTCCTGAACCGCATCGCGCGAAGCGAGCGTCACTTCACCTCTTTCGCACTGGTTGATGCGATGGCGGCACAAATAATTCGAGCGGCCCTTTAAAAGCGCCACATTCGCGGGCAGCCCGCAAGCGTGCATAAGCGCCGGAATGTCCTTGCGGCAAAGCTGCTCCTGGAGCGACTTTCCGGCCGTGCTCACAATCACCCGGCAGCCGGCAATGAGGGCCGGCGTAAGATAGGCAAACGTCTTGCCGGTGCCGGTGCCGGCCTCGGCCAAAAGCTTTCCTTTGTTTTTGAGCGTTCGAGCAACGGCAAGCGCAAATTCGATCTGCGCCGGGCGCGACACAAAACTCGTCGTTGCCTTCGCCAAAGGCCCGTCGGGGGCAAACGCGCGCCGAACACGCTCTTCGTAGTCCTCGGGAAAAGCCGCGCCGACGCCGATCGATTCGTCCGAATGGTCGGATAAAAAAACGGCTTCGGATTCCTGGTCACCGCGATTTTCGGCAAATTCCGCAAACGGAATCATCGGCGCGTCCGTGGGCGCCGTGATATGAGCCATTTGATCGAAGTCGTCGGCTAAGAAGCTTTCGTCGTTTAAAAGACTTTTGGCAATCTCATCGAGTTCCTGATCGGCTCGTCCGCTTTTCAGACCGGATTTCACTTGCTCGTAGCCTCGTGCGTTTTTCTTGGCTCGCTTTTCAAGCGCTTTGGCGCGTTCCGCGCGGCGCTTCTCGCGCTCGGCAACTTTCTTTTCATAGGCAGCGCGGTTTTCGGCCTCCTTGGCCTGCTTGCGGGCAGCCTCGGCTTCGCGTTTTTTCACCGATTGCATGCGTTTGGCGTGCAGCTCACGATTTTCTTTGGCTTGCTGCTGCGCTTCGGTAGCCTTGCGCGGCGTCGCCTTCTTTACCTTCTTCGGGGGCTGCGCGGCCTTTTCGTCGCGTTTTTGCTGACGCGCCGCTTCCTTGCGGGTTTCATCCTCGCGCACGATGCGGCGTGCCTCGCTTTCGATGCTCTGAAGCCTCCGCTGCTGACGCAGTTCTGCCTTGCGAACACTCTCAAGACAATTGTTGACGAAGAAATTTTCCTGGCAACGGCGCTGAGAGTAGGAAGACAGCTCCTTGAGCTTGCTCTTGGCCGCGCGCACTTCCTTTAAGGCCTGATCGGCCGTCTCGCGCGTGGCAATCGAGCCTTTCGGGAATCGGTTGATGAGCGTCTGATCTTCGATTGCCGCAAGATCCGGATCGAAGGCATAAGCGCTTGCCGCAACGATCAGGGACAAGCCGAAAAGAAGTGTTTTGATCGCTTTCACGAGATTGTTGGAAATCGCAAAAAAGTGGAGAAAAGAAACGCAGGCCCGGACCATCGATGCTTCCGCGCTTGCCGAACAACTTGAGCCGCCATTTTATCTCAGGCGGCATTTTGCTTTTGTTTGCATTTGTCACGAGGCTTGCAAAAACGGAAAGTATTCTCGAAGACTAATCGCGACAACGGTGAACCTCTTCTACTCCCATCGACTTAGTCAAAGAACGCATCTTTGAGCGTAGACTGAAAGTTTGGAATTTACCTTTAGGGTTTTGGCCATGAACACGAACTGGCGCGTCGTCCTGGCCGTGCTCACCTGCAGCACGGTGCTCATGTCGGCAAGCTACACCATGCTGATCCCGTTTCTGCCCATGTACCTCATTCAGGAACTGGGCGTCGAAACGGCGGAGGTCAACTGGTGGAGCGGCATCATTTTCGCCGTCAGTTTCCTGATTTCGGGCATCTTCGCGCCGATCTGGGGCGCCATGTCCGACAAGGGCTCACGAAAGCTGATGGCGCTACGAGCCGCAAGCTGCCTTGCCATTACGTACTTCCTGGGTTCCATTGTTCAGACGCCCTGGCAGCTTTTCTGGGTGCGCGTGCTGCAAGGGCTCTCTGCCGGTCTCTGGCCCGCGCAGCTTGCCATCGCAACATCCGTCATCCCGCACAAGAAAATCGGCTTTTGCATGGGCTTGCTGCAGGCAGGCCTCACTGCAGGCCACGTGTTGGGCCCGCTTGTGGGCGGTTTCCTTGCCGACGTCTTCGGCATGCGCATGACCTTTCAGATCGCGGCCATCGCACTCGGCACCATCACCGTAGCCCTGGCCGTCTTCATCAAAGAACCCCCGAGAACCAAGAGTGTTCAGGCTTCGGCCGATGCCCCCGCACGCGTCACGCCGCTGCACAACCCGGTCATTTTGCGAATGCTCTTTGCCGCAGCCGTTATTCAGATGAGCGTGCTGATGGTCCAGCCCGTACTGCCGCTTTATATCGCCGAGCTGCAGGGCTCGATGGATCGAATCGTCTTCATCTCGGGCATCGTGTTCTCGGTTGTCGGCATCTCGGGCGTGATCGCTTCTCCGCCCTGGGGCATGCTCGGGCAGGGCTGGGGCTACCGCCCGGTGCTCTACACCTCGATTTTCCTGAGCGGCATATTCGGCGTAGTGCAAGCCATACCCCATGATTTGACGTGGTTTACAGCGCTGCGCTTCATCGGCGGGCTTGCTTTTGCGGGTATCTTCCCGGCCATCAACGCCGTACTGACGCAATCGTCCGATCCGCAGGATCGAGGCAAGGTATTCGCCTACTCCTACTCCGTACAACAGTTCGGCAGCGTGATCGGCCCGGTTCTGGGCGGCGCCATTGCAACGTGGACGAACAATCAGGTGACGCTTGCCGCTGCCGGCGCCGTTCTCTTCCCGGTTGTGGCAATTCTTTACTTCTTCCGCCCGAAGGCTCCGGCTCCTGCCACCGGTATGCCCAAGGCTTTGAGCGAAGAAGGCTGCGAAGTGCGTCGTGAGCTTGAAGCTCAAGCTGCCGAAGCGGCGCTTGAGAAAAAAGACGAAGAGAACAAAAAGGAAGCTTGAGTTTGATTCGAATCGCTCGAATCCAGACGGGCGGGACCGAAAGGCTCGCCCGTTTTTTGGTGCGCAGATACCCAAATTGTGCAGATCTAGATCCGTAACCAAATTTGAGGCCTAACGCAAAAAG
>USBS01000005.1 GCA_900552915.1 uncultured Sutterella sp. | reverse complement strand
TCTTGTCGCGGCCGATCTTGATGATGGCCGACTGATGGCGAGACGAAATGATGATGGAGTCGTCGGTCGGGTCGTAGTCGACGGAGTTCACGTGCAGCCAGTTGCGGCCCGGACCGGAACCCACGATGTCGCCGAAGTGATCGTTATCGTCCATCTTGGCGAGATCTTCGGCAGACAAGGTCTTGCCGGCCTGGCTTGCGTCGATGTTCAAGCACACGGCACCCTGATCGAGCACCTTAAGAACGTTGTCGCGGTACGCGTCGAGAATGTCGAACAAGCGCCATTCGTCAACCACCTGACCGTTTTCGTCCACCTCAATCACGATGTCGCGCACGGTGCGCACGTGCTTGCCGTTCGGAAGCAGATGATCGGACGAAGCAACGCGCAGCAGGTAGTGACCGTTTTGCATGGCGTCCATGGCGTGCGAGAAGTCGTTGTATCCGTCGGGCAGGCGACGGTTCCAGACTTCACGGCCCATCAGGTCGTACTTCACATAGCGCTGGCCGTAGCCCCAGGTAAAGGCGCCGTCCTTATTCTGACGGAAGCCCATCATGATGCCGGCCTTGTAGATGTTGTCGAAGTCGTAGATCTTCGCCGGATCCATGTACCAGCGGATTTCACCGGTCGTATCGATGATGGCGTTCATCGGATAGCGGTTCCATTCCAGAGCGCCGCCCATGGGGTTATTCCAGACAACGCGCGTGGAGTTGGCGGGAGCCGCAACGAGGTTGTTCACAAGATACAGACGATCCTTGAACTTGGGATCAACCTTCTTGACTGTAGCCGTAAAGAAGGAGCTCTTCACGCCGGCGTAACCGGAGTGGCGGATGGAAGCGGGTTGACCGTAGATCTTGTAGACCTCGTTTTTGACCTTTTCGGACTTGCCGTTGACGGTCTTCGTGTAGGAGACTTCAACCGTGTTCTGGTAGTCGGCATAAAGACCGAAAACCGGGATGCCGCCGTGCGTACGAACCTGAGCGTCGCTCACCTTGTACTTGATTTCCTGGCCGTTCTTCTTGGGAACGATGCGAACCGTGACGTCGGTCACGACATAACCGCCGTTGCGGATGATGGCGGTAAGCGGAGCGATTTCGTACGGATTGATGATCACGGCGCCGAGCTTGCCCGTCTTCGGGTAGGTCACTTTCGGACCGGATGCGCCGCCGATGGCAAACGCGGAGGAGCTGGCGAAGGCCATGGCAACTGCAGCAGCGGTGCCGGCGATCAGAGATCTGCGAAACATAGTTTCTCTTCCTTGTGAGTGATGATGAATCCCGGGCCGATCAGCCTAGTTCGAACGATCTAGTCCAGGGCTGATGCCAGTGTAGAATCGAGACCCAAAAGTGAAAATGGACACTTTCCACCGTCCAGTTAACGCCCATGCGAAGTACGAGTTACCAAATAGCGCAAATCAGTTCCCTGAGCTTCAACGAACTGCAGTTTCTCCGAACACTGCACGAAGAGCGTTCGATCACAAACACCGCAAAGAAGTTCGATTTAACCGTTCCGGCGGCTTCGCGTCTGCTCAAAAAATTGCGGGATGTCTTCGAAGATCCCCTTTTCGTGCGCTCATCGCCGCTGCTCATTCCGACCGAGCGAATGGATGCGCTTGCCGAGCAAATCGACGACATTTTGCAGCGCATGCAGGCAATGGCCATGGGCGAAGTTTTCGATCCGGCTACACTCGAAAAAACGTTTCGCATCGCCGCCGTCGACAACGGCATTTTGGTGGTGCTTCGCGACTTTCTGGCGCCTTTTTACGGCGCCTGCCCCAATTCCGTACTTGAATTCCAACAGGTCGATCATGACCTCTTTGCAAAGCTCGAAGACGGCCGCGTGGATGCGGCAATTCTTCCCGATACACGCCCGATTCCTCCCAAGTACCACGCGCTCAATCTCTACTCCCTGCACTACAGCCTTTGCGTACGCGAGGATCATCCGCTGGCTCTCTACTACCGCGAGCACGGCTCAGTGCCGGTAAGCGAAATTTCCAAGTACCGCAAGGTCGTCGTTTCAAATCAATTGAGTCATGAAGCAAAGGTTTTTAGTCTCGATGAGACAAACCTCGACGGTACAGCGCATCAAAAAGTGGGTTTCGCGGCACCCTATTTCGGCGTGATTCCGACGGTGCTGAGCAAAACGGATCTCACGGCGCTGCTGCCCGATGAAACGGCTGAAATTCTCAGAAACTACTACGGCGCCAAAATTGCGATTCTTCCCTACGGCACTCTTTCGGAAGCCTTCTCCTACAGCACGCGCCTCATCTGGCACGAACGCACGCATCACGATCCTGTCATGCAATGGTTCCGCGGACTATTTGCGGTGTACGCCAGCACGCATCACTCGGTGTACGACTCGAAGTCGAGCAATTGAGTTGCGTCTCATCCGATATTTTTGATAATCAAATAATTTCAATTTCAAACAACTCAAAATTCAACGGATTTCATTTCCCTAAAACAGCAAAAACCCGCGGCATCCGTCACGAAAACAGATGCTCACGGGTTTTGCTTGGCGCGAAATCGACGATTACTTCGCAGCGCTGCGGGCGTTGAGATCTTCAATCAGAGCCGGGAGATCGGCCATGCGGTCGATCACAAAGTCGGCGCCTGCCTTATAGAAGCGTTCTCGGGCGCTGCGGCGCAGCTTGGCGCGTTCTTCTTCGGAGCAAGCTTGCCAAGCGGCGGCATCGAGACCGATCATGGAACTGCCTTCACACACGCCCACGGCAATGACGCCGGCGTTCTTGGCTTCTGCCATGTCGGACGTGGTATCGCCCACCTTGACAACCTGACGCACGCTCGAAAGGCCGAGGCCGCGCATGTTGGCAAAGATCATGTATGGCCAGGGACGACCGAAGCCGTTATTGATATCGGCCGTCTGAACCATATCGGGTGCGTACCCTGCCTTGCGGGCGCCTTCGGTCACAACAGCCATCATTTCCTGCGTAAAGCCCGTGGTCGAGCCGATCTTGATGTCGTTGGCGCGAAGATAAGCAACGGTTTCGAGAAGCCCCGGAATGAGATCGCAGTGGCGATCGAGCACGGCCATCAAAGCGGGCTCGAAGTCGCCGTAGATGCGTTCGGCATCGGCGTCCGTCGCCTCAGCGCCGTACTTATCCTTCCAAGCTTGAGCAATGCGCGGCATCGCAAGCATCGTCTTGATGTGGTCGCGCTTCAAAAGCCCCATCGGCGCACGCACTTCTTCGTCGGTGACATCAATGCCGGCGCGGCGGAAGGCTTCCTTAAAAGCCGATACGGGGCTCGTGCAGCCGAAGTCGACAGCGGTGCCGGCCCAGTCGAAAATGACGCCCTTGATGCGGTTCATTACATGTACTCCTTGGTGTAAGCGGCAAAAAGCGAAAGGATCTTGTCGGCGTCTTCGTCGTAGATTTCACCGATGTTGCCAATGCGGAAGGTGTCGCGATCGGTGAGCTTGCCCGGATAGATGACGTAGCCGTGATCCTTGAGCCAGGCGTGCATGTGCTTGAAGTCCAGAGACTTGCCTTCCGGATAAAGGAAGGTCGTGATGATCGGACCCTGGAACGCTTCGCAGACAAAGGGTTCAAAGCCGAGAGCACGCATGCCGTCGCGCAGCTTGCGGTTGACGGCTGCATAGCGGGCGCCGCGGACAGCAATGCCGCCTTCAACCTGCAGTTCCTTCAGAGCCTGAGCAAAAGCCGCCACAACGTGCGTGGGCGAGGTAAAGCGCCACTTGCCGTTGTCGGCTTCCATCGTCTTGTACTGCGAGTGCAGATCAAGCGAGATGGTGCGGGCGTTGCCTTCGGTCGCGCGAAGAGCACCCGTGCGGGCCACAATGAAGGAAAAGCCCGGAACGCCCTGAATGCACTTATTGGCCGAAGAAACCAGGAAGTCGATGCCGAGAGCGCCGACGTCCACATCAACGGCGCCAAAGGAGCTCATTGCGTCGACGATAAAGCGCAGATTGTTTTCCTTGACGACTTTGGAGACGCTTTCGAGATCGTTAATGAGACCCGAAGTCGTTTCGTTGTGCACGATCGAAAGAATCGTTACTTCCGGATGAGCCTTGATGACGGCCTCAAGACGCGCGGCATCCACGCGTTCGTCCCAGCCGAAGTCTTCACGCACATAGTTGATGCCGTGACGCTCGAGAATCTGGCACATGCGTTCGGAATAGGCGCCGTTGACAGGCACGAGCACGCAGTCGTGACGACCCGGAATGGAGCTCAGAACGCTTTCCACGCCGAAAGTGCCCGAACCCTGCATCAAAACAACGGTGTAGTCGGGTTCGGCAACGTGAGCAAGCTTCAGAAGTTCGCGGCGCACAAACTGGGTCATTTCCTTGTAGTCATCGTCCCAGGTGCAGCGGTCGACGAGCATTTCCTGACGCACGGTGAGCGAGGTCGTAAGCGGCCCCGGAGTCAGGAGCTTGTAGGTATTCGGATCGGTGATAGTCATGATTTTTTGGGCTTTAAAACCATCAGCCGGCCCCGTCGTAAAGGACCGGCTTGGAGGTTAATCAAGAGTGAATTACTTGCCTGCGTCCTTAACCATCTTCTGGTGCTTCACGAGAAGCTCGACGGTAAGCGGTTCCTTGTAGAAGCTCGGACGGGCGGGCTTGTTTTCAGCCGACACCGTTTCGCCTTCGTAAAGGGCAACCGGGTAGAACTTCAGCAGCTCGGCACGGCCGTTCTTGACGATGATGTCGACGACCTTCTGAGCATTGGGATTGATCTTGGCGCCCTTGTCGATAATTGCGGCGGCTTCCTGCAGCTGGAAGTTGCCTTCGGTCGGATCGATGTAGTCGATCGGCAGGCCGCGGGCCTTGTCGGCCACTGCCTGATGGCGCAGACCGAAGCCGACGGCGGCTTCACCGGCGCGCAGCTTCTTCAAGGGAGCGGAGCCGGACTTTTCAAGATGGGCGCCCGCATTCTTTTCAATCGCAGCAATCGTCTTGGCACCGGCTTCTTCACCTTCGGCGGACATCACGGCCTGCGTCATGAGCCAAGAGGTGGAGCTGCCCATGATGTCGGGCACGGAAATGTGGCCGGCATATTCGGGCTTGGCAAGGTCGGCAATCGACTTCGGAGCCGGCAGCTTGCTTTGCTTCAGAACTTCGGTGTTCACGAAGAGCGCACCCGTGTTGCCGAGAATCGGCGTCCAGTAGGCGGGCGAGGGCTGAATCGTCTTCACCTTGTTCTTCAGATCGGCAAAGAGCTTCTGCTTTTTCTGGAAGCTGTCGAGGTAGTAGGTCGAAAGCGTCACCACGTCGGCTTCGATGTTCTTGCCTTCGGCAGCAAGCTTGCCGCCGAGTTCGGACGTGCCGAAGGACTGGATCAGATAGGCGCCCTTCATGCCGTTGGCATCCAGCGCATTCTTCATCGCGGTCTGCGCTTCTTCGTCGGCGTTGGTGTAGATCACGACTTCGGCAGCCTTGGCGGGAGCGGCAGCGGTCTTGGCGGCCGGGGCCTCCTTGGCGTCATTGCCGCAACCGGCAAGAGCAGCGCACGCAGCGGCAGCGAGAACAAGTTTGGTAAACATCTGTGTAGTCATAGGGATATCAAGCTCCGGTACTGACAGGTAAAGAATCGGGGCGGCGCGTCAAGCCCAGGCGGCGGGCAATCGCCTCAAGCCAGCTCGATTGCGGCTGACGGCGGGCGCGTTCGGCCAAGGCGTCGCAGATGAGCTTTACGGCCACGTTGGTAAAGAAGATCAAAAGCGAGAGCACGAAGATTTCTTCGAACTTCTCGAAGTACTGCAGTTCCTTGATCTTGGTGGTGATGAGCATCGTGCGGGCGCCGGAAAGGAACACGACGGCGCTGATCGTCACCATGGAACTCACAAACATGTACTGGAACATCTGCCACAGCGTCGCGGCCGAGTTGGGCACCACCACACGCATAACGGTTTTGAGCCAGCTGTCGCCCATGAGAGCGCCTGTGGTTTCCCAGCCGGCATTCATCTTGGAAAGCGCCGAGGTGGCCATCAGGTAGGGCGAGGTAAAGAAGTGCACGAGATTCACAAGCACCAGAATCGCAAAGGTGTTCGCCAGTGCCGTGCCGCTCATGGCAAAGAGGAAACCGATGCCGAGCACCATGCCGGGCACGGTGTTGGTGAGCATCGCAAAGCTGTCCATCGTGGTGCGGCACCAGCCCTTGAGGTGCGAGCGGGCGTTGACAATCGCCGCAGCGTAGCAAAGAAGCGTGCCGAGAACGGCGCTCGCAAATGCCACACCCACCGAGTTGCCGTAGACCTCCCAAATCACGGAGTCCGACAGGATGCGTTCGAGCACCGAGAGCGTGAACACGGGCTTATAGGGCCACTGTTCTACAAAGGGCACCACGAACATCACGGCAAAGACCGAAAGCAGCACCGCGCTGATCACCACGTAGTAGCCGGCAAAAAGTGCGTCGCGCAGCGGATTGCGCATCGGTGCACGGTAGTTGATGCGGTTGTAGCGGAAATTGAAGCGCTCGGTGAACTTCAGCAGCATCACGGAGGCAATCGACGGCACAAGCATCGCCATGGCGATCACGGCGCCGCGGCCGAAATCGGGCACCGCACCCATCATCGTGGTGTAGAGCTCGGTGGCAATCACGTCGTACTGACCGGCGATCGAAACCGGAATGCCGAAGTCGGTAAAGGAAAGGAAGAAGCTCAGGATGAAGGCCGAGCAGATGGCGCCCACCACCGGACGCAGCGCCGAGATGTAGAACGTGCGCAGGGGGCTGTCGCCCATCAGACGGCTCACGGTGATCGTGTTGCGGTCGATGTAGTGGAAGGCGTTCGAGAGAATCAGAAACGCGGGCGGCAGCGTGTAGATCACGTCGGCAATCAACAGGCCCCAGAAGCCGTAGATCGAAAACGGCAGCACGCCGAAGATCTGGCTCACCAGGCCGAGTCGGCCGAAGGAGTAGATCACGGCAAAGCCGTAGGTGATCGAGGGCAAAAAGAGCGGCAGCAGCACCACGATCTGGAAGGTCTTCTTCGCCCAGGGATGAATGCGCGTAAAGTGCAGACCGTAGGCGCAGCCGAAAGCGAGCACCGCAGCAATCGCCGCCGAAAGGCCGGACACGGCAAAGCTGTTGCCCAGAGCATTCCAGAAGCGCGGCTCGACCAAAAGCGACGTGTAGTTGTTAAACGTTACATTGCCGTTGCCGTCGAGCATCGACTGAAAAAGAACGCAGGCAAGCGGATAAAGAAGCACCGCCGCAAGCGTTGCCACCACCAGTGCGAACACAATCTTGAGTTCGCGGCGTTCACGGCCGAAGACGCGATTGCTAAGCGTCGTCAGAAAGGTCGTCATGACGATCTCCGAGTCAGAGAGCCGCACCGGCTTCGGCGCGAATCGTCGAAGCGTTCTGGGGGTTCGGGCCGCTGAAAAGCTTCAGAATGTTGGTGCGCTTGACAACGAGCTGCGAAATGATGAAGTCGTTTACGAAGTCGTCCGCGGGCTTGCTGATGATCGTCGCGGGTTCGGCAAACTGCGCGATTTGGCCGTTGTTGATGATGAGCACGCGATCCGAGAGCGTGAGCGCTTCTTCCGGATCGTGCGTCACGATAAGCGTCGTCAGCTGGAACTGGCGCGCCACCTGACGGATGCGCTCCTTAATGGACTCCTTGATGAGGCCGTCCAGGGCGGAAAGCGGTTCGTCCAAAAGCAGAATGCGGGGCTTCAAAACCAGCGTGCGGGCGATGGCCACGCGCTGCTTCTGACCGCCCGAGAGTTCGTCGATGCGCTGATGCAGGTGCTTTTTCAAGCCGAGAAGATCGATCAGGTCGTTGACTTCTTCGGGAGTGGAAGCGTGCGGATTGTTGCGCAGGCCGTAAACGATGTTTTCGTAGGCGTTGAGATTCGGGAAAAGCGCGAAGTCCTGAAAGACGATGTTGAAGCCGCGCTTTTGCATCGGCACGTTCGTGAGGTCTTCCCCGTCAAAGAGGATGCGGCCGGAGGTGGCCTGCGTGAGGCCCAAAATCAAATTCAGAAGCGTCGTCTTGCCGCAGCCCGAAGGACCGAGAATGGAAACGATTTCGCCTTTGCGGATCGAAAGCGAAATATCCGAGAGAATCGTTCGAGAGCCGTAGCTCTTGTTGATGTGTTTCAGAGTAAGCATTTGTGCGTCGGTTTGGTTTGTTTGCTCGTCGACGCGCATTTTGAAAGGCGTCTGTAGCAGGTCCGTGACGTGAGCATGACGCATCGCTGACGGCTTCATGACGCTTTGATGACAAGGCGCCCGTCAACCGCTTCGCTGCCGCGGGTACCTTCCATTCGGAAGCCGCACGGCTTTTCCTATAATCCGTTCGACTTGAACGCTTTTTCCTTGTTATGAAAACGATTCGACTTCTCTACCCGGACTGGGTCAGCGGCGGCCTGGAAACATACTATTTCGGAGCCAATCTGCTGCAGCACATTCTTCCCGGCAACCCCGATCAGCCGCTTATCAAGGTGGACATTGCCGCTCCCGACGGAAAAGAGCGCTGCGTCGTTGACGGCATTGCCGGCAAAAACGAAGTGTTGGAGGGCATTTGCAGTGCACAGTCGGCGATTGCCGCCGCAGCGCCCGATCGCATCATCACGATCGGCGGAAACTGCTTGGTTTCGCTGGCACCGTTCGATTACCTGCACGGGCTTTATCCGAATGCCGGCATCTTGTGGCTCGATGCGCACCCCGATGTTTCCAAGCCCGAAAACGACTATCCGAATGCGCACGCGATGGTGCTCGGCTCCCTTTTGGGTGCGGGTGAAAAAAGCCTGCGCTCCAAGCTCAAAAACCCCGCCTTCAAGCCGGACCAGCTTTTATATGTCGGGCTCCAAGGTTTGCACGATTACCAAGCCGAGACACTCGATACGCTCGGCGTCGATTACAAGGTGCAGACGAAAGACTTTGTCTCGGACGATGAAATCAAGTCGTTCGTGAGCCGGTTCGACCACGTTCTGGTGCACCTCGACATCGATGTGCTCGATCCCGCCTATTTCCATTCGACCTATTTCGCCAATCCGGAACTCGTCGGAGACGGTTCGGGCGGTGGGCGCATGACGCTGGAAAAGCTCGCTTCGATCCTGGAGCTCGTCGCGGACAACGCCTCGATCGAAGGCTTGACCGTGGCCGAATATCTTCCCTTTGACGAAGAGCGGCTGCACAAGGTGTTCTCAAAATTGCGGATTTTTACGGAATAATTCGTGCCTTTTCCGCCACTTTTCTCGATATAGGAATGCGTCATGGCTGTTTTGATGCCCGAACCCACAAACACGCTCCTCGGCAAAGACACCGTCTACAGCGATCGGTACAACCCCGATCTGCTGCAGCCGATTCCCCGTTCACTCGGGCGCGACGCAATCGGAGACCATGATTTCCGCGGCGTCGACATCTGGCGCTTGTACGAGCTCTCGTGGCTTACGCCCGAAGGACTGCCGCAGACGGCCGTGGGCGAACTGCTCGTGCCCGCTTCCACCCATTCGATCGTGGAGTCGAAGTCCTTGAAGCTCTACGCAGGCTCCTTTGCCATGACGCGTGTCTCGGGCATTGAGGAAGTGGCTTGCCGTATGACCGAGGATCTCTCCTCGCGCCTGGGCGGCCGGGTGGATGTGCGCCTCTACCCGGTGGCCGAATATCCGGGTGCGGTGGAAAGCATGCCGGGCGAATCGCTCGACGATCTTGCTCTGGGAGCCAGAAACCTCGTGCAGCTCTACGACGTGGAGCCCGCGTTTCTGAAGTTTGACGAAGGAACCGGCACCGTCGACGAGACCTATTCGACCACGGTGTTTCGCTCGCTTTGCCCCGTCACGGGGCAGCCCGATCTTGCAAGCATTCTGATTCGCTACACCGGCCGCGCAATCGACAAAGCCGGGCTCTTCAAGTACCTCGTCTCCTACCGCTGCCACAAGGGCTTTCACGAGCAGTGCGTCGAACAGATCTTTCACGATATGCGCGCAGCCTTTGCGCCCGACGTGTTGGAGGTTTATGCGTGCTTTACCCGCCGCGGCGGCATCGACATCAATCCGTTCCGCTCGACACTGCGGGATAGACCCGAGCAGATTTTGCGTGAATTGCGGCAGTAAACAGCATTTGCGCTCAGTTGAGGACAAATGTCCGCAAAAAGTCTCTTTTGACGCTGTTTTAGTGAATTCCACGGAGCGCCGAACGGGCGCTCCATTGTTTATCAAGCCGCTTCCAGCCCGAGCATCTTCATGACGGTGGGCAGTCCCGCCGGAAGTTCCCCTTGCGCGCCAGGTAAAGGACGCGTGCCCGCGGTGCTGTGAAAATCGCTTCCCGCGCTCACGGCAAGTCCGTAGGTGCGAGCGTAAATGATCGCCTTTTCGGTAAAGGACGGGCTCTGAGAGCCGCTCACCACCTCAATGCCGTCGCCTCCGCATTCGGCAAAGCCTTCCACGAGGGCATCGAGCTGCCAGTCGGCCTTGAAGCTGTAGCGGCCGGGGTGTGCGAGCACCGCCAGTCCCCGGGCGCGGTGAATGAGCGCCACGGCGTCGGCCACAGACCCCCAGGGAGCCGCCACGTAGGCCGGTTTGTTTTCGCCCAAAAACCGATCGAAGGCTTCCTGTTGGTTTTTGACGATGCCGCGCTTCATCAGCGCTTTGGCAAAGTGCAGGCGCGAAAGATTGCTTTCGCGGGCCGAAAAACTCATCGCCTCTTCAAACATGCCGGGAATGCCGAGTTCTTCAAAGCGCTCGGCCATGCGAACGGCCCGTCGATCGCGCTCGGTGCACATATTGGTCGTGACGGTCAGAAGCTCTTCGTCGTGCGGATTGATGCCCAAGCCCACGATGTGGATGTTGCGCGCGGCGTAAAGCGTGGAGATTTCGATGCCCGGCACAAACGTGATGCCTTCGAGCTCGGCCGTGCGGGCGGCCTGCTCGACGCCTGCCACCGTATCGTGGTCGGTAAGCGCCATCGTGCGCACGCCGCACTCGCGCGCGCAAAACCGCACCAGAGCGTCGGGCGCAAGGCTCCCGTCGCTGGCGGTGGAGTGCATGTGCAAATCTAGCGTTCCCACGAAGTTGTCCTTTCGATGTCGGTGCCGGCACGACCTGTACAATCTCAGGCCGCAGTCTTTATTCACAGCAGTTTCTTGATTATATGGCGCGTTTTGCTTTTGAAAACCTTGTTCCGCAAATCTCATCTTCCGCCTGGACGGCCGAATCCTCACAGGTGATCGGCCGCGTTGAGCTCAAAGAGCATTCGAGCATATGGCCGGGCGCGGTTTTGCGAGGCGACCTGGAAGCGATTTCGGTGGGTGCGGGGTCTAACGTTCAGGACAACGCGGTCATTCATACCGAAAAAGGTTTTCCCTGCACGATTGAAGAAAACGTCACCGTCGGACACGCCGCCGTGCTGCACGGCTGCACGGTACGCAAGGGTGCTTTGATCGGCATGGGCGCCATTGTTTTGAACGGCGCCGAAGTGGGTGAAAATGCGATCGTGGGTGCGGGAAGTCTCGTTGCCGAAGGCAAAATCGTGGCGCCGGGCACGCTTGTGGTGGGAACGCCCGCGCGTTTTGTTCGCAACCTCACCGAAGAAGAGATCGAAACGATGCACCGCAATACGGCGCACTATGTTGAAGAAGCCCGGCGCTTTAAAAACGGGCTCAAGCGCCTCGACTGATGCGCCGGAAAATTTAGGCAAAAGGCTTGAAAAAACGGGCTTTTGCCCCCATTTACGAATAATGCTGTCCGGCACAGAATGCGCGGACATTTTGAACAACAGATACCGAATTTCCGGCCGCAGCCGGAAACTGAACGACACAACACTATGGCCGATTCTCTCGTAAAGCTTCTTTTCTCCAATCAGAACTGCCAGGCGCAGTGCGTGCAGCTTGACGAAAGCTGGCAGCAGATGAAGGCCTCGCTTGAAGCGCCGGCTCCTGCGATCCGCATGCTGGGCGAACTCGCCGCCGCAGCCGCTTTGATGGCTTCGGGCCTGAAATTCGAAGGCGCACTGGTGCTGCAGATCGTGGGCGACGGCCCCGTCAAACTCGCGCTCGTTGAAGTGCGTACGGGCATGAAGATGCGCGCCACGATTCAGATGCGTCCGGGCGTACCGGTTCCCGAAAACGCCACCTTCAAGGACATGGTCAACGCCAACGGTCAGGGTCGATGCGCGGCCATTCTCGATTTGGCCGACCGTCGTCCCAATGAGGATCCCTATCAGGGTGTGGTGCCGCTTACCGGCAACACTGTTGCCGAAACGCTCGAAGGCTTCATGACGCTTTCCGAACAAATTCCGACGCGCCTGTGGCTTGCCGCCGACGACAAGTCCGCGGGCGGCCTCATCATGCAGCGCCTGCCCTCGCACGGCGGCAATGTGGAAGAAGGCACGACGGAAGACACCGTCGAAGAGGGTTTCCGCGAAGTGCACACCTTCGCGCAGACCGTCAAGCGCGAAGAGTTGCTCGGCGTTGCTCCGATGGAACTTTGCCGGCGTCTCTTCTGGGAACTCAATCCGAGCGTGCTTGAAACCGTCTCGCCCTCGTTTGCCTGCCGCTGCTCGCGCGACAACATCACGAAGATGATCCGCTCGTTCGGTGAAAAGGAAGCGCGCGAAATCATCGCCGAACAGGGCACGCTCAAGGTGCGCTGCGAATTCTGCGGTTCGCTTTATTTGTTTGACGCGAGCGACATCGACGAAATCTTCGGCGGCAAGCCCGCAAAGCAGCCTGCGGACATTTCCGCCACGAGCAAGGGACAGGCCTGATTTTTGACCCGAAGCGGCTGCGGCTGCTTTTATAATTGGCCGACGCGGGCAAAGCCTTCAAGCGCTTTGCCCACTTCGGCTTACTGCAACACTTTCGGACTTCGTATGCTTCGAACCACCAGCCGCCGCACGCTGATTGCTGCCGCTGCAGCCCTTACTCTGACGGGCTGCGGCTTTCGTCTGCGCGGAAACTTCACGCTTCCGTTTGAGACGCTTTTCATCGACTACAACCTCAACACGCCCCTGGGCTCGCAGCTTTCGCGCCATCTCAAGGCGGGCTCCAACGTGCGCCTCGTTCATTCGCCGTCCGAAGCCCAAGCGATTCTGCGTATTTTGGGCGAAAAGCGCTACCGCAACGTCGTTGCATACAACGCCAGCGGTGAAGCGCGCGAATACGAACTGAAGGTTGAAATTTCCTTTAGGTTGTCCACGCCCAAGGGTGAGCTTTATCTGCCCGACACCGTGGTTGCCGCCGTGCGCGAAATCTCCTACAACGAGGCCGACTACCTCACCCGCGACAGCGAAGAAGCGATCGTAATCAACGAGATGGTTTCCGATCTCGTCGTGCAGATGGTTCGCCGCATTGAAAAAGCTCAAACGCCGAAACCCGTCGAAGACCTGAGCACCCGCTAAAGCCGCAAGCTCTTTTATGCGTTCCACCGACCTTGAATCCGCCCTTGCGCGAGGCCCGCTTGCCCCCTTGTGGGTGATCACGGGCGTCGAACCGCTTCTAATGTTGGAAGCGGCCGACCTCATTCGCGCCAAGGCCCGAGAAGAAGGCGCAACGGAGCGAGAAGTTTTAAACGCCTCAGCACTGTGGGACTGGAGCAAGCTGCCCGAAAGCTGCATGGCGATGAGTCTTTTCGGCGACAAAAAGATTGTGGAGCTCAGAGTTGCCAGTCCTCGCCCCGGCGTCAAAGGCACGCAGGCGTTGGCCGACATTGCTCAGATGCCCTTGGACGGCGTCACGCTCATTGTGACGATTCCCTACGACTGGAGCCTCAAAAAAGCTTCTTGGTACAAAACGCTCACGGCCAAAGCCGAAGTCGTGGAATGCAATCCCGTTGCCGCGCGCGAGCTGCCGGCCTGGTTTGCCGCCCGTTTGGCCAAGCGCAATCTCAAGGCTGAACCCGCTGCACTGAAAATCCTTGCAGATCGCTGCGAAGGAAATCTTCTTGCGGCCGCCCAGGAAGTTTTAAAGCTTGCCTACCTTTATCCCGCAGGAAGCGTCATTTCCGAAGATGCCGTGTCCGATTCCGTACGCGACGTGGCCCGCTTTGACGTGGAAAACCTTCTGGAAGCAATGTTTGCGGGCGACGCTCCCAAGGCGCTTCGCATCGTCGAAAACTTAAACGCCGCCGGCGAATCCATCCCCTCCTTCATGTGGATGATCACCGAGGAACTGCGCATGGCGTTGCGTTTTCGGGATGCGGTCGATCACGGTGCTGATCGATCGTCTGCTCTGCGTCAAGCCGGCATCTGGGGCGATCGCTCGGCGCGCGTCACACGGGCCGCCGGCAGATTGAATACTCGCAAACTCGCCAGCGCCCTACTTTTGTGCGCCGACATCGACAAAATCAGCAAGGGACTTGTTGTTCCCAACCGCGACACCGATCCCTGGGTCGAAATCTCGGCGCTCGCCGCATTCGTTGCGTCTTAATCGGACGCATTTGTCCTTCTTTTTGCGTAAGACGCCCCTAACAGCCGCCGTAAAATTGAAGAGTTGCGGCTCCGGTTTGCTGCGTTTTTCTTGTTCGATTTTCGAGTGGTTCTATCATGACCGAATCCTTTGCTTCCCTCATGCTTGATGTCGGCCAAAAGGCTCGTGCGGCCTCGCGCAAAATGGCTGCGGCCTCGTCGGCTGCCAAAAATGCGGCTCTGATGCAGCTCGCCGACCTGCTCGAGGAACGCCGCGAGGCGATTTTTAAAGCCAACGAACGGGATCTCAAGCGTGCGGTTGAAAACGGCCTCAAGGAATCCTTTGTGGACCGCCTGCGCGTCACCGACAAGGTGTTGGGACTGATGGCCGAAGGCGCGCGACAGACTGCAGCGCTGCCCGATCCCGTGGGCGAAATCACAGACATGCGCCGTCGTCCCTCGGGAATTCAAGTGGGTCGCATGCGCGTGCCGTTGGGCGTTTTAGGGATCATCTACGAGTCCCGTCCCAACGTAACGGTGGATGCGGCTTGTTTAGCCGTGAAGTCCGGCAATGCCTGCATTTTGCGAGGCGGGTCGGAGGCCTTTGAAACAAACAAGATTCTGGGTGAAGCTGTAAAGGACGCCTTGGCAGGAGCCGGCCTTCCTGCCGACGCCGTACAGGTAGCCCCCACCACGGATCGCGCATTTGTTGGTGAACTCATCCGCGCCAACAAATTTGTCGACGTGATCATTCCGCGCGGCGGCAAGGGGCTCATTGCGAGACTCGCATCGGAAGCAACCGTGCCGATGATTCATCACTTAGACGGCATCTGCCACACCTACGTCGACAAGGATGCCGATCTTGATATGGCCGTCTCCGTCACGGACAACGCCAAAACGCAGCGCTATTCGCCGTGCAACGCCACGGAAACGCTGTTGGTGCACGCGGATATTGCTGCGGCGTTTCTGCCGCGCATCGGCAAAGTCTTTGCAGATAAAAACGTGGAGATGCGCTGCGATGACAGATCGCTTGCGCTTCTTCAGGCCGCAGGCCTACCCTGCATTACCGCCACTCCTGAAGATTGGGATACGGAATACAACGCACCGATCATTTCGATTGCGGTGGTGGATTCGCTTGATGAAGCAATCGCCTTCATTGAAGAACATTCGTCAAAGCACACGGACGCCATCATCACCGACAATCTGCAAGCCTCTCAACGCTTCTTGAGAGAAGTGGATTCGGGCAGCGTCATGGTGAATTGTTCCACCCGCTTTGCCGACGGCTTTGAGTATGGACTAGGCGCTGAAATCGGCATCAGCACGGGAAAACTGCATGCACGCGGGCCGGTAGGCTTGGAAGGGCTCACAAGCCTGAAGTATGTGGTGATCGGGAACGGTGAAGAGCGTCGGTGACTGATCCATCGATCTGAGCATCTTGTTTTCGAAAAAACTTTATAGGCCCAGTTGCTGCCCAAAACCGTCAAGTTCTCTCACTGAGCGAGGTCAGCTGTTTTTGAATGATCAAGGTGCTCTTGGGCCGGATAGATATCCACCACCATGCGGGCAAAGAAGTCCATCATCTCATTGGCGTTGCCGGTCTCGTAAAACCGTCCGAGCTTTTCGTGGAATTCTTCGGAATCGCGGTTGAGCACCGTGATCGGCCAATAGCCGTTTTGCATGAGGCAGCCGTTCATCATCAGCGATGAGGTTCGCTTGTTGGCATCGAAAAAGAACTGAGAGCGCGCCATAAATAGAAACAGCGCCACAGCCCGCTCTTTCGGATCGGCAACCGTGGTTTTCAGGAAAGCAAAGCCATCTGCGGCAAGAGCCGAAAGAGATCCAAAAGCCGGCGGAGTGTAGTCGACACCCCGAACACTGATGTCCAAATTACGAAAGACACCCCATTCCAAAGCGTCTTTAAAACCCACAAAACGATGGATTGAGCAAGCACACTGCTCCGTGAGGTCAAACTCTCCGGCAAGCAACTTCCGTATCAATTCCTTTGCGCCGTCACCATAGTTTTTGACTTGCAAAAGGTCATCAATGCTGATTCCCGATACCGACTGACCTTTCAAAATTGTGGCAGTTTGAGGCAGAGTAGAAGGGTTGTTCTCCAACGTTCTCATGCAATTCCACGTGATCTCTGCCAAGTTTGCTTTGAAGACATAGACCGCTTTCTCAGTATCTCCAAAATAGGGAATCTGAAAGTCGAATCCCCCCAGATCCCACACCATACCATTGAGAACGTTGTTGCTCATAAACTTTTCGAATCCTGAATATAGCTTAAACAAGCTGGATGATTGTAGCCGTACGTGATCGGCATCGGAATTCGGCGGGGAAAAATAAACCGCGTTCCCTTGATTTTATTGGGCTTCGCGGCATCTGGCGGCAACAAATTAAATGTTGCAATCTTGACTTTTGGCGTCCCCATGGGGATTCGAACCCCAGTTCTAACCGTGAGAGGGTCATGTCCTAGGCCTCTAGACGATGGGGACGAGAGGCTTTCAATCGAGGGAGTCATTGTAAGGCTGGCTGAAAAAATTGCAAGCTTTTTTGCAATCCGGTCTCAACAAGCGATTGAAAGTCCAGTCATTAATTTTTAGTTAGGATCCAAGCCCAGGCTTTGTAAAATCTTGACTAGATCTACCACCGATCTTGCTCCTAATTTCTTACAAGCCACTCCGCGGTGTATCTGCACGGTTCTCTCGCTTATTCCCATCATGTCCGCAACAACCTTGTTCATCAAGCCGGTTGCGACAAGAGAAACAACCTCTTTTTCCCTGGCCGTAAGAGTCGCGTAGCGTTCGGAGTTGGTCTGAATTTTTTTCGTTTTTGACCTTTGTGCCAAATCTTTTTGGGTCGCAGAATCCAAAGCAGCCAGAAGTCGACGTTCATCAACGGGTTTCTGCAAGAAATCACAGGCCCCATGTTTGAGCGCATGCACCACCATATCAATTTCGCCGTGTCCCGAAACAAAAACAATGGGGAGATTGATACCTTTGATCCCCATTAGTTCTTGTAATTCGAGCCCGGACATATGCGGCATTCGCACATCCAGAAGCAAACAGCCCGGATCCTCAAAATTATCTTTTTCTACGAACTCAACAGCATCGGTATAGGCGCGAACCTTTCTTCCCTCCCCTTCCAAAAAAAACACCCAGGATCCAAGCATCATTTCATCATCATCGACGATACGAATAACGGGAGTTTGTTCAGCCTCGGAAAAATTATTTGTCCTATCACTCATAGCATTCATTTTCGGCATCTTTGCTCAGTGGCAGCACGATTTCAATTGTCAAACCGTGATTTTTATTTCGGAAAGCGTTCATGCGACCGCCGTGACTTTCAACGATCCTTAAGGCAATTGAAAGCCCCATCCCCATACCGTTGACCTTTGTCGAGAACAACGGCTGAAAAATTTTTTTCATTGCCTCATCATCAAGGCCTATGCCGTTGTCCGAAACGCGAACCACTGCGTGATACTCATCCTGGGTTACAGTGACATCGATACGGTTTCGTCCGCTGGCCTTGAGCGCCTCTCCGGAATTTTTGAACAGATTAAGAATTACAAATTCAATTTCCCAGCTATTGACATCCGCAAAAACAGGCGCACCGGAGTCATGCAAATAAATTTTTACGTTGTACTGCTCGGATTTTTCAAATGTGCGAATTGCAAGCAACACTATGCCGGTTAAGTTTTGCCTGCTTCTTTCGATTTTTTCGGCTCTTGCATACTTGCGTACATGCGTCACGACACCTGAAGCACGATCCGTCAGAAAAATAACCTTGTTGAGAATATCCCTGAGAGTTTCTTTATCCAAAGTTCCCTTCTCGTTTCGGCTCTGCAGTCCTAGCGAGAAATTCCGAATTGCCGCAAGCGGCTGCTTGAGTTCATGAGCAAAAACCGAAGACATATGGCTGATGGTTTGCATTTTCTCCATGGATTGAAGCCGCGATCTTGTCTCAAGAATCTCCGCATTCATCCGCTGTTGCTGCTGCATAGCATCTCTTAGATCTCTTGTTCGAGCCCGCACCTGCATGGACACAAGCAATCCGTGCAGCAAGACGACCAACAAAAGAAGCAGCGCTCCTAACATCCACCAGCGATATCTCCAGAAAACATCCCTCCAAATACTCTCTCCCAACTGAGCATACGGACCGATTCTCAAATCGAGAAGAACATTTTGAACTGCATCAAAATGATCCGGAGGAAGACTCCATTGCAATGAATCACCACTCGAACTAATCAGGGCAACGGAAGCTACTTTGCGCACGACATCCATTTCAATCTTGGGCATCGCGGCCAACACCCATCCCGGATACTCGCTTGTCGAATGCACGCAATGCAGCAATTCATTTCGCCGATTATTGACAATTTCAAATTGGCTTAAATCCACGAGATTTTGCTTGGCCATGTGCTCAAGCGAACACGCGGGCAGCACCCCGGCCATTTCTCCGGGGGGCGCCTTGAGTACAGCCTCAACAATTACGTCAAACGCCCCATGCGTCTCGTGTATGGTGCCAAAAAACTGATTGGCATTAAAACCACTTCTCTGAACCTCTGCCTGCAGGGCAACAAAGCCGCCGAAAGAGTCCTTATCAAGCACAAAGACGGGTTTGCCTCGCAAGGATGCCAGATTATGCGCTGATGAACCGGCCTCTTTTCTTATGAAAACGGTTGAGGCTGTCATGAAGTCCGCATCCAAGGCTTGTGGATAGACCAATCCGACCAATGGCCGCAAAGGAATCTGCTTTTGAATAGCGGAGAAAAACAGAGCGTCACAGATAATGAAATCCACAGACTGTATCTGTACGGCCTGCGACAATTCAGCAGCTGTATAGTATTGAAGTATGACGCGGCGCGGCACCATTTCCTTACGCAAACGATCCAGAAGGATTGCCTGCTGAGACGTTACCTCCTCCAAGTCAGCGCGCGTGAGCACGCCGACACGTATAGCCGGTTCGCTCGTTTGCCCCCACACTGTTGCCCGGCAAGAATCTGCATATAAAAACAAGCAGAACAAACAAGCAATTGCAAAAAATCTCTTGATTCCGGGCATGCAAGTCCAAAAGTTTGCGAATCCCATTTCGTAGTGGATGAAAGCTCCACTCTAACGCAAAACTAGCGGCCGCGACCTCTACCGATCACAACAAATCCTTGTGGCTGAAACGCCAATATCCGAGCAGACTGAAAATGACTCCGGAGATAAACAAATAACCGTAGGAGTAGACCAAGAACCAGATATTGCCGAAAATGTCCAGGATGAAATATGAAACCGGACCGAGAACAGAGAGCACCGGATCAAAAAGCGAAATCGCTGAAATTTTGAAAACCTGAATCGGATTAAGCAATGCCAGCGAAAAGATCACGTTTTCAGGCACGAGCGCCTTGATCATGATACCCAGCATCGCGACATCCAGGAATGCAGCAAACGTGAGCCAGACCAAAAGCACCACCGCCAACCCTACTTCCTGAGTTTTGACCATTGAAGAAATCAAGAAACTCAGGCTTACATAGTAAAACGCACTGGCAACAAGAAGCCCCGAGTAGACGGCGATCAAACTCCATGGAACCTGCTGCCCCTTCAAAAGCGAAAAGACAGCCGCCAACAACAGCGCAACCACCAGCGGAGCCGCCATGATAACAAATCTAGACAAGGTCCTTGCCCAGTAGTACTGTCCCAGGCCAATCGGATAACTCAGCAAATATTCAAAAACGTTGGTCTCTCTCTCCTGAACAAGAGTCCTCACGGTTGAGACCATAATGAAAATCGGCAAAACCAGATTGCAAGCTTGGATAAAAATCAGAAGCAGACGCGTGAGCCCTGTAAAGCCCATGACCCGACTGTCGGTGACACCCGACGCAAACGTCAGGGCTATAGCCGCAACAAGCACGAAACTGTATCCCCAAAACCATTTCGAGCGCATGACGCTCTCAATGTCCATTTGGAAAAGAACCGCAAAGTTTTTCATGTCTCAAAAAAGCCGAAAGCCTTTTTTGTAGGAGTCATCAATTATTTTTTGGAAGCCAACCTGGCTTTTACCTCATCCACAGTCAATATTTTCTTGTCTGCAGGCACATCCTTTTCCGAAGCAAAGACCCCGAACCCGAACGACATGGGCGTCACAAATGTTTCGGCAACAACACCTTTATTCACATCGACCCATTTGCCGGATTTTGCATCTGTAGCGTAAATAACGGCTCTTGATGCCACCTCGGGCTTTTGTTTTGCAAGCCAATTGAACAGGCATCCGAGGTCATCAAAGTAATAACGTTTGCCCGTTGAAGAATCAACCATCTGCGCGGTGAAATGTTTATCGCTCACCAACATTTTGCAGGCTTCGCAGACATCGCGATCCCATTTCGGGTCTTTGGCATCCGTGTTGATTTTTCCAGAACATGCAGCAGTTACAGCAACAACCACAGCCAAAGAGGATGCAAAAACAATCTTTGGGAAATTAAAGTTTCTCATCTTTGACAATCCTCCCCAGATCAAGCCAAACTGCTCGGTTGAGCAGCGTGTTGAGTTCTTCAATGCGATGGCTGATGAAAATCATGGTTGTTTGCGAAAACCGTTCATCTCGAATGATGTTTCCGAAAGTCACACGCCCTTCAGCATCAAGGTTTGCCGTCGGTTCATCAAAGAACATAATCGGACTATTTCGCGCGAACGCCAGGCTCGCCAGAACCTTCTGCTTCATTCCACCGGAAAGTTTGTTGAAAGGCTTGTTCCAGTGATCCTGCACTCGGAGCCCGAACCGATGGCAATAATCAATGGCATCTTGAACCAGCAGGCCGGAAGTTTTTGAAGCAAATTCAAACAATGAGCGAATGGAAAACGGCAGCGGCGGCGGCAGCTGAGGAATAAAAGCCACAGACGCAAGCGCCTGCTGTCTGTTCTGAGCCGGATTGACTCCGGCAATCCTAACCTCTCCCGTATCAAGCCGGTAATGCCCCAAAAGGCAACGCAACAACGTTGTTTTTCCGGCTCCGTTTTGACCGAGAATAATCATCCTTTGCCCGGCAGGGACAGTCAGAGTTATATCTTCGAGAACCTTCTGATCGCCGAAGCTTTTGCCAGCGTGGGAAACCTCGATCACCATACCTTCAATCCTTCAAATTAACTTCCGCAAGCGATGGCTGAATTCAAACACGTCTCTGGAACAGGCATCCATGCATTTTGCGCACATTGTGCAATCGGTTGATGTCAAAAAGACCTTCCCGTCCTTAACGGCAAACACCGGAGCCAATGCTTCTGGCACATGACACTGCGGCGTACAGGCTCCACAGTGATCGCACTTAGATCGATCGGCTTCAATGCGTATGATGGCTATGGGATTCATCAAACCGTAAACGGCTCCGCTCGGACACACCGAGCGACACCAGAAGCGTTCGTAGAAAAACACTTCAATAGCGAGCACGAAAAGAACCACCAGTGAAGATTCAACCATACCGTAGATCAGCATTCTGGAAAGCATGCCGACTACATTGAAATGAGCAAAAACGAGATATCCCGTGAAGAAACTGACCGTCAGGAAAGCAACCACAAAAACATATTTGATCTTGGTGGTCAACCGTTTGCGTTTTTTAATAAGCCCGCGAGCAACCAACCATTTATGGAGCATTTCTCCCCACTCGGAAAGCAGCCCGTATGGGCAGGCCCAGGCACAAAAACTACGACCGCCGGCAATGAAATAAACAACGCCGACAAAAATCATCCCCAGTAGGAGATTGGTTGCAATCTTTCCGTGGGCAGCAATAATCTCAAGGCCGCCGTAGAGATCGACAAGATGAAAGCCCACCAGGCGGCTTGCCACCATCGATCCCTCCAGCATCTGGATATCCAGTCCGTAGGAAATCATAAACAGACTGGCTAATCCAAAAGCAACGAGCCAGCGCCACGGCCGAACATTCCAATGCGCCTTTCCATCCAGACTCTGACGCTTGAAAAAGTTCCTGTTCTCAGGAATGGGAGCGCGCATACCTATCTCCTTCTATTTGAAGCTAGACACCTCGCGAGCCAGCATTTCAAGCTCTTGATCGGAAGTCCGGGTAAGCATGTCTTCCATCATTGTGTTTTCGACTTCATTGGCCTTGTATTTTTTAAGTAGTTCCAGATTCTTGTTGAAGTCTTTACCTGCAATGGAGGGACCAATCGGTCCTTTTCCATCTCGTCCGTGACAGGCGGAACACTTGACAATGTAAAGAATCGACAAGTTTTCCTGCGGCACGATCAAATGACGTTCCGCACGTTGTCTTTGTTTTTCCAAGGCCTCCAGATCCGCCGGATTCTGTTTCAGTGAAATCGCTACGGTCACGGTTTCATCTTTTTTTGCAGACGAAGTATTCTTTGCAGCCTTTTCACTTTGCTCGACAGGGTCCTGAATAACCGGAACATCCGTTGTGCTGAGCACCATCCATGCAGCCACCCCGAAGACAACCAAACAGCCTGAGACAACCAGTGCTTTATTAACCGCCATTTCACTTGTCCTTATTTTCAACGAGATTTTTTAACCATTCGGAACTGTTTCCCGCAGCCAATTCCTCTTGAACCTGCGCATTGAACTTTGCAAGGTCCTGACATACAAAATCGATTTGTGCAGGACTCATGCGCCCGACAAGATCCGTCATCAAAACATTGGCGTTCGGATCCTTCATGTATTTGTCGAATATTTCCCGAACCTCCTGCGGATTCTTCCCGATCAAGGAAGGACCGATTACACCGTTTCCATAATCGTCGTGGCAGGCCGAACAGTAAATAATGAATTCCTTGCTGAGCCTCTTGGCAAGCAGACTGGCACCGATTGATCCGTAGGGATTGTTGCGAGCTGCGACAACAACCTGAACGTTCTTGACCGCCTCTGTCACTTCCTGCCCCTTAGGCACATAATCGATCTGGCTTTCGCCCTTGACGTTGTAATTGCGGAACCGGTTGTGGTCGATATTTGTTTGTGTTTTGCCCGCGACAATAGTGATCTTCCCCGGCCCCTCCGGGCTGGTTTTTCCACCTTCCTTCAGAGCTTGTTCTGCATTCTGAGCTTGAGATTTTTCAGCAGTCGCTTCACTGTCGCTGCAGCCGTTCAAAATCGCCAAAACGGAACAGACCAGCCCGACAGCCAGTACCTTTCTGCCCACTCGTTTCATTGTCAACATCAGGCTCTCTCCCGCGTCTTTGGTACTCGTAAATCAGCTATACAAGTCCTCGTAACTTTTACGCGAACAAATTTCAATAATGCCCTCAGGGCAGATCTCCTCGCAGGCTCCGCACCCCACGCATCCCCTGCCGATAATCGGCACACCGTCTTTGATTGAGATCGCCGTCTCGCGTGCAGGAACAGGACAAACGTCCTCGCAAAGTTTGCATGGCTTATCGACAAGCTTTTTTAACCGCTCGTTAAATTCGCGCTCCAGATCGGTTTCATTGCCGTGAGAAACAATTTCCTCTATCCAGTCAGCCGGTACCGGCTTGTTACTGCGAGCCCAACACCGCTGAGGTTCATGAACCTTGGCAATCCCCATTCGGACTTGCTCGATCTTGCTCGTTTCGGGGTCAAGCGCACCAGATGGGCAGCACAGAATGCACGGAAATAAATCACACAGGTAGCAGCCGCGCTCGCGCGCATCCACCACAGGAGTCCCCATGTCAATGCCTGCCGACAAGTCCAGAAGCTTTAACGAATGGTATGGACAAACCTGTATGCATTGTCCGCACTTTATGCATGAGGCCAGAAAATCTTTTTCGGCCAATGCTCCCGGAGGCCTGAGCAAGCCCGCCGTTTCACTTCGCGCCGCAAGAATCGTCACGCTGATTCCGGCTGCAGCTGCTGTTGCAGCGGCCCCGGCGGCAAGTAAAACAGTGCGTCTATCCCATTTTTTGCCTGTCATTGAATATTCTCCATACTTTCCTGACGCATTCTGGGACGGGGATCCCTAGCAACCAGCTCCGGCTCGGAAAAAGGCATCATCCGCCAAAGAAAATTCATGAAGTCCAGGACCGGGGAGGCGTAAAACAATTTGGCAGCAGGCAAATAGTTCCAGATTCTGTCGGCAAACATCCACTGCTCATGCGGAATATCCCCATAGCCGTCCTTGTCACGATCAAAACCCTGATAGTTGTCCCAGTAGTTTCCAGCCCAACTGTTCAATTCCAGACGGCTCTGCGGCGTATCGTTTGCAACATCATCGATATTGCCCTTGAAAGTGTTTGCCTCAAACCGTGAAGGCAGCAGCGTCCCATGTAAAAGAAAACCGATCGTATTGAAGTGAATTCGATTATTTCTGAAGCGGTTTTCTGTTCCCGGCTGGTATGGCGAGCTGTCGAGGTAAAAACCTCGGGCGTTGTAGAGGATTTCGTTGTCCTCCACAATTACGTCGCTTGTTTCCTTCATCCCAATGCCGATTCCGAACGGTCCGGTGGAGTTGGCCACCAAGTTGCGTCGTACGGTCGCCCCCTGAGAGAACATCAAGAAGATGCCGACGGAATTATTCTGGTAATCGTTGTTTTCAACCTCATTTCGATCGGCGTACATGAAATGCAGCGAATATCTGGAATCCCGACCTGTATTTTCATAAATCCGGTTGGCGCTCGAGTACCAAAAAACATTGTCTCGAACATTCCATGTTTTGTTCAATCGGATCATGTTGGCGTGGCTGTACCACAGCCGGATGCCGTCTCCGCGCAATCCAAGACTGCGATCCATCGAGGATATCTCGTTGCCCTCGATCACAGACTGATTCGTCTTTTCGAAATTCACACCAAACAAGCAATCGCGGATTCGATTGCCGATAATTTTGACGCTGTGTGAGTCCTTTACAGTAATTCCGGCGTCGACCGTCTGGTGCTCTCCTCCGCTTTTTTCAATCGTAAGTCCCGTGATTGTGACAAAAGAGGACTTGACGGTAATGACGCTGTCTTTACCATCGCCTCGGATAACAGCCCCCTTTTCCACTGCTTTAAGCGTCAACGGCTTGTTGATCGTGAGATTTCCGGCATAAACCCCGGCACCTATTTCAATAACGGCACCTTCCGGAGCTCTATCGATAGCCTGTTGTAAGGCCGGTTTTTCCGCAGCCGAAACGGCCACAGCGCAAAATCCGACCAAAAGCAGACAAATCCGTTTCATACCTTAAATCTCAGCAATTGATCAACGGTTAATTTTGGCCGAGCGACAATTCCTTGCGCCGAGCCAGCATAGCCAGTACGCTCAGGATCGCTATGACGACCAAGACCCAGAATCCAATGGACGGAAAACTCTTGGTTGTAAAGTGCGCCACATGCCCCACGCCAAGTGCTGTGGGCATAAATGCCTTAATTTTGAATGCCCCCCAATCCTGCATGTTGTGCCCGAACCAGTACATCCAGCCGGCATAGAAAGCAAAGAAACCCGGAGGGAAAAGAGCTGAAGGCAACAGCAGCCAGGTACTCCATTTTGTGTGGCAGGCGATAAACAAAATCATCAGCAGAGAAATACCCAACATGATGAAGGGACCGGCCGCACGTTCAAGCCTTGCTCCAGCTTCAAGCGGATACATGCCGACATAATGGTTGATTGTGTTCATTTCATGGATGTCGCCCGAGAAACCGTCGACATGGAACCACACGGGGATTCCTTCCGGAAACGCTGTCTTTGGGTAGTTCGGTGCCTCCAAGGCCACGTACCAAATCGGCAGGGACATCATTCCGACTTCGCCCTTTCTCTCAATCATTTTTTTGAGATCTCGCTCGGCGCCCTTCGGGGTGTAAGGACTCACATAGCGTCCCGTCTGGTAGAGATTCCAAAGCGGATAGACGTAAGAAGGAATTGAATCGGTCTGGCCGGCTGCAATTTTTTGCGGCACTTTATAAAAGGCGATCGAAGGGAATGTGAATCCTACGACAAGCAGCAACAGCGCAATAAATGCATACAGACTTGATCTTTTGACGGATTTCACAGCGACACTCCTGAAAGTTTTCTTTTTTATCGGCGAAAGCCGACTGAAGCAAAAACTGCCGGTCGACTTTCGCCTTTCGTCAGGACATTGGCAATTAGAAGAGATCGGCGTTCTTGTCAATCCACTTCATGTATTCAACGATGTCTTTCGTTTCCTCTGCCGTCATATGCTGATTGGGCATGCGCAGATTGAAGTACTCAATCAGAGTCTTGACGTACGGTTCGTTGAACTTGCTTTCCGGATCAAGCGTGAACTCGTAGCACCACTTTTCACCCTTGCGGGCAACCGCACCTGTAAGGTCCGGTCCGGAAGAAACCTGACCGATCACATGGCAGCCGTTGCAGCCGCCCTTGAGATAGGCCTTTTCACCTCGAGAAGCTGCTTCGCTCATCGGGGTAGCCAGTTCGCGAGCAAGCCGAGCCTTGGCACGCAAGCCAACGTCAGCGGTCTTAACCATGTACTGCCAGATCTGGTTTTCCCAGAGCACGGCCTGGTTCAGATCACCGTCTGCGTAGGCCTTGTCGGCCTTTTTCTTCACTTCGTCAATCCTGGCGTACTGATTAAGCGCATCGGTTACCATCGCCTTGATGGGCGGGTACTTTTCGTAGCCCTTTTCCTTAAGGTACTTCACGACCGTTTGAATAACGGCATCCGTTGCCTTATTGGTTTCCAGAATCTTCTTGTACTGATTCTGAAGCTGCTCGGGAGTAAACGAAACCTTCATCTGGCTTGCCGTGTCGTCGTACTTCTTGTTGGGATCCTTGACCATGAGGTAGCCCATCATCTCAAGGTGAAGCGCCGAGCAGAATTCCGTGCAGTAGTACGGGAAGACGCCTTCCTGGTCTGCAACGAACTTCACGGTGGCAGTCTTGCCGGGTTCCAACGAAGCATGCACATCCATGTTGTCAACGGCAAAACCGTGGGTTTCATCCTGAGCTCGCTCCAGGCTCGACAGGTGAATCGTCACAATGTCACCCTTGTTGACCGTGATGCGTTCAGGATTGATATGCGAACGAACCATCGTCGCGTATACGGTTACGTTCTTGCCGTCACGAACAATTCGTTCCTGTCCGGCAAGCGTTGCATGCGGGCTCGGCTTTTCCGTACGGCTGTCTGTTCCGATGTCGTATGCAACCTTCGGAGACAACTTGCTCGTGGCGATGGAAACGGTGTCATGCGGTTCACCCAGCGGAATCGGCAAGTCATAGGTCAATTCCATCTTGGGTCCTGAAATGTCGATCAGCTGATGGTTCTGCGGGTGCAGCGGACCCACGGGATTGAATCGGTCGATCGAGAGTTTATCCAGGGCAAGCAGCCACTCTCCCTTGGGTTTGGTGGACTTGCCTTCCATCGAGTCCAGATGACCAATGTTGTAGTGGACATTGATTCGGTCGAGAACCTTCAAATTCTTGTAGTCCCAGCGAACCACCTGACTGTCGACATACAAGGACGTGTAAAGGATGCCGTCCTTGGAGTCAAAGGCCGTGTGTAAGGGACCAAGACCCAGTTCAACCTGACCGTGCAAGCTCTTTTGCATATCCAGAATCGGAATTCCATAGGGATCCTTACCCACAAATTCCTTCTTGTCGATAAGCTTCTTGATCTTTTGGAAGTCGTAAACGGAAGCATGCGTGTCAAGCTTGCCGCCAATGACGATGTAACGGCCATCAGGCGAAACGTCGACGCCGTGCGGGCTCTTGGGTTCGGGAATCAAGAAGAGCGCATTGTTTTTAACGGCGACCTCAATCGGCACCACGCGGTGGTTGTTGATGATGCGCACGTTCTTGTCATCTTTTGCCAGTTCGGCAATCTTCTTCCAATTGAACACATGCAGGTAGTCATGGTCGTTACGACTCATGCCGGCCTCATTGGGCGGAAGACCTGCTTCAATACCGCCCGTGTACATTTCGGTATTAAAGGAATTGATGAACGCCCATCCGTCGGATTCAAGTTTGCCCGCGTCCGACAAGTCCTGCATATAGGGAGGAAGTTCCAGCGAGAAGGATTGCTTCTCATCGATGCGCCCCTTCTTCATATCAAACTTCCACATCGTAACCGCACCGCGATACGTGCTTTCGTAGGTTTCGATGGGATAGTAGTTGTTGTCCAAAGGAGCAGCGTACTGCGAAGCCTCAATCACGTATTCGCTGTTGGGTGTGACGAAGGCGCCGCCGTGCTCGCTCTTGATGACCGGATTGCTGACGATCTGAACCGTTTCAAAGCTCTTCAAATCGATCACGGCAAGACGAGGATTGGCCTTGTCGTTGATAAAGAGGTAATCGCCCGTGTATTCGCCATTTTTCTCAGTAAATGCAGGATGGTGCGAGTCACCCCATGTAATATCCTTGCCGCGAACCTTACCGCCTTCGAGAACCTTCTTGGATTCTTCGTCGTATCCATAACCCTGCCAGGGCTCGGGCGTAAACACAGCAATGTATTTGTAGATACGCATGGACGGCACGCCGTAGACAATCACCTGACCGGACTGGCCGCCTGAGCTGAACACCAGATATTCATCTCGTCTGCCGGACGGTTGGTATGTTTTGGCCGCGGCGAGAATGTCTTTCTCGCTCAGATTGCGCGCCTTCATAATTGCTTCCAGATCGTTGGAGGCGTAAACGCTGAAGCACATCGTTGAGAGCGCTGTCAGAATGGAAACTTCTTTCCAAAGTCGCTTCATTTTCATGGTTGGACTCCCCGGTTTAAAGCCGTTGTTGAGGAAGCAAAGCAGCACTTTCAGTAAAAAAACTACGTCAAAGTTCCTGCTTAAATCTGCCTTAACAATTAGAGCGCAACTCTTCGCCTCGATCTATACGATATACACGAGACAGGGTTAACCCGCAAACCACCCCTAATTCGAGAGAGAAAATAGAAAGCCTCTGTCGTGCTCGCGGGTAATAACCCAGTTCTAGGCCTACCCTGCATATTGCAGACCGCGGTTCTACCGTGCTCGCAAACGGAAATAGAATTCTCTGCTGCTGTTATTTCGCCATTTCTATTCACGATTGCCCGGTACGTAAAACGACCTTCCGGCTTCCTACCCGTCCTCGTGTCAACGCATACAGCAAAGACGCTGAAGCGACTATTCTCTTGTCAATTTCCAACTAGCGAACAGCGCAAACCCGGAGCCATTGTTGCTCTGGATTGTTTTGGGATACTCTTGCGTTCGATACCGTCGCGGAATGCAGACCCGCAAGGTTCTTCACTGTCAATTTTTTTCTCGGAAACTGCCCGCCACCAGATTGAACTCAAAGAAACGGCATTCCAGAGGGCCGTTGAAGAGCGGCGTCTTCTTGCTTTCCTTGAGTCGCATCTGACGCGGCAGATTTCGGTCGCTCGTCAAAAAGCGTGCGGTCCACCCCGAGAAGTTGTGCTTTAAGTTGTCGGCCACATCCTTCATCATGGACGCCACCGTGGCGCTCTTCGGATTGGACTGTTCGCCATAAGGCGGATTGGCCACGATGAGACCAGATTCGGCGGGCGGCGTCACCTGACGTGCGTCGCACTGTGCAAACGTGAGTCGTCCGTCATCGATCAGCGCACCGAGCCCTGCGCGGCGAGCATTCTGCTCAGCCTTGCCGACAACGATCGTGCTAATGTCGCTCGCGGCAATGCGCACTTTGGCGTGCATATTGACTCGGGCCTTGGCTTCTTCAAGTTCTTCCTGCCAGACTTCGCGATCGAAGTCGGAGAAGTTTTCAAAGAGAAACTTGCGCTTCAAGCCTGGCGCTACGCCGCAGGCTGCCAGAGCCGCTTCGATGGCAATCGTCCCCGAACCGCAGAAGGGATCGAGAAGCGGTTTTTCGCTGCCCCATCCCGCGAGCATCAAAAGCCCGGAAGCGAGATTTTCTTTCAGAGGAGCCTCGCCCTTGTCGGTGCGCCAGCCGCGCTTAAAGAGCGCCTCGCCGCACAGATCCAGATAGAAGGTGCAGTGCGTGGCATCCGCAAAAGCAAACACGCGAATATCGGGATTCGCCGTATCCACGCTCGGACGCTGCTGCACGAAGTGCATGAAGCGATCGCAAATGCCGTCCTTGATGCGAAGCAGCGTGAAGTCAAGGCTTCTCAAGGGAGAACGGCGAGCGTTGATGTCCACGCGAATCGTAGAGTCCGGACCGAACCAGTTTTCCCACTTCGTGCGGCAGGCAAAGTTGTAGATGTCTTCTTCGTCTTCGTAGTCGGATACGCCCACGCGCATCAGGATGCGGCTTGCGGTGCGGCAGTAGAGGCAGGCACGCTGCGCGTCGAGCATCGAGCCCTTGAACGTTACGGCGCCCTTTTGCACACGTGCGTCACGAATGCCAATGGCAGTAAGTTCCTGCGCGCAAAGTTCTTCCAGCCCGAGGGGCACGACAACATAAAAGTAAGCGGGATTTTTCATTGGTATGAGCTAAGCGATGCCGACTTCCATGTGACGGAAGCGGATTTCTTGACATCGGAAATCTTCAAAACGGTGTTGCACCGAATTGTAAGGAAGAAGTGTTGATCGCATCGCGGGCGCCCCGTCGAAACGACTACTTACTATGCCCAAGAATATCTACGCTAAACGTCTAAGAGCGTAACTCCGCCTTTTTTAGCCAAAGCAAATGCTGTACTATCGCTCTGTAACAATTAAAAACAATGCGGTTCGGACGCAATTTTTTGTGCCCTAACTCCCCTCGTCCCAACCATTTGAGGCTTCCCCAATGGATTTGCTTTTCAACCCGATCATCTTGTCGGTGATCGTTCTTTGCGTGCTCTGCCTCGTCAAGGTAAATGTTCTTTTTGCCTTGATTCTGGCGGCCATCACGGCCGGTCTCTCGGGCGGCATCGACATCGGCAAAACGATGTCGCTTCTCGCAAACGGCTTTTCGGCCAACGCTACGACGGCTCTTTCCTACATTTTGCTCGGCACGTTTGCCGTTGCCATTGCACACACCGGCCTCATGCAGGTGCTAGTCGCCTGGATTTCCCGGCATTTGGGCTCGCGCCCGGCGATCTTCTGTCTCGTGCTCGCATTCATCGCCTGCTTGTCGCAGAACGTCGTACCGGTACATATCGCCTTCATTCCGCTGCTGATTCCGCCGCTGCTCTATCTCATGAACAAAATGCAGCTTGACCGCCGAGCGGTCGCCTGCTCCCTGAGTTTCGGCCTGAAGGCTCCGTACATCACCTTCCCGGTGGGCTTCGGCTTGATCTTCCAGGGCATCGTCGCCGACAGCATGACGCAAAGCGGCATGAAGACGACCGTTTCGGACGTTGCTTCCGTCAACTGGATTCTCGGCGGCTCGATGCTCATCGGTCTTCTGATTGCAGTCTTCGTTCTTTACCGTCGTCCCCGTCATTACGAAGACCGTCCGATCGTCGGCATGGAAGGCAAGGGACCGGAATTCCACGGCTTTGAAATGAAGCACTGGGCAACGCTGCTTGCCATCGTTTTGGCGGTTGTCGTTCAGCTTGTTTGGGAGTCTCTGCCTTTGGCAGCCCTAATCGGCTTGATGGTGATGATTCTCGGCCGCGCATTCCTCTTCCGTGAATTGGATGAACACATCTCGGGCGGAATCTCCATGATGGGCTTCATCGCTTTCGTGATGCTCATTGCGGGCGGCTACGCTGCCATTCTGAAGGAAACGGGCGCTGTCAATGAATTGGTGCAAAGTGTGGTTCCCTATCTGCACGCCAATAAAGTTTTGGCTGCTACCATCATCACAGGCATCGGTCTTATCGTGACGATGGGTATCGGCACGTCCTTCGGTACGGTTCCGATTCTTGCCGTGATCTACGTACCGCTTTGTTCGGCCGTGGGTTTCTCGCTTCCGGCAACAATCCTCTTGATGTCTGCTGCCGGTGCTCTGGGTGACGCCGGTTCCCCAGCATCTGACACAACACTCGGTCCCACGAGCGGTCTAAACGCCGACGGCCAGCATGACCACATTTGGGACACGTGCGTGCCGACCTTCATTGCCTACAACATCCCCTTGATGCTTGCGGGCATCATTGGCGCACAGTTCCTCTAATCGAATTTTTTGAGTCGGTTTAGGCGGGCGATCGGGACACCTCGGTCGCCCATTTCATTTGGCAAGAAAGTCAGGAGTTTGCTTTGGCTGCACGAAGCGCTTTGACGGTTTTGCCGTTGATGCCGTAATTGGTCATCGGCACTTCGTCGATCACGACAACTAAGTGAGTCGTGTCTTTCCCAAGCACGTCGGCGATGAGTTTTGTGACACCTGCAATGAGCTGTTCTTTTTGCTCGGGTGTGGGCGCTTCCGAGTCGCCGGTGAGTTTGATGTTGACATATGGCATTGCAACCTCCTTCGTGTGTTTCAGCATCTTTGCACGTTTGTGACGGTTCGATGATGCGTGTGCCCTTCTTTTCCTAAGTAAAGGGTTTACCCTTGGTTTTGGATTGATCAGCACTCCATTGTGTTGCAAAAAAGCATCACACCTCTTGTCTCCTCTTGCTTCCCATTGTGAGTTGACTCATTCGGAGCAAGAATGCCATCACCCTTTCGGAACAAAGGGTGATAGGGCCTTTGGGCTTGTTGCGGTTCCTTGCAGGCTAGCAACATTCGAAAAACCCGGGCCTTTTTGATCAAAAAGATCCCACCTATTTCTATAGGAACATTCAAAAATGAAAAAGACTCTTGCTGCAGTTGCCGTTCTTGGCGCTTTTGCCGGTTCTGCTCTCGCTGCTGATGTTCAGCTCTATGGTATCGTTGACACGGGCGTTCGTTATTTGTCCGGCGATTATGACAAGGCAAATACCGATAGCTTCAACAAGTTCTCGATGGAATCCGGCATGGCTTCCGGCTCCCGCTTCGGCTTTAAGGGCACGGAAGACCTCGGCAACGGCCTGACGGTTGGCTTCATCCTCGAAAACCAGTTCAACTCTGACGACGGCTCTCTGAAGGACGACGATCACTTCTTCCGTCGTGAGGCTTCTCTTTTCCTGGAAGGCAGCTTCGGTAAGTTCGCCATGGGCCGCATGGGCTCCATCAACGGTGGTACCTCCTCCTGGGCACAGCACGGTGTGATGTCTGCTTTCGGCACGTCCTGGGGTAGCTACGCTGCCAACGCCGATAATGTTTTCGGCAACTCCCAGATCTGGGACAACATGATTGCCTATCAGACCCCGAGCTTCGCCGGCTTCAAGGTGTACGCTCAGTATGGCATGGGTAATTCCCTCGATCCGGCGACGTATGACAGCGTTGAAAACGAATCTTCGAGCGATCGTTACTATGCCATCGGTGCTTCTTATGCCAATGGCCCCCTGAACCTCTTCTTGAGTGTTGATTCTGTTAACTACGCTACCGCCCAGAAGTCGAAGATCGAAGACCTTGACGATTCATTGACGGTCCGCTTCGGTGGCAACTTTGACTTCGAAGTTGCAAAGGTCTTCGCTGGTGTCAGCTACTTTGACGAAGCCAAGCTCTCCAACTACTCCGGCATCTCCTCTGATGGCGGCGTTGGCTACAAGGGCTTGAAGCTTGAGGGCTGGTCTCTTGGCCTGTCTACCAGCATTCCGGTTGCTGGCGGCCAGGTTCTGTTCGGTGCTGCGTACATGGATGCCGAAGCAGCCGACAGCGCTGCTCAGACCGGCGACAAGGATCTTGAACTTTCGCGTTGGATCGTGTCTGCAGGCTACGACTACCCGTTCTCCAAGCGCACGGACGTCTATGCTGTTGCAACCTACAACCAGGATAGTCTCGAAAATGCCGCGAACTATGAAGGTAAGGACGCTGATCCTTACGTGTTCGGCGTCATGGTCGGCCTGCGTCATCGCTTCTAATCTGACAATCTCATCCTGAGATCTACTGATTAGCATCAACCCGCTTCGGTTTCGGCTGAGGCGGGTTTTTCATACCCTTCAAAATCGGTTTTGCTGTGTGCCCAATTTTTGAGCACATGACAAAAATTGTTGCAAATCAGTGACCGACACTGTTTGCTCACCCACTTATCCCCAAAACCTGTGAAGAACCTCTTTCGTTATTCACACTTCGGCTTATCAACAGGCAACGGTCCTCACCAAATCTTTGCTTTCATGCCTACCGCTCGTCCGTAAAATGATGGAAAAAGCACCACATCTGAGGTTTGCCATGCGCACACCGATCTTTACGCTTGCGGTTTCGACACTGATTCTTGCCGGCTGTTCCACAACGGTTGTTTTTGAAAGCGACATCGAGGGAGCCGTCGTGACGACGGTTGCCGGACAACAGTACGGCGTTACGCCCGTTGCGGTTTCGTTTTCCAACGATGATCTCGATGCTTCGAGAGATATTGACGGCTGTGCGCGCATTCTGGGTGTTACCTACACGTGGCCGTCTGGCGCAAAGGCATCCTCTCCCAATCCCATCGTGCTCTGCGGCGAAAATTCACGGTTTCGCTATGTCTTGAAGCGTCCGACCGATGCCCCGGATCTTGAAAAAGATCTTCAGCATGCGCTGCAGCTCGCAAAGCAACGTCAAGCGCAGCTTCAAGCCGAACTTGAAATGGAGCGCTTCTACAACGACCGCATGATGCTCTGGGGCCCCTTCTTGTGGGGGCCGCCTCCTCCGATGCATCGTCCGCCTCCGCCCCCGAGGCCTCCTCATCGCTGATGATTGCTAAATTGCGTTTCTTTGGCCTTGCCCGGTGCAAGGTCAAGCGTTGCTGTTCCCGTTAAAATGGCGGCACTCTTCAATTTTTGATGTTTTCTCCCATGAAAGTTCTCGGCATTGAAAGCTCGTGCGACGAAACGGGCGTTGCGTTGATTGACAGCAAACAGGGGCTGCTCGCCGACGCCGTGTACACGCAAATCGACATGCACCGCGCCTACGGCGGCGTCGTGCCGGAACTCGCAAGCCGTGACCACATTCGCCGTGCGTTGGTGTTGATTGACGACGTGCTCACGCGCGCCAATGTCAAGAAAGAAGAATTGGGAGCTGTTGCCGTCACCGAAGGTCCGGGTCTAGCCGGCGCTCTGTTGGTCGGCTCCTCTGTCGCGCACGCCATCGGCTATGCATTAGGCGTTCCGGTTGTGGGTGTTCATCATCTGGAAGGGCATCTGCTCTCGGCATGTCTTGCCGATCCCGCGCCCAAGTTCCCGTTCATCGCGCTTCTTGTGAGCGGCGGTCACACGCAATTCATGCGTGTGAACGCGTTCGGAAGCTACGAGCTTTTGGGAGAAACATTGGATGACGCTGCAGGCGAAGCCTTTGATAAAACCGCGCAGCTTTTGGGCGAAGGCTATCCGGGAGGTCCCGCTGTGTCGCGCTTGGCTGAAACAGGCCGCCCCGGCGCCATTGAACTGCCGCGCCCGATGCTGCATTCGCCCTCGTTGGACATGAGTTTCTCGGGGCTTAAAACAGCCGTGCTCACGGCCGTCAACGACGCCGAAAACCCGGAGGATCCGCAGTTCCGCTCAGACTTGGCTCTTGCCTTTACCGAAGCCGTTGCCGACGTGCTCACCACCAAGGCCATCAAAGCGATCAAAACAACCGGCATCAAGCAGTTGGTAGTCGCGGGCGGTGTTTCCGCCAATAAAACGCTTCGCGCAAGCTTGATCGAAGCCTGCCGCAAGCGCGGCGCAAGAGTCTTCTTCCCGCCGCAGCGGTTGTGCACCGACAACGGCGCCATGATTGCGATTGCCGGCATGATGCGTCTGGAACACATGACGGCTGAAGAACTTGCTGCCGCCACCAAGCGTTGGAGCTTTTCTGCCAAACCCCGCTGGACGCTTTCTCAGGCCGCAAGACCCGATGAGGTCAATCCCCGTCAGCGCTTCCGCAATCACTGACAACTTCCATTTGCAGCAAGGCCCGATCAATGTCGGGCCTTGTGCTGTGGAAAACGGATTTGGGGCGGTATCAATGACGGTGCTTGGCTGCCCAAGCTTCCCATCCGGCTTGACGCAATTTGCAGGCCGGGCATTGCCCGCACCCGTAGCCCCAGTCGTGGAGCACATCGTGGTTTCCCAGGTAGCAGGTGTGCGTCTGCGTGCGCACAAATTCCACGAAGGCGTCGCCGCCTAGACTATATGCAAGCTCCCAGGTTTCTTCCTTGGTGAGCCACATCAAGGGCGTTTCAATCACAATCTGGCGATCCAAGCCCAGAGACAACGACACCTGCAGGCTCTTGAGGGTATTGTCGCGGCAGTCGGCGTAGCCCGAATAGTCGGTTTCGCACATGCCGCCCACCAAGACGGAACCGCCTCTGCGGTAGGCAATGGCCGAAGCAAACGTGAAAAAGAGAAGATTGCGTGCGGGTACAAAGGAATTGGGTACGCCGTCCTTTTCAAACTCAATTTCGATTTCACGCGTAAGCGAACACTCAGAAATCTGACCCAACACCTTCATGTCGATCATGTGGTCCTGACCGAGCCGTCCTTTGGCATACGGCAACACATCTTCAATGGTCTCGAGAATATGTTTGCGGCACGTGATTTCCGCCGTGTGTCTCTGACCGTAGTCAAAGCCCACGGTTTCCACTTCCTTGAAGTTCTTAAGCGCCCACGCAAGACACGTCGTGGAGTCCTGTCCGCCCGAGAAAAGCACGAGTGCCTTTTTGTCCGCAAAGCCGCCCGCCATGGTGATAAGTCCTTTCCTAATCGTTGAAAAAACCGAAGGATTCTACGGCGAGTCAAGATAGTCTGACAAAACGGCCTGCAGCCTTTTTCATTCGAATCAGCAATCACGCAGAGGATCCACGGCGACTTCGTCGCCCTATTGAGATTTGGAGCCCAGCCATTCGTAAACGCGCACCGGTTCGCGCTTACCCTCGCCCGATGACTGTCCCTGGCCGCAGGATCCGTTACACGCTCCGCTCATGCAGGCGGGCATTGTCATCAGAAACCTGACTTTGCCTTTGGCGCGCAGCGTCTCGCCCATCATTTCAATCACTTCGGGCGTCGTGCGCAGCTGCTGCGCGAGTTCCGATTGTGTGGCCGTCGAATAGCGGCGCAGGTAATCCTGCATTTCGGTAAGAAGACTCATCTGTGCGGTCCTTTTCGTTCATTCGAAAAAGCCGCACTCGACGTCTCGATTGGGAAAGGCGTCAAATGCGGCTTGTCTTTCCGGCGCATTGCGGCGCCGATCATTACGGTTTCGTTAGGAGGCCTGTGCCACGGCGATCGGGATCACCTTGGGGCCCTTGCCGCGGTTGTTCTTCACGTAGTTGCGCATGAAGGCAAGCAAGCCGGCAAGCAGACCGAGCGAAACAACGATTGCCACGGTTGCGTAGAGCGGATCCTGAGCAAAGGTTCCCACGCGGTAGACGATCGTTGCGGTCGAGTAGCCGAGCACCGTCGTCCAGGCCGCCAAAAAGAGCGTCCAGGCTGCACCCGCTTCACGGTAGACGGCCGCAATAGCCGCCACGCAGGGCATGTACAGGAGCACCAGCATCAGGTAGGCAAAGGCTGCCAGCTGTGAGCCGAAGAGCTGCTGCATCATCTGAACGGTCGTTACGGTCACTTCCTGACTTTCAGCCGCAGCTGCAGTGTCGGACAAGTCGTCAACCGCAATGCCGAGCGGATCGGTGAAGGCTCCGCCGAGATCGGCAAGGTTGTCGCGGATCGTGCCGACAGCTTCGGAAAGGATGGCGCCGAGCGACCAGCCTTCGTCGGCAGTCGGTTCTTCTTCGGCAGGAGCGGCATCGGGACCTGCGGCAGCCGCATTGGCTTCGCGAGCGCGCTGGTCATAGAGGGAGTTGAGCGTACCCACCACAGCTTCCTTAGCAAAGATGCCGGTGAAGACACCCACGGCCGCGGGCCAGTTTTCCTGCGTCACGCCCATCGGCGAGAGCACCGGAGCAATCGTGTAGCCGATCTCGGACAGAACGGACTTTTCGCTGTCTTCGTTGCCGAAGGACCCGTCGGTACCCCAGCTGTTGAGGAAGCCCAGAATGGCGCAGATGATGACAATCACCTTGCCCGCGCGCTGCAGGAACGTCTTCAGACGATCCCAGGTGCGCATCATCACGCCCTTGACGGTCGGGATGTGGTACGGCGGAATTTCCATCACGAAGGCGGAAACTTCACCGGGCAGCACCACGCGCTTTACGAGGAAGCCCGTGATGATGGCCGCGAGAATGCCGATGAGGTAAATGCCGAACACCAGGTTCTGACCGTTGGTCGGGAAGAACGCCGTGGCAAAGAGCACGTACACGGGCATGCGGGCGCCGCAGCTCATGAACGGAGCCATCATGATCGTCACGATGCGGTCGGTTGCCTTATCCATCGTGCGCGTCGCCATAATGGCGGGCACGTTGCAGCCGAAGCCCACAATGAGCGGCACGAAGGCCTTGCCGGGCAAACCGATTGCGCGCATGATGCGGTCCATCACGAAGGCCGCGCGAGCCATATAGCCCGAGTCTTCAAGAGCGGCAAGGAAAAGGAACAGGAAGAAGACGGGCGGCACGAAGGTTGCCACGGTCGTCAAACCGCCGCCGATGCCGTCGGCCAGAAGCACCTTGAGCCATTCGGGCGTGCCGACGGCTTCAAGTAAGCGGCCGAAGCCGTCTACAAAGATGCCTGCAAACGTGATGTCGAAGAAGTCGATGAACGCAGCGCCGAAATTCTGCGTAAAGAGGAACATCACGTACATGATTGCAAGGAAGATCGGCAGACCCAGCCAGCGGTTCAACACCTCGCGGTCGATCTTGTC
>USBS01000004.1 GCA_900552915.1 uncultured Sutterella sp. | reverse complement strand
GATACGGGAGTGACCTCAATGAGCGTCGGAATGCGCTCGCGCACTTCTCCGACATGCGAGATGATGCCGATCATCTTGCCTTCGCTTTGAAGTGCTGCCAGAGCGTTCATGGCATCTTCGAGCGTGTCGGGATCCAGTGAGCCGAAACCTTCGTCCAGAAAAAGCGACTCGACGCGCACATTGCGGCTGGCCATGGCCGACAGGCCGAGCGCAAGAGAAAGACTCACCAAAAAGGATTCGCCGCCCGAAAGGTTGTCGGCGCTTCTTTCCACGCCGCCCTGGAAAGTATCGATTACGTTGAGCTTCAAGGGTTCCGCCGCGTCTTTCTTCAGAATGTATCGCTGCGAAATTTGAGCCAGTGCCCGGTTGGCGTGATGCAGCAATGTCTCAAAGGTCATCGATTGCACGAAGGTGCGGTAGCGTTTGCCGTCGGCCGAACCGATGAGTTCGTTGAGCTGGGACCAGACCGAAAGCTTCTTTGTCTGTGCTTCGATTTCAGCGAACTTTTGTTTCAGCCTATTGCGCTGAGCGTCGTCGTTGGAAAGTGCTGCCGCAAGACTTCCCTTTTGGACATTTAGGGCGTCAAGAGCATTGCGATCGCTTTTGATTTCCTCCGAGAGCGGCGCCGACTGCAGACTGTCGTCTGCTTTTTGGAGCAATTCGGCGTGTCTGGCCTTGGATTCCTTTATGCCCGCGGCCAATGCCTTGGCTTCGGAGTCGAGCTCGGCGTATCGCCGGGTACGGCGTTCGAGCTCTTCGTCGTCAATAAGCGCAGCTGCCCAGGTTGCCTCGTCGGCAAACTGATGAGCGGCGAGAGCTGCAGCCCAGTCTGTTTGTGCGCTTTGAAGCTGTTCGGTGTCTGCAACGGCTTGTTCTTGAGCGGCCTTCAGGCTTCCTTCGAGTCTGTTCTTCACCTCGCTGAGACGATCGAGCTCTGCTTTGGCCGCCGCGGTTGCCTCCATTGCAGTGTTGCGTCGAGTTTTCAGCTCGTTTTCTACGGTTTCCGGCGACTTATCCTCGAGCAGCGACCAGCGTTCGGCTTTGAGTTTGCCAAGTTGAGTTTGAATGACACTGAGTTCTGCGGCAAGTTCTGCGATCCGATTGCTTGAGGCGTGCTGCAGACGTTTTTGTTCGTCGACCGTAGCCTGTTGAATCGTCAACTCCTCCTTGAGGGCGGAAAGACGACCGAGCTTGTCTCGAAATTCGGCGACTGCTTGATTGAGTTGAGATTGCCAAGGTTGGATGGCCTTGCTTTCGGTAGGAACCTCGACAATGCCTTGGCAGGCGCCAGTCAATTCGGTTCGCATTCGGTCGAGGCGAACAGTTGCCGTGTTGAGTTCTTCTTCGGCTGTTTGCTCGGCCGTATGTGCGGCTGCAAGTGCAGTCTCGCAGGCTTGAATTGCTCGAGCTTGCTCCTGCCGTTCGGCTTGAGCCTTGGAAAGCCGATCGGCGGCCTGCGATCGGGCATCTCCGAGTTCTGCAAACTTGGCAATGCGCTCGGTCAAAGCGTCCGCTTGAGTCTTAGCAAAGACACGCTGAGCATCTACCGAGGCCGGCGTAGGTTCGTCGATTGCAAGCTTTGTCGAGAACACCAGGATTTCATCCGAGAGCTGCGCAAGTTTTTTTTCGAGATCGCCGATAACGCTTTCGCAGGCTTGACGCTTGCCTTCAAGCTGTGCGATTTCCTGCAAAACCTTCTCCAGGTCGGCTTGTGCGTCTTTGAGTTGGCGTTTGGCTCGATCGGTTTGCTGCGAGGTTTCCGACAGGATTGCGGGAGCTTGTTCGGCGTACGGATGGTGCAGGGCGCCGCACAACGGACACGGTGTGCCGTCGGAAAGTTTGCTGCGTTCGTCGCTTAGGCGCTCGATCAGCGAGCGCAGCGCATCGGCGTTTTCCAGTGCTTCGATTGTCTGCTTTAGGGAAGCGACAAGTTCGGTATTGGTTTCCTTTAACGCTCTTTTATCCGAGAGAGTTGTGTCCAGGATTCGAATTTCGTTGTTTTTAAGGGATAAAAGCGAAGATTTTTCTTCTTTTGACGCCAATCGTTCGGTTAGCGATAAGAGCAACGCCAGGCGTTCGTCGGCTTCGCGTTTTTCTTCGTTGAGCGTTTGAAGCGTTTGTTCCGCAAACGATTCATTTAGGGCTGCGGTGATCGCATCGAGTTCTTTTTGAGCGGCGGCAATTGCCGAGTCGGCAGGAACGATTGCTTGAAGAGCGTCTCGATGAGCAGCTTCGGCTTTTTTAAGATTTTCGCGGCTTTTTTTCAATAGCGTCAGGCGCTCGATTTGATTGTTCGAAGCCTCCGTGTAGCTTGCAATCGCGGCCGTGATTTCGACATGCTTCTCATAGAGGCGTGCATCGGGCGTCTCGCATGCTGTCTCGCGCTCAAGCTTTGTTTTCTCGATTAAGGCTTGGTCGAATGCATTTTGAGTCGATTTTTCCTTTGTGCGACTCTCGGTCAGAGCGCCTTCTTCCGTCTGCTTTGCCGTTTCTTTTTCCTTTTGATGCCGTACTTCCGAGGCAATAGAGGCGTCAAGCTCACGTACCTTATTGAGCCGGGGAAGCAGCTCTTCAAATGCCCGGGCGAGCGATTCGGAAACGGAGGACGCCTCCCGGTGCTTCTTTTGGGCTTGAGCTGCATCGTCTGCAGCCGTTTTGGCGTCGCGACCGAGCCGCAAGATGCGTTCATTGCTTTCTTGGACGCGTTGGCGCGCTTGGGCAAGGGAACCGTACTGCGGCTTGATTTTGGCGGCTCGCAACGCAATGTCGGTTGCCTGTCGTTCGGGTTTTAGCTGCTCGACGGTTGCCTCAATGTCCGCAAGACGCTCTCGAGCCTTTTGCAGTGCGTCTGCGACTTGATCGCGCTCCTGCACGGTTCTGAGCAAAGATTCCTTTGTCTCAAGTGAAGACGTTGACGCTTTGATTTGCTGCTCGACATTGTTTAACTGCTCCAGCGTCTGAGCTCGAATCTCGTCGGGCAGCACGCCTACCGCTTTGGCCTGTTCCTGCAGTGCTCTGAGAGCCTCGTTTTCAGCCCTGTGCCGTTCATGCACCGCCTTGGAAATGTCGGAATAGATTTCCGTGCCGGTGATGGCTTCGAGCGCGTTGGCGCGCTCGTCCTCCTTAGCTTTGAGAAAGACCGAGAAATTGCCTTGTGCAAGAAGCGCCGACCGGGTGAATTGATCGAACGTGAGTCCGGTGATTTCGGCAATGAGCGCGTCGAAGTTTTTCTTGTATTTGGCTTCGAGAATGTCCCACTGTCCCGTCGCTTCGTTGTAGCGGCTCAGTTCGATGCTCGAGCCTTGAAGTCGGCCGCAAGCGTTGTTGCGGGCGCGGTGCTGCGAATAAAGGGCTCGGTAGCGCCGACCTTTGGCGAGAAATGTCACTTCGCTTTCCATCAAGCCCGTGCCTCGCGTCATCGCTTCGTTGGAGCTTGCCGACAGGGAGCCCAAGCGGGGCGTGCTGCCGTAAAGCGCAATGCAGACGGCGTCCAGAAGGGAAGATTTGCCGGCTCCCGTGGGGCCGCAGATCGCAAAGAGACCGCCTGCAGTGTAGGCGGAATTCTCAAAGTTGATCGACCAGTTTCCTTTGAGCGAATTGATGTTTTGCACGCGAATCTTGAGGATTCTCATTTTTCGCCTCCGTTGGCGCGTACGATCTCGAGAATTTCACCGTAGGCATCTGTGAGTTGCTTTTTTAGGTCGCTGTCGTAGACGGTTCCAGCCGATTCCTGCTTTTGCAGGCAGAGTTCGAACATTTTTTCCGGCGTGACGGCGTCGACTTCGGAGACGATGTCATCTAAAGACAACTGAGACCGAGCAAGTGTTTGGCTGACGACTCGCACCAGCGTCACGCATGTTCCTTGCGTCAGATCTCTGCAGGCCGCAGCCAAGTCCGGAGCAAAGGTGCCTTCGGTGTGCAGAATTTCACAGAGAACGGGAGTCCCGGCGGCAATGAGCTCGGCGAGAGAGCGATTGATGGCTTCTTTATTGCCTGTAATCTGCACGAGCGTATCGAATGTCGGAACTTCAAGCGTGCGCACGGTGCAGCTGCGGCCCCTCGACTCAACGATGCAGACGCTTTTTTTGCCGTTGCGTTCGGAGAAATCCAGCGCCAGGGGACTGCCGCTGTATCGGCGCGTGTCATTGCCGGCTAAGCGTTGGGCTTTGTGCAGATGTCCGAGCGCGAGATAATCGATTGCTGCAGGAAACGCAGAGGCCGGAATCAAGCCGAGCGATCCGATGTAGAGATTTCGTTCTTCGGTCGACGGATCGCAGTCGGCGGCAAAGAGATGCCCCATGGCGATCAGAGGGATGTCGGCTTGTCCGCGCAGTGTTTCGGCGGCGAGTACAGCGCGTCGGTAGTGCTCGGCAGTGGCAGAGCGAATCTTCTCTTCTTTGTCCTGCTGCGATTCGTTTTCAACGCTGTTTCTGAGGTCTCGCTCTCGCAGATAGGGTACGGCAGCGACCACCGCAAGGAGCTTTCCTTCGGGATTTTTAAGAAGCACCGCCTCGTCGGCGGGATCGGTCGTTGCTTCGCCGACGACCGTAATGTTCAGTGCTTCGAGCAGCGTATCGGGCGCATTCAGCAGTGTGGGCGAATCGTGGTTGCCGCCCGTTACGACAACATGCCGGCAGGCGGTAGCCGTTGCAACCGAGGCAAGAAACCGATAGTACGCACGCTGCATGCGATGCGACGGCGTGGCGTTGTCAAAGACGTCGCCCGAGAGGATCAGGCAGTCGACAGATTCACTTCGAATTGTATCAATTAGCCAGCTTAATAATTTCTCGTAAGTTTCATCGCGGGATACGCCGTAAAGGGCGCGGCCGAGATGCAGGTCTGAGGTGTGAAGAAAACGCATATTGCCGCTAAGGACGAGTAAACAACGTCCCACTATAGCCGTTGTTTACGTTTGCTGCGCACTTTTGGCCTACCGCAGACCTCGCCACCAGGGACCGGTTTCTGCGGCGGGATTGTCAAGCGCAATTGCGGTGCCGATGATCGGCGTTGCCAACGTCGTTTTCAGCTCGACGGCATTGGCAAGCGCCGCCTCAAGCGGAGCTTGCCAAGTGTGGCGGCTAAGATCGTACTTGGCATTGTGACAAGGCATGACGCAGAGCGGCCGCAGTTCTGCGACAGCCGACTTCCAGGCGCAGGGAAGCAGATGAATGCCTGCCCAGTCGACGTTGTACTGACCGTCCTCAACGATGGCCAGATCGATGCGAGGAAATTCCGAGGCAATTTGACGGAAATGTCGTCCGTACCCGCCGTCGCCCGTGAGATAGATGTGCAGGCCTTCAAATTCAAGCATGAAGCCGCACCAAAGCGTGAGATTGCGCTCGAATGTGCGCCCGGAAAAATGCTGAGCCGGCAGACAGGTGATGCGGCCGGAGGATGACAAGCGCTCCGACTGCCCCCAATCGAGTTCCGTGATGATCGAGCCGTCCCAACCCCAGTATTCGAGGTGCGCGCCGACTCCCAGAGGGCAAATCACGCGGCTTGTACGGGTCTTGAGTTCCCGCAGCGTGAGCATATCCAGATGATCGTAATGATCGTGCGTCAACAGCAGCAGATCAAGCGCCGGAATATCCTGAGGTTGATACAAATCGGCCCCGGCAAACGGCTTGAAGAAGCTGCTCATCGGAGAGCAGGCGTGCAGCGAAGGATCCACGGCAATCGACAGTCCTGCGAGCCGCATGAAAAAACCGGAATGCCCGAACCAAACCATGCGGCCTTCGGGCAGTTTCGAGAGATCGGTTTTTACGGACGGAATGCGGTCGATCGGGCGACGTCCCTCTTTGCTTTCAGTGAGAAACTTCATCATTCCCGAGGTGCGGTTCCGATCGATCGGATCGAATACGGGATCGAGATTCTGAAACGCTCCGTTGCGAAAGTTCGGAGAAGCCTGAATGCGATCGAGTCTTGTGCCCGCAGGCTTGGTGCCTAAGGCGAGATAGGCCTGAGAACTTTCGCGTGCGGCTGCGCACAAGGGGCCTGCGGCGGCAGCAGCAAGGAAAGCGGCGGAAGTCAGAAAGGTGCGTCGCTGCATGGATCGAAAACTTGAAGGAAGTGATCGTACTTTAGCCTTGAATCGATCCCAGGATGACGCCAAGCTCGTTATTTTGCGCAAATCAGGCAAAAAAGCGTGTCCGAAGATGAAAAATCCCGACCTGCCGCGGGAGCAGATCGGGATTGAGAACGCTTTTATGCGGCCGAACGATTAGTAGTTGTAGCCTTCCTTGAGCCAGCGAGCGACGTCAAGGGCACAGTACGTAAGAATGCCGTCGGCGCCGGCGCGCTTGCAGCAGATCATCGATTCCATCGTGATCTTCTTTTCGTCGATGCAGCCTGCGGCGGCAGCGCATTTGATCATCGCGTATTCGCCGGAGACGTGATAGACGAAGGTCGGAGCCTTGAACTCATCCTTGACGCGGCGAACCACGTCAAGGTAGGGCATGCCGGGCTTGACCATGACCATATCCGCGCCTTCGTTGAGATCGTAGCCGACTTCCCAGAGCGCTTCGTCGCTGTTGGCCGGATCCTGCTGATAGACGGCCTTGGTGGACTTGCCGAGGTTGCTTGCCGAGCCCACGGCATCGCGGAAGGGGCCGTAGAAGGCGCTTGCATACTTAGCCGAGTAGGCCATGATGCGGGTGTGGATGAAGCCTTCGTCTTCGAGCATCTGACGGATGACGCCGATGCGGCCGTCCATCATGTCGGAGGGAGCAACGACGTCGGCGCCGGCTTGGGCCTGAGCACGAGCCTGGCAGACGAGCATTTCGATCGTTTCATCGTTGAGGATGTAGCCCGTTTCGTCAATGAGGCCGTCCTGACCGTGCGTGGTGTAAGGGTCAAGCGCCACGTCGCACATCACGCCGAGCTGCGGATAGGCGGCCTTGATGGCCTTCACGGCGCGAGGGATCAGACCGTCGGGGTTGCCGGCTTCGGCACCGTCGGGGGTCTTCAGGTCGTCTTCGATGTGCGGGAACAGTGCGATCATCGGAATTCCGAGTTCGACCATTTCGCCGCAAACCTTAAGCAGTTCATCGATCGAGAGACGGTTGACGCCGGGCATCGTCGGAACGGGAGTCACCTTGTGTTCGCCTTCCTGCACGAACACGGGCAGGATCAGATCGTTGACGGTGAGCACGTTCTCGCGCATCAGACGGCGGGAAAAATCATCATGGCGCATGCGGCGCATGCGAACGGAAGGATAAGCACCGAGTGTTTGCATTGTGATATTAGCCACAAAGAAGTTTTAAAAATCGCGGAAGAATACCGTAAAGTCGCCGCAATTGCGAGAGGGCGTCATGCGGACAGCCGATTTTCGGGATCGATCCACGACAAAAGCCGTTGCTGCAGCTCTTCGACGCCTTCTTTTTTAAGGCCCGAGAAAAGCTGCACGTCGACGTGTTCGCCCAATTTTTTAGCGCGCTCGCGAGCCTGCGCGAGCACCGTATTGCGCTCGGCGCGCTTGATCTGGTCGCACTTGTTGATGAGCCAAAGCTGACGGACGTGGCTGCGAGCGGCAAAAAAGTCGATGAGCCATTCGTCGGCCGGCATGAAGGGGCGGCGTGCATCCATGACGATCACGACGCCGGTAAGCGACGGTCGGTCAGCAAGGTACCCGCCGATCAGACGGCTCCAGGTTTCACGGATTTCGGGGGCTGCTTTGGCGTAGCCGTAACCCGGAAGGTCCACGAGATGCGCGATCTGTTCGCGTTCCTTGCTGTCGGGAATCTTGCGCGAGAGCGTAAAAAAGTTGATGAGCTGCGTGCGGCCGGGCGTTTTGGAGGCAAACGCGAGGCGCCCTTGTCGGGTGAGCACATTGATCGTGGTGCTTTTGCCGGCATTGGAGCGACCGGCAAAAGCGATTTCGGGAAGACCCGCGCCGGGCAGTTGGCTCACGGCAGCGGCCGAAGTCAGAAATCGTGCGGAGTCAAAAAGCGACATGGATCCAACCAAAAATCTGAAATTGCGGGAATGTTAGCCAAAAAAACTGAGATCGTCGTTAAGTGTCAGAGCTTTGGAATGTCGGCGTTGTCGATTGTGTCGATAAAGCCACCGCCCAGGCACACTTCTCCCTGATAGAGCACGGCCGACTGGCCGGGAGTTGCCGCCCACTGCGGTACGGGGAAAGTCAGATCAACCGTATCGGGACCGACAGCGGCGATTTCACAGGCGCCGTCCGGCGCGCGGTAGCGCGTTTTGACCGTGACGGGGGCTACCGGTTCGAATCCAGTACCGGCAATCCAACTGGTGCGCACGGCGCGCAGCGTATGCGTGTTGAGCCACGGATGTTCATGGCCCTGCACGATCCACAGCGTGTTGGTTGCGAGATCTTTGCGGGCTACAAACCAGGGCTCGCCCGTGCCTTCGCGACTTCCGCCCACGCCGATGCCTTTGCGCTGACCGAGTGTGTAGAAGCTAAGGCCGACGTGCTCTCCTACGATTTTGCCGGTATCGGTGCGGATGGGGCCGGGGTGCGTCGGCAGGTAGCGCGACAGAAATTCGCGGAAAGGACGCTCTCCGATAAAGCAGATGCCGGTGGAGTCTTTCTTTGCTGCGACCGAGAGGTCGAGCATTCGGGCGATTTCGCGCACTTTGGTCTTTTCGAGCTCCCCGACAGGGAAAATCGCTTTTTCAAGCTGCTTTTGATTGAGACGGTGCAGAAAGTAGCTTTGATCTTTAGAGCCGTCGAGGCCGCGAAGCAGCTGCACGCCGTTTTCCGTTTGCCGAACGCGTGCGTAGTGGCCGGTGGCAATCTTCTCTGCGCCGAGTTCCATGGCGTAGTCGAGGAAAGCGTTGAATTTGATTTCCGAATTGCAGAGTACGTCCGGATTGGGGGTTCGACCGGCTTGATACTCACGCAGAAATTCCGAAAAAACGCGCTCTTTGTACTCTTTGGCGAAATTAACCGCCTCAAGATCGATGCCGATTTTTTCGGCGGCACTGGCTGCATCCAGAAAATCCTGACGGCTCGAGCAGTATTCGCTGTCGTCGTCTTCCCAGTTTTTCATGAAGACGCCGGTGACGTCATAGCCCTGCTCCTTGAGAAGCCAGGCGCTGACCGCACTGTCGACGCCGCCGCTCATGCCGAGCACCACCTTGACTGCCATCTTGAAAGTCCTTGCTAAAAAGTACGGGAAGAAAACAAAAGACGCGGCACATACCGCCGCATCGGGCGCTTGAACGCCGATGCGGCAGTAAAGTGCCGCGACGCGCACTTAGGCGCCGAAATCAAGCGGCGCCTTAGAGTCATCAAGTTGAATTTTACTGAACGGTTTCGACAAGCGGCTGCACGTCGGCCTGAGTGGCATGACAGAGCATGCATTCGTGACGCGCGGCGGCCGTTACGAGCTTGCCGTCGACCTTGGTCCAGTGCGTGGCGGGCATTGATGTCGGCACGCCCTTCACTTTGGCGGCGCCGATTTTATCCTGATTGCCGTGGCACATGATGCACGGATTGTTGTCGCGCGTGATCTTGAAGTTGCCCACACCGTGCGGGATCATCGCGGGCATCCCCATCTGAGTTTCGCGATAGAGTCCGGCGTTTTCGCCGAATGCCTTGGGCGTCGGCGTTTCAAAAGGACTCGTCTTTTCAAGGCTCATGGAATTGATGTCGATGGGTTCCTGCACGGCGCAGGCGGTGATCGCCGCAGCGGCGGCAAGGGACACAACGGTCGTCAAAAACAGTTTTTTCATGAAAGTCTCCAAAATCCTGGCTTACTTTTCAATCGATTCGGTTGCAGACGGCTTGGCTTGAAAACGCACGGCAAAACGAATGGCATTTTCAGGACACACGGCGGCACAACGACCGCAGTTGGTGCATTCGCCCGAGGCAATGAAGCCTTTGGCTGCCGCCTGTTTGAAATTGATGACATGGGCTTCGGGACACACGCGCAGGCAGTCGCCGCATTTGGTGCAGCGATCACTGTCGAAAAGCGGCTTGATAAGACCGACTTTGCCGACAACGGACCAGAATGCTCCGAGCGGACAGAAATGACCGCACCAACCGCGCTCCATCAGCAGTAAATCGAACGCAAAGACACCGACAACGGCACTCACCAGGCCGGCACCGATGCCCCAGACGATTTCCCGCCACAGGAAGGCTTGCGGACTGATCCACTCGAAGGCGGCCGTGCCCGAGACTGCCGAAGCTGCAAGCGCAGCAACGGCAAGCGCATAACGCGTGTTGCGCGACACTCTCAGACTCGATGCCGGAACATTGAGTTTGCGTCGCAGATCGTAGGCTGCGTCCGTAACGATGTTCATCGGGCAGCCCCACGCGCAGAAGGCGCGGCCGCCGGCCACGATGTAGATCGCCAACACGATGAGCGCACCGACGATCATCGTCAGTTCGGGTTTGTGCCCGGCGCAGAGCTTTTGCAACAGAGCAAAAGGATCCGACATCGGAACGACACCTGCGATCAGGGAGCTTGTGAGCGTACCGTTTAAAAGCGGTTCGCCCAGAAGCGTCCAGCCCAAACGGGCCGTGCCGATGAAAAGCGCCAGAACGGCAAGCTGCACTATGCGGCGTGCAATGCCGAGCGCGAGCATTCTTGCTTTGATTTTCTGCGGCGAGACCGCCGCCGTCGGGATGCTTTGACTCATAGCGTCGGGTCGTCCATTGAGTTGAGAAAATCAAGGCCGCCGGGTTCGGCGGGATTCTGCGGCGCGGGCTTTTTGTCGGCAGGATTGCCCGGATGGTGCGGCTGATCTTCGAGCCAGCCGAGGCGATAGTGTTCGCCGATCCGACCGAGGAAGGTCTTCGGATCGATGATGTTGATCGCCGGCACTTGTGTCGGGCAGCCGTAGACGCACAAGCCGCAGCCCGTGCAATGATCGGGATTGATCACCGGCACGAAAACGGCGTGCTTGCTCAGTTCGCGCGGATGGGGCTTGAGGCTGAGCGCTTCGTTTCGAAGCGGACAATCGCGATAGCAGACTTCGCAGCGCAAGCCTTGCCAGCTCAGACACGCATTTGGATCAATGGCTGCAATGCCCATGCGAGCCTTGCGGATATTGTCGATCTTGCGGTCGAGTGCACCCGACGGACAAACCTTTGCACAAGGGATGTCCTCGCACATATAGCAAGGAATTTTCCTCGGCTCGAAATAAGGTGTGCCGTAAGGCGCCTTGTCGCCCAGCTTGGCGAGCTTCAAGGTATCGTAGGGACAGGCCTTAACGCAGAGACCGCAGCGGATGCACTTGTCGTAGAACTTGGCATCGGCGCCCGGGGGCAAAGGTTCGAAGCCTTTGGATTTGGCGGTGCGCACGAAAGCCGTGAGACCTGCGCCTGCGGCGGCCGCTACGCCGGCACCCTCCAGGAGAATGCCGATGGCTTGACGTCTGGTCGCTTTTATCGTCATTGTCGAATCGAAATGTAGGCGTGTTCGATGGTTTTCAGCGGGCCGAGGCTTCGAACGGCCTCGGCCGCTGAAAAATCAAGCGCGTGTGTTCGTCTCCGGCTTTAGGCCTTCGTGACGCGAACCGCGGACTTCTTGAAGTCGGGTTCGGCCGAAATCGGATCGGTGGCGTCAATGCAAAGCTTGTTCACCTGAGCCGACTCGTCGAAGAACGCCATCCAGACCGTGCCCTTGGGCATCTTCATGCGGCCCTGTGTTTCCACAAGCGCCTTGATGCTGCCGCGGCGGCTGGTGATCTGCGCCACGTCGTTGCGCTTGAGACCGCGCTTTTGAGCGTCGACCGGATGCATGTAAAGCACAGCCGAAGGAGCGGCGCGGTGCAGTTCGGGCACGCGGCGCGTCATCGAGCCGGTGTGCCAGTGCTCGAGAATGCGTCCCGTGCCCAGCATCAGGTCGTAATTGGCGTCGGGCTTTTCCACCGGTTCGGCAAACGGACGGAAGAAGATCTTCGCGCGACCGGGCAACGGCTTGGGAGTCTTGTCGGTGATGCCGTCGAGGTTGCCCTGCGGAATCGCCTTCATGAGCTTGCCGTAGAACTCGAAGTCGCCGTTTTTCACGTACGGATCGTACTTGGCGTTGAAGCGGTACGTTGTGGGTTTGCCGTTGACAACGGGCCAGGTCAGACCGCGTACCTTCGGATCCATGTAGGTGTCGAAGTCGGCCAGATCGTGTCCGTCGCCCAGCGTGAACTGGCGATACTCGGTAAAGAGGGCTTTTTCCGGGAACCAGTTGAGCTTAAGGGCCTCGGCCGTGCAGCACTGAGTGCCCGGATACTTCGGATCGGGCCACGGGCACTGCTTGGTTTCGGGCATGCCGGCAAAGAGCACGTCAAAGAGCGAGGCATTCGGATCAATGCCCATTTCTTTGGCCTTGCCCAACACGTCGGGCAGGGTCTTCTTGCCGCCGGCCACCTTCTTTTCGCCCCAGCATTCGGCGATCTTGAAGCGCTTGGCAAATTCCATCATCGTGGCGACGTCGCTCATAGCTTCGCCAACGGGCGGAACCATCTGCGCCCAGCCTTGCGTGCGGCGTTCGGCATTGCCGTACAGACCCCACTTCTCGAAGATCATGGCGGTCGGCAGGATCAGGTCGGCAACCTTTGCCGAAAGCGTCGGATAGACGTCGGCGACGACGACGAAGTTTTCGGGCTTGCGGGCAGCTTTAAGCCAGTGGTTGCTGTTCGGGGCCGACTGGAAGACGTTGACCACCTGCGTCCACAAGAAGTTGACGGAGCCGTCTTCAAGACCGCGCAGCAACCCCATGATGGGCTTGCCCAGCACGGGATTGAGAGTTCCTTCCGGAATGCGCCAAAGCTTTTCGGTCTTCTTGTGGTGGGCGGGATTGCCCACGAGCATGTCGGAAGGCAGACGGTGCGAGAATGCGCCCACTTCACGGGCAGAGCCGCAGGCCGAGGGCTGACCGGTGAGCGAGAAGGCGCCGTTGCCGGGACGGCCCTGCTTGGCCGTGAGCAGATGCAGAGCGTAGATCTGTTCGTTCACCCAAACGCCGCGCACGTGCTGATTGACGCCCATGCACCAGAAGGAGAGGATGTCGCGCTTTGCGTCGCAGTAGATGTCGGCCAGAGCCGTGAGCTTCTTCTTGAAGCTTTCGAGCGATTCGTCGGGGTCGCCCTTGGCGAGCTTGGCGACGAAGTCGAGCGTGTAGGGTTCCAAGCCGCGCTTGTATTCGTCAAACGTGATGTGCCAGTGGCCGCCTGCGGCAGCAACCTGCTTTTGTTCGACTTCGATGCCAGCCTTGCGGCGCTGACCGATAGCCTCGGCTTCGGAAAGGATGATTTTCTTCTGCTTGGCCTGAATATCCTTTTCAGCTTCAAACGCGAATTTATCGGTCGGACGCATGCCGTAGCCGATGTCGACAGTGCCGGTAGCGAAAATGCAGTGATCCTTGACGAACTTTTCGTCATAGGCCTTGCGGCGGACGATTTCGCGTGCAAGGTAGTTGAGGATGGCCAGATCGGTGTTGGGCTTGAAGATGATCTCGATGTCGGCCATGCCCGAGGAAAGGTTCGAATGCGTCGTGACGTTCACGATGCGCGTTGCCTTATGCGTGAGCTTGCGGTCGGTTACGCGGCTCCAGAGCACCGGGTGCGCTTCGGCCATGTTGTTGCCCCAAAGCACCATCGCATTGCACTTTTCGATGTCGTCGTAGACGTTCATCGGTTCGTCGACGCCGAACGTTTGGTAAAAGCCCACAACGGCCGAGGCCATGCACAAACGTGCATTCGGGTCGATGTTGTTGGATCGGAACCCTGCCTTCAGAAGCTTGGAAGCGGTATAGGCTTCCGGAATCGTGTACTGGCCGGAACCGATGATGGCAACGCCTTCGGGGCCTTTTTCCTGATAGACACGGCGGAACTGGCGTTCCATTTCGTCGAAGGCCTGTTCCCAGCTGACGGCCACAAAAGGCCCGTTCTTATCGAACTTGCCGTTTTTCATGCGCATCAGGGGACGCGTCAAACGGTCCTGACCGTAGAGAATCTTGGCGTTGAAGTAGCCTTTGATGCAGTTGAGGCCGCGGTTGACCGGAGCGTCGGGGTCACCCTTGGTTGCTACGATGCGTCCGTTGAGCGTGCCGACCTGCAGACCGCAGCCGGTGCCGCAGAAGCGGCAGACGCCTTTATGCCACTGAATACCGGCGTCGGCTGCCTGGGCGGCTTGAGCGGCCGCCTGCGTGACGGGCAAACCAACCGACATGGCGGCGGTTGCTGCTACGCCGGTCTTCAAAAGCTCTCTTCTTGAGATGGGAATGACTTTGTGTTCAGTCATGGTTTCTCTCCTGGGCAGTTGCCGCACTCGTTTTTATATGTTTCGCAAACGCGTGTACGGCTGTGAAAAGAAAAGGGAAGCGGACCGTCGAACAGTTGAGACTGGACGGTTCGAAAGAAATCAGCTGTTTTCGGCGTCCGACTCAACTCGGTGAACAACGAGGCTGACGTCGGCTACGCCGGGCAATTCCCGAATGGCGCGGAACCGATCTGTCTCAGCCTCCACGGAAGCCTCTTCAAGCACGACCAGATAACGGCCCGAAGCGGCATCGCTTTGGTGCACTTCCACGGGCAGGGTCTTGAGACTTTGACCGACATCATCGAACGAACCGGGTTTGCTTGTGACAACAAGTCCGGAATAAAACATGGGGCTTCTCTCCTAACGATCGCTTATTCTTTTTGTGTGGTTTGCGACCTACTCACAATTTGCTTATTTTAGGGAACTTAAATGGTTTGCAATTGAGAGAATTTTGCGTCAAATCAAGGCTGTGACGCGATATTGGCCTGCTTTGCCGCTAGGCCAATCAATTCCAAAAATGAATAGCGCTTAAAGAATTCAGGCATAAAAAAACGGAGTCCGAAGACTCCGTTTTTTTACTCTAGGCAGGTTCGGGATCGATGCCCGAACCTGCTTATCCCCTGTCCCAAAACTCTACAGGTAGATATTCTTTTTTTATTAGATGTAGCCGTAGACCATGCCGAGGCACCAGCCGACGATCACGGCGGTGATCACACCAATCAGACCCGGAAGGATGAAGGAGTGGTTGATCACGAACTTGCCGATGTGGGTCGTGCCAGAACGGTCGAACGTCAGGGCGGCAAGGTCAGACGGGTAGGTCGGCAGGATGTAGTAGCCGTAGGCGGCGGAGGACATAGCCACGATCACACCCGGAGGCGTGCCGATACCGATGGCAACCGGAACCACGATGGCCACAGCAGCAGCCTGAGAGTTCACGAGCTTGGAAACCAACAGCAGAACGATACCGAAGGTCCACGGAGCGGACTGCATCCAGCCGGTCAGAGCGGCCTTCAGGTCGGGCAGGTGGTTCGAGAACATCGTGTCGGACATCCAGGCCACGCCGTACACGGAAACGATGGCAACCATACCGGCGTTGAACACGTTGGTCTTGTTGATGGCCTTAGCGCCGCAGAACATAACCATCAGGATGCCGGCCAGGAGCATGAACATCTGGATGACGAGAGTCATCGAGAGGCGCTTCTTGCCAACCATCGGGCGGAGTTCGGGAACGGAACCGAGAATGGCCACGACAGCCACGGTGCACAGGAAGATCCAGAGGCTGGCCCACTGCTGCTTGGTGAACTTAACACCGATCAGAGTGGTGGTTTCGCCGTAGACGTACTTGCGCTGTTCCGGATCGGCAATCAGAGCCTGGAACTTTTCGTCCTTGTCGAGGTCCTTGCCGCGGAACACGGAGAACGTGCCGACCATGAACAGACCGACGATAGCGGCCGGGATCACGATGGCGAACAGCTGCGGGAAGCTGAAGGGCTGACCGCCGACCAACTGACCGTCAAGCAGAGCCACCATCGACACGGCAGCCACAGCAGCCGGCGAGCAGATCACACCCATCTGAGCGGCGATCGTGGAAGCAGCCATCGGGCGTTCCGGACGGATGTTGTTCTTGATGGCCACGTCATAAATAATGGGCAGCATCGTGTAGACAACGTGACCGGTACCGCAGAGAACCGTCAGGAACCAGCAGAGGTACGGAGCCAGATAGCAAACGAAACGCGGATGATTACGAAGAATCTTTTCAGCGATCGACAGCAGGCAGTCAAGACCGCCGGCTGCCTGAAGGGTAGCGCCCGCGCAGACCACGGCCATAATGGTCAGGATCACGTCAACCGGGGGCTTACCGGGTTTGAGGCCGAAGCCGAAGATGAAGATGATGAGGCCGATACCGCCCATCAAACCGAGGGTCATACCACCGCGCGGAGCGGCGTAGAACAAGCAGGCGAGCAGCACAAACAGCTGCACCCAGAAGTCAAATCCAATCATTGTTTGTCTCCTAGATATTTTGGGACCGTGCAATTATCCTCTTTGTAGGTAGACCGTAGGCGTAAATGTTTAACAACTTTTGATCTTTGTCTAATTGTTAAGAAAAGTTTATGCGGGCAAGACGGTTTTTCGTCAAAAAAACGTGAAAAAACCCAGACCAATGCGGGTTTGCGAGATATCCGTCAACGGGGATATTTGTAACAAGTCTTAGGTAAACAGAAAAACGCGGAAAGACGGTTTCCTTTTTCATTTTCTGCAGGTTGCAATTTGGTCTAGCTCGAAAGGAGTAAACGTTAGACCGATCCACGCTCGACGGTGTAGGGCCAGTCCAGAATGCCTCCGAAATTGGCAAGCCGTCGGTAGCCTTGTGCGGCAAGCAGTTTGGCAGCGGTGACGCTGCGTACGCCGCTTCGGCAATAGATAAGGTAGGGAGTGTTTTTGTCGGCCATCGACTCGGGCAGATCGTTGTCCTGAATTTCATCAAGCGGCACGTTGACTGCACCGGGGATGTGTCCGGCGACGAATTCATCGGGGCGGCGCACATCGACGACGACGGCACTGGGATCGGAATCCATACGGAGTTTGGCTTCTTCGGGAGATATGTTTTCGTAGTCCATGGAACTGAATCGGAACAAAGGTTATCGAGGGAGCGGCGATTGTAATTGACAAAAAATCCCCGCCGAAGCCGAGAAACCGACTCGACGGGGACTGTCTGCGGCACCGAACGCTACAAGCGGACGGTGTGCCGCGATGAGGCGATCAAAGAATTACTTCTTGCAGCATTCGCACTTGATCTCGTTGCGCGGCTTGAGCTGCTTGAAGAAGTCGTTGCCCTTGTCGTCGACGAGGATGAATGCCGGGAAGTCGACGACTTCGATCTTGTAGACGGCTTCCATGCCGAGTTCGGGCCATTCGACGCACTCGATGCTCTTGATGGAGCTGGCGGACAGGACAGCAGCCACGCCGCCGATCGTGCCCAGATAGAAGCCGCCGTGCTTCTTGCAGGCGTCGGTCACGGCCTGAGTGCGGTTGCCCTTGGCGATCATCACGAGCGAGCCGCCGTTTTCCTGGAAGAGGTCAACGTACGGATCCATACGCTGAGCGGTGGTCGGGCCCATGGAACCGCAGGCGTAGCCTTCCGGCGTCTTGGCGGGACCTGCGTAGAGGATCGGATGATCCTTGACGTACTGCGGCAGACCCTTGCCGGCTTCGATGAGTTCCTTCATGCGGGCGTGCGCGATGTCGCGGGCCACGATGATGGTGCCGGAGAGGTTGACGCGGGTCGAAACGGGATACTTCGACAGATCCTTGCAGACTTCGGACATCGGACGGTTCAGATCGATGTTGATCTGGCCGCCTTCGCCCGGACGGCGGAGCTCTTCGGGGATCAATTCACCCGGGTTGGTGTCGAGCTTTTCAATCCAGACGCCGTCCTTGTTGATCTTGGCCTTGATGTTGCGGTCTGCCGAGCAGCTCACGCCCATGCCGACCGGGCAGCTGGCGCCGTGGCGCGGCAGGCGAATGACACGGATGTCGTGGGCCATGTACTTGCCGCCGAACTGTGCGCCGAGGCCGATGTTGCAGGCTTCCTCAAAGAGCTTCTGTTCGAGCTCGAGATCGCGGAAGGCGCGGCCCGTTTCGTCGCCGGTTGTCGGCAGTTCGTCGTAGTAGTGCGTGCTGGCGAGCTTGACGGTGAGCATCGTGCGTTCGGCCGTCGTGCCGCCGATTACGAAGGCGATGTGGTACGGCGGGCAGGCAGCCGTGCCGAGCGTCTTCATCTTGTTGACGAGGTAGGGAACGAGCGTAGCCGGATTCAGAATGGCCTTCGTTTCCTGGAAGAGGTAGGACTTGTTGGCGGAACCGCCGCCCTTGACGACGCACAGGAACTTGTATTCACCGCCTTCGGCCGCTTCGATATCGATCTGAGCGGGCAGGTTGCAGCGGGTGTTCTTTTCTTCGTACATGGAAAGCGGAGCGTTCTGAGAATAGCGCAGAGCATCTTCCGTGTAGGTTTCGTAGACGCCGCGGGACAGCGCTTCTTCATCGCAGAAGCCGGTCCAGACGTTCTGGCCTTTTTCGCCGTGGATGATGGCCGTGCCGGTGTCCTGGCAAAGCGGCAGGATGCCCTTAGCGGAAGCTTCGGCATTGCGCAGGAAGGTCAGAGCAACGTACTTGTCGTTTTCCGAGGCCTCCGGATCCTTGAGGATCTTGGCGACTTGTTCGTTATGAGCGCGGCGCAGCAGGAAGTTGGCGTCGTGGAAGCACTGCTTGGACAGCATCGTGAGTGCTTCGGGCTGAACCTTGACGATCTTATGGCCCTCGAATTCACCTTCGGACACGTAATCCTTGGTGAGCAGATAGTACTCAGTCTTGTCTTCACCGAGCTGGAACATCGGTGCGTACTTGAATTCAGGGTTTTGAGCCATTTTCGAATTCCTCTCCTGATTTTTTGAAACGATAAGCAAGCAGAGCCCATCGGCAGGGGAGCCGATGCGCACTTTCTAGCAAAAAAATTCTACTCCTAGAGTGTTACGCCTTTGGAAGGGCAAACACGTAAAGAAGTGAAGAGTTTCCCTACATACATCAAAGGAATGCAAGAGAAACCGCTCATGTCTCGAAAGATGAAACGAGTTTATCTTTTACTTAATTGGTAGTATCAGTGGGCACTCGACATGCTCTGCCGCATAACCATAGAATTTCAAGAACTTAATCAGAGATTGCTATGCAAAAGCTTTTTTCCCTTTTTCTCGCCGCGACACTGGCTGCAACGACAGCACCGCTCTGGGCGCAGGGCAATACGACAATCGAATCGTTTTCCAAGGCCAAGAAGATTCTGGAGCAAGATGTCTACTACGACCATCGAGTGACGTTTTATTGCCTGGCGGAGTTCGATAGCAAAAAGAATGTGACGTTGCCCGAGGGCTTTACGACGCAAAAGCACCAAAAGAGAGCCGCTTGGGTGGAGTGGGAACATGTGGTGCCCGCCGAAAATTTCGGGCGAGCGTTTGTCGAATGGCGTGAGGGAGATCCCCGTTGCGTCAGAAGCAGCGGCAAATCTTTCAAGGGGCGAGCCTGTGCGGAAAAAGTCAATCGGGAATTCCGTTTGATGCAGGCCGACCTTTACAACCTTTACCCGGCCATCGGTGCGGTCAATGCCGCACGCTCGAATTATCGCTATACGATGCTTCCCGAAGCCGCTTCAAGTTTTGGCTCCTGCCCGATGAAGATCAGCGGCAGAGCCGTGGAGCCGCCCGAATATACGCGAGGGGCCATCGCGCGTACGATGCTCTACATGCTGGACGCTTATCCCCTCTACAAAATGTCGAGCGCTCAGCAAAAACTCATGACGGCCTGGAATACCATGTATCCCGTGGACCGTTGGGAGTGTCTCAGAGCCGAGCGCATCGAAAAGATTCAGGGCAACGAAAATCCGTTTGTGAAGGAGGCCTGCCGAAAGGCCGATCTTCCGTAATCGACTCAGTACAGCTAGCTGTTGTCAGCCAAGAATCTGCATCTTGACGTCGGCCGGTTTGCCGAAGTAGGGCCACGTGGTCACCAGGAAGTCGGCTCCGGCCTGTGCGTATTCGCGGGCATTTGAGGCGTTGACGCCGCCTGCCGCGGAAATGATCAACTGAGGGAATTCACGCTTGACGGATGACACGAATTCGGCAAAGGCTTCTACGGTGAACTTCTCGCACTGAATAATGTCGGCGCCTGCCGCAGCGAAGGCGAGCCCTTCGTCGGCATTGGCGGCTTCTACGGCAATTTTGCGCTCGGGATCGGCTAGCTTGGCCGCCGAAAGGCTTTGTTCGAAATTCGGAACGAAGACGCGGTGTTGATCGAAAACGAGCACGGATTCCGAAAGTCCCATGCGGTGCGCAACGGCGCCGCCCGCAAGCGCCGCATAAAGCGAGAGCGTTTTGGCGCCGGGAAAGTGCTTTCGTGTGACGGCAACGCGGCAGTGTGGGTTTCCGGCTTTGGCTTCCTCGACCATCTGGTGAGCGCGTGAGGCGATTCCCGAAGCATATTCGAGGATATTCTGCGCGGTTTTGTAGACGGCATGAATGGCGCCTGCTTTGCCTTTTGCCTGCAGAATGACGGTTTCTGCGGAAACGGTGTCGCCTTCTTCGGCAAAGCGCTCTACGGTAAGGCCGACACGCGCAAAAAGTCGTTCGGCGAGCCGCACGCCCGCAATCGTCGTATCCGCTTTAGGAAAGCAGCGCACGATGCCGCGTTCGTTTTCAATGCCGAGAAGCGACACAGTGGCGTCGCCGTACGGAATGTCGTCGGTCAGGATCTGATCCAAAAGGGTGTCGGAAACGAAAAACATGATTAATTCTCCGTTGGGCAAGGCCTCACACCGCCTTTTCCCAATAAATGACGTCAAGCCAGCGGCCGAATTTGGTGCCGGCTTCGGTGATGGTGCCGACAAGGCGAAAGCCGAGCTTTTCATGCAGTGCAATGCTGGCTTTGTTATCGGCCGTCACAAGTGAATAGACGCGGTGCGTACGCGGATCCTCGGTAGCCATTCGAAGAATGGTCTCAGTCAACAGTCGCCCTAATCCCTTGCCTCGAGCGTCCTTGTGTACATAAACCGAAAGTTCGGTGCTTGTGTCATAGGCCGCCTTGGCGTTGAAGGTCGAAAGTGATGCGTAACCGAGCACGCGGCCTTCGCATTCGGCCACGATCAGCGGATGGTTACCTTGGTTGTGAGCAAAAAACCAGGGTCGGCGTTCCTCCAGCGTCAAAGGCTTGGTGTCGAACGTTGCAGTGCCGTGTTCGATTTCTTCGTTGTAAATCTCAAGCAGCTCGGGGAGGTCCGCTTCACGAGCAGGACGAATAAACGCCTGATCCATATCCATTGTTTTTGCTCAAAAAAGCGCAGTTCAAAAATGCCATAACGAAAAGTAGCGCAATTGGCAGCGTTTTTGTTGTTTGCAAGGTCAATTTGCAGTGATTTTTTCAAGGTCGACGCCACTCAAATGGATGAATCTGCACTCTTGACGCAGTGGAGGAATTCCTGCAGGTTGTGCACGCGTAGTTTGTGGTAGATGTTGTTGCGATGCCCGTGGACAGTGCGTTGAGAGAGATCCAAACGTTCGGCGATTTCCTTATTCGTAATGCCCAAAAGAAGAAGTTGGGTGATTTCTTTTTCCCGCGGACTCAAATCATGCAGGATATCCGAAACCTGACGCGGGGATAGACGGCCGGAGGCCTTGGCAAAACTGATGCGCACTGCCGGTTCGATGGCTTTAACCAGGGCGATCGTGTCAACGGGTTTCTGCAGAAAATCCAACGCTCCGGCCTTGAGTGTGGCAACGGCAGTATCAACATCGGCGTGTCCGGTGATGAAGATGATGGGTAAATGCATGCGCTGTTTTTTCATCAGAGTTTGCAGCTGTACGCCGCTCATGTCGGGCATGCGGATATCAAGCAGCAGGCACCCGGGAATGCTCGGCGAGTCCTGCGTGAGAAATTCTCTGGCAGAAGAATAAGCGCGCACCTGCCAACCTTTGCATTCCAGCATGAAGCTGAGTGCGTCGCGAATGTCTGCATCATCGTCGACAATGCGAATGATGGTTTCTTCCTTAAGGTTGATTTCTTTTGCCATTGAATTTCCTCTGTTGCCGTTGCTTATTGGTAGGGACGATTTGTCTAGTTCTTGCGGGGTTCGGCAGATCGCAGAGTAAGCACGACCACAAGCCCGCCTTCTGGACGAACCTTGAATTGCGTTTGGCCTCCGGAGGCCTCCGCTAGGGCGCAAGCGATGGTAACGCCCAGCCCCAATCCGGTTGCCTTGGATGTCAGCAGCGGAGTTTGAATGCGGCGGATGTCTTCGTTCGTGAGCAATCTGCCTGAATTTTCAATACGGATAAGGACGCTTTCTTTGTTGCAACGCAAAGCCTCAAGGGTGACTAAGGGATAAGAGTCTTCGTGGCTGGCTTCCAGTGCGTTTTTCAGGAGGTTTGAAATCATCAACTCGAATTCGAGCCGGTCCGCTCTGACGAATAAATTCGGCTTGCAGGTGACGGTCAACTCCGTTTTTTTCAAAAGATCGGCATTGAGTGTGGCGGTCACTCGCTTGATGGTGGCAGATACGTCCACGGCATCGCAGCGAGAGGTGTTGCCGTGGTTGTACGAGCGAACCTTGTCAACGATGTTGCGTGTGCGTGAAAGGGCGCTTTCGATTCCCAGTCGGCTGATCTCGAGCAAGCGCGAGTTCAGAGGTTTGGTATTGAGAATGTCCTTCTGACTTTCGCAGTAGTACTGAATGACCGACAGGGGCTGCGCGAGTTCGTGCGCAATCATGCTGGACAATTGCCCTACAACCGTAACCTTGTGCAGACTCTCCATTTGCTCGGACAATGTCTGAATTTCCGTCTGAGCTTTTTGCTGAGCTTGCACCGAAGCGGTCAACTCACGCGTTCGCTTCTTAACCAAAACGGATGTGCGCCAGGCGTGTAATGCCAGCCCGAGCAGAAACAAAACGACCGTAGCGGGGATTTGCCAGTGCGCTATCAGCCAACGCGTCGGCGTCATTTCGCGCAGATAGGCATAGTTTTCGATCTTGAGCAGACGGTAGACATTGTCGACAGCGCGCAAGTCTGTCGCAACGCCCCAACGATGGTCTCCCGAAAGCTGCGGACGAGAGAGCAAAGTGCGCGCGATTATGTGTGCAATGTTCGGGGATGCGCCCTGCGTGACGGCGAGCATGATTCCGGGATAGGTGTCGGTTGAGTGCTTGCACTGAACGCCGCCGAATCTGGGGTTCAGAACACGATAGCGAGTCTGAATGTCGGCACTTTGTTCTTCCAGCCAGCACGCTTTGATCATAACGGCATCCACTTTTTTGTCATCGAGCAGTGCCGCTACTTCGTCATTGTTCGTTTTTTCCGTAAAGACGATTTTTTTGAAAAAGTCTTCAGGATCTTCTCCGAGCTTTGCGATTTCCGCCAGACCGATGCGGTACGTCATAAAGGCTGTTTTGAAGGTGGAGCCGATGACGTGATCTTTCAGGTCGTAAAGTTCGTTGAAGCGGCTGTCTCCGGCCCTGACCAGAAAGGTCAGAGCCGTGGCATTGTTGGGGTCGGGTTGCTGCGGTGAAATCAGGGTTCCGACAGCCATTACACCGTATCTCCTCATGCGCCAGTAGTAGCCGGAACTGGCGAGAAATGCGTCCACGGATCCTGCTTTGATGCGTTCGGTGAGCTCGGCTGAAGTCAGAGTTTCGAACTCGATGGGATGGGGCTTGAAGGCAGTGCGCAGCAAAGCTGCCGTTTCGTGCACGGCTTTCAAGGTAGACGGCATCTCCGGCAAAACGATGGCTGCCAGACGGATAGGGCGGTTGGGCAAAGCTACAAGAGAAGCTGCAGTAACAACGTCCGGTTTTTGCGCGGGAGGAGTTGTTTGTGCGGATGAGACGGTTGCTGCCGCAACCAACAGAAGTGCCGAAGCCAGCGTCAAGAAATAGTTTTTCAAATTTTGAGCAGTCGGGATCGGCATCGGAGGAGACTCTCGGCAAAAGGCGAAAGGATAAAGAACTAATTTCTAAATCGCTCGACCAAAACGGCATCTCCTCGACTCAGTCGTTGCCCCGAAAGGCGAACAAAGCCGGCGGCGGATTCAAAGACGCGCATCTGCCCGGTGCCTTTGAGCAAAGGACAGGCGATGAGACCGTCGGCTTCATGACGCAGACTCACGCAAAGTTCACCGACAATCCCTTCGTCAATATCTTCAGCCATTGAAGCTCTGACAGTTTCAGCGGCTGTTTCGGGCAAATGAAAAACCGCTCGAACGCTTTCGAGCAAAACACACTGCACGATCATCATGACGGCAAGAGGATTGCCGGGAAGCCCGACTAAACCCGAATGAGGAAGCCTTGCTGTCACAAAGGGGGAATCGGCTTGGCTGTCGCTTCCGACAAAGCGTCCGCCCGCCGAGGCAACTGCTTGTCGGGTGTAGTCGCGGCTTCCCTTGCCGGTGCCGCCGACGGTGATGATGACGTCGCAGACGGCATCCAGTTCGCGCAATGTGCGGGTGAGCACAGAGGCATCGTCGGGAACGACGAAAGTTCGGATATCGGTAACGCCGATGCGTGCCATCAGGGCGGCGATGTAGGACGCGTTGCTGCAGCGACGAAAACCCGAATCCAGAAGCTCGGCTCGTTCGATCATTTCACTGCCGGTGGCTACCACAGCGACACGGGGTGAAGCCCAACCCGACACCCGTTCGACTCCAGCTTCGAATAAAAGCGCCATTTCTCGGGCGCCGACGCGAGTGCCGGCAGGAAGAATCACTTCCGAACATTTCCAGTCGCATCCCTGCAGCTCAATATTTGTTCCCGATTCAACAGACTGTTGGGCAGATAAAAAATCTTGGTTGCTGCGGCAGGCTATGACGGCATCGGCTCCTGTCGGAACCGGGCCGCCCGTATTGACCCAGACTGCTTGACCGGGAAGTAGAGAGCCCTTTTTAGAACCGTTTTCAGCGCACCAGCATGCGACCTGACGCTTAATGCCGTTGTCGACAGAACGCACGGCCCAACCGTCTCTGAGAGCACTTGTGTAGTTCGGAATGTCGCAGATGCAGCGTACGGGTTCGGCAGTCACCATGCCAAGTGCTTTCTCGGTTGGCACCGAACAGCAAATGGCTTGCATCCAGTCTTTGGGAACGGAGACGGATTTGAGAACGAAGTAGCGCATCGCAAGGCAAAACGATTCAGTCGAAAGTCAAATGACGAGCGCAGCAAAACCCCGTTGCCGCGACGGTGGTTGGATTATGCCGTGTTGCCGATTGGGTGAAATGCCTATTTCGCTGTTACTTACATGAATAATGAATTGAAATCAAAGGGTTACGCAATTTTGTCTTTTTCGGTTTTATTGACGTTTGTCGACTTACTCGAGTAATTCGCTCGGAAAAATTTCGAGGAGCAAACGTTCGGCCTTCCGGTTTTCGGAAGCTAAGTCTGTTTGCTTGAAAGCCGCGGTTTACACCCAAACAGGCGGCCGCCTTTGTCCGGAGATGAATGACCCAGTTCGATCCGACACAGGCGCAAAGAATAAGAATCGAAAATGGAGAAAATCATGGGTCTTAAGGAACTTCTCAAAAGCCTTGAGCTTCCTCAGGACATCACGCGCCGCGGTTTCTTGAAAGCAACTAGCATGGCCGCTGTCTTGACGATGGTGAACGAAGCCAGAGCCAAACAGGGGGTGCGTCCCTACATTGTGCTTGAGACGGCCAAGGGCGTTTTGATCGCCGATCCCAATCTTTGCGTGGCATGTCATCGCTGTGAGCTTGCCTGCACGGAATTCAACGAAGGCAAGGCTTCTCCGAGGCTTGCCCGAATCAAAATCACCCGCAATGTCTTTTTCGGGCCCGAAGGAACACAGAGCCTGCCGACGGCTCAGGGTGTCTGGGGCAACGGCGTTGTGGTGCAGGAAACCTGCCGTCAGTGCGCCCATCCGGTGCCTTGCGCAAACGCCTGTCCGCAAGGCGCTATTCGCGTCGATCCGAAGACGGGGGCCCGCAAGGTTGATGCGAAGCTTTGCATCGGCTGTCACCTCTGTGAGAAGGCCTGCCCTTGGGGAATGATGAGCTTCGACGAGGAAGAAAAGAAGGCAAGCAAGTGCTTCCTTTGCGACGGCGATCCGAAGTGTGTCAAGGCGTGTCCGGCCGCTGCCATTCGCTACATCCCGTGGATCGATCGCACGGAGGATCGTCCGCGTCGCACGACACACGGCTACTACGCTCAGGAAAACAACGCGCAGTGTTCGATCTGCCACCGTTAATCAGACAAAAGGTTTCTTGTTATGACGAAAAAACTTTGCGGTTACACGGGCAAGGGTCTTCGAATCAATCTCTCCACGAAGGAAGTGAAAGTTGAAGATACCTTCCCGCGTTTTAAGGACGATATCGGCGGCACCGCCATCGGCTATAAGGTTTTTTGGGAAGAGGTTGACCCGAAGACATCGTGTTATGACCCTGAAAACAAGCTTGTGATTGCACCGGGACCGCTCTCGGGTACGGGCGCTATTTGTTCTGGACGCACAGCCATTACGACGCTTTGGCCCACTGCTTATCCGCAGTCGCTCATTGCGAGTGCCCACGTTGGCGGTGAATTGGCTCATAAGCTTAAGTTTGCCGGCTGGGACTTTGTGATTATTGAGGGCGAATGCGCCAAGCCCACCTATCTGTACATCAACAACGACAAGGTGGAATTCCGAGATGCATCGACCGCTTGGGGTCAGGGAACATACCGTTCCGCATCTATTCTTGCTCAGGAAACCCGGGCCGACGCAAGCATCGGTGTCATCGGCCCTGCCGGTGAAAACGGCGTGCCGATGTCCAACATGATGGTGGATCGTTCGCACAGCGCCGGCGGCGTCGGTTCGATCATGGGCAAAAAGAAGCTCAAGGGGCTTGTCGTCTGGGGTGATGGCGCCATTCATATTGCCGCCACTCCCAAGCAGTGGGAGGAACTTGTCGACTCGCACCGCAAGATTCTGGGTGCACACACGCAGTCGATTGTTCCGCGCAATCCCTCGCCGCTGCACGAGTACTACACCCCGGCAAGCCGTTGGTCCGCTTTCCCCGGCGCTGTCTGGGGTGCAGCCAATCCGCCTGTGACGATTACCGAAAAGGCGATGGATCCGCATGATCTCAATCACATTGGGTATCGCACATGCTCTTCCGAGTTCTACCTCGGCAAGGACATGTGGTACCACACGGTGCGCAGTACCGGCTGCTATGCATGCCCCATCCGCTGCTACTCGGTGATTCGCGACGATCACACGGCCACGAAATACGGCATCCAGAAGATCACGGAACAGACCTGCATGGCGTTGTACGGTCGTTGGTGGTTCCCGAAGTTGGTTGCGGACAAGAAGACCGATATTGCCCGTGAAGCCAATCTAGTCGGCACGCAAACGCTTGACGATCTCGGGATCTGGTGCAACTACGGCCAGCTGCACCGCGACTTCCGAGTGATGTATCAGAAGGGTCTGTGGCAGAAAGTTCTGCCTAAGGAAGAGTACGACAGCATCGACTGGAACAAGATCGAAAATCCCGATCCCACGATTCTTCAGGACATTCTGCCGCGAATTGCTTACCGCAAGGGCGAATTCGGCCGTTGGCTCGGCGAGACGACGCCCGTTTGGCTCAAGCACTTCGGCATGACCGAAGAAGAATGGCAAAAGGAAGGCAAGGCGCTCTACTGGGCAGTCGGACATACCAAGCACCATTCCAATGAGAACGACGGCCAGATCGGCGTCGTGCTCAACTGCATGTACAACCGCGACCCGATGTGCCATGCCCACATCAATTTCTCGACTTCGGGTCTGCCGCTTGCCTTGCAAAAGAAGATTGCCGCCAAGTTCTGGGGCGATGAGACCGCCGTTGACGGCATTAAGGACTATCGGCCGACGACGCGCGCCAAGATGGTTCGTTTGCGCTGGTGCATTGCGCGCAAGGAGCTGCACGACATGCTCGGCATCTGCTCTTGGACGGCGCCTTGGGAACTTTCTCCGCTGCGTGAGAAGGGCTACATCGGCGACATCGAAATGGAAAGCAAGGTTTTCTCGGCTGTCACCGGCATTCAGATGACGCAGGAAGAGCTTGACAAGGCCGGCTTGCGCGCCTTCCTGATGCAGCGTCTCTACACGATGCGCCAGATGAAGACGCGGGACATGCGCCGCGAGCATGATCGTTATCCGGAATGGATCTTCCAGGATGCCAAGGGTCGCAAGCCCTTCACGAAGGGAACGATCGTCATGGATCGAGCCGACATCGAAAAGAGCTTTGATCTGTTCTTCGATGTGATGGATTTTGATCAGAAAACCGGTGCTCCGACGGAACGCTGCATCAAGTCCTATGGTCTGGACTGGATGCTTCCCGCACTCAAGAAAGAAGGTTTGTACTGATCAACCGAGACACTGAAATAAGAGCCTCCTGAAATGAAAGACAACGAATACGTCTTGGGCCACGCGGCTGCCGAACCCATTTTGCAGATGCAGGCAGACATGCTTGCGCTTATCGACATCGTGACAGAGTCCTCCCGCAAGGTTGAACTGATCGATCGAGATGCGCTTTATGAAGCCTTCTGCAAAGCAGCGCCCAAAGCGGCACTGCCGACGGCCAAGGAAGTCGCCGACGACGCTCAGGCGAAGTTTGACAAAGTGCTTCATGGCCCTGAAAACGAGTTTCCGATGCATTTCCGTTCCAAAAAGGAACTGAAGTCCGATGCCGGCAAAGTGCCGACGATGACCGCGCAGCGGGAAGCGTTTTCTCGGCGTGAACTCATTGCAACGCTGCTTTCCGGACGCGTAACCGAAGCCCTTGCGGCAGCTGAAGCTCAGGAAAAAGCCCAGGTTGAGGAACAGGGTGAGGCACGCGAAATCACGCCCGAATACTTCGACAAGGTTCTGAGCGAAGTTTTGGCCGGGGACTACGGCATCGGACGCATCGAAAGCTGGGACAACAAGGAGTTTTTCCACTTCCGTCCGCTTTTGTCGTCTTCCTATGCCCGGATGCTTTCCACGAAAAACAATCCGATCGAGTCGGTGGTGGATATGGTGAGGGAGACCTCGCGCATTTATCCGGCTTTGACGCCGATCGAGGTTTTTCAGGCTCCGCCCTTTGATATGCAGCCGGATGATATCCAGCAGGTTCTTAAACAGATTTCGGAAGATCCCGAGAAAAAAGATATTCGATTCACGACCGACAGCGTCGGAAGCGTGTTGCTTTACTCAAACCGCTACATTGAGGACGACTATGCCGAAGCTTTGGCCGATGTCGCCCTCGAAGCAGCGATGAACCCGTAACCGTCCAGCTCTCCTTTTCAGGAGAAAGGAGAGCGGTTGTGAATTGCAAAAAAAAGGAAACAGTAATGACTACGTTCAAAAAACTGCTCCGTCCGATTGGTGCTCTGAGCGTCTTTGCTTTGGGTTCGGCTTTGAGCCTGAGCGTTGCGGCCGCAACGCCTGCGCCCGAGTTCGATATTCAGGGTAAACCTGACTTTGTGAAGTCTCTCGGAGAAGCTGCCACCGCAAAGGTGCAGCGCAGCAGGGAAACCAAACGTCTCCTTACCGAGGTCTACAACGACAAAGTTGAGCAGCACGCTATGAGCAAGCATTTTGAAAAGGGCTTGACCTGCGTGACCTGTCACGATCAGCAGCGTCAGGGCGGGCCGGACTGGATGGCCAAGGTGACCAATCCTCCGATGAAGAAGACCTGCCAGGATTGCCATACGGTTCAGGCCGATATGCAGAGCCACACGCGTTCGCACGATAAGGTCGACTGCATCGGCTGCCACATGCCCAACATTCCGGTTGTGAGTAAGTTTGAGGAGGCGCTTAAAGGCACTGATCGCTTCGCGGCGGTGCGCCGAGCCCACCTCTACAAGATCAACACGGATGCCCAAGCATCGATGGTCACCAAGGATCCTGAAAAAGGATGGGTCTACAGCCGCAACAAAGAAGGTTACGGCTTTGTGGACTTGCAGTGGAGCTGTGGACGTCCGGCGCCCGCCGACTGGACCGTCTGCGAGGGACGCGGCTGCCACAGCCCGGCAACATCCGAGCTCGACAAAGGACTGATTTATCAGTCGCAGCAGGAAATTGCCTATGAGGTGCAGAAAGTCCAGCGTCCCGTGAAGGAAGCCTACGACCGCGTTGTCAAGGGAGTCGATCGTCTCACGAAGCTGTTGGAAATCACCAAGCTTTCCCCTGCAGAACAGACAGATGCTCGCCTGCTCTTGGACAAGGCTGCCGAAATCGCCGATTTCATCAAGAAGGACGGCAGTTGGGGTGCTCACGCTTCGCACTACACCAAGGACCGTCTTGCAGCAGCTGAAAGCTATCTTGCGAAGGCACAGGTTCTGATCGACAACGGCGGATACCGCCACGCCGCCAAGTAACCCAACGGTAGCTTGGACAACGGGGGTGCAACGGGACGATCGGCCGTCATCGGTGGTCGCCCCTCCCCCGTTCTCTGACTCAAGATCAGGAGAAAAACTGTGACCAAACCGACAATTAATCGAAGACAGTTGCTCGGGACGGCGGCCGTGGGAGCCATGGCCGTTCCTTTGGCCGGATGTACTGGCGTGTCGCGCAAAGACAGTCAGCCGCACTATGTGATGGTGTTCGACCAGAATAAATGCGTCGGCTGCGGCGAATGCAAAATTGCATGTAACGAAGCCAACAAGCTTCCCAAAGGCAGAACCCGCGTTTTGATGCAGCTCAACGGGGTGCGTCCCGACGGCAGCAACAAAAAGGATCGCCACTACACGCGTGTTTCCTGCCAACAATGCGAAGAGGCTCCGTGCGTGCGCGTTTGCCCGACGGGGGCTGCCCATCGCGACAAAGAGACCGGAATTGTGACGGTTGATGCGGACTTGTGCATCGGCTGCAAATACTGCATCGTGGCTTGTCCTTACAACGTGCGCTACATCCGAGAAGATACGGGTGCAGCCGATCACTGCAATTTCTGTCTGGATTCGCGCCTGTCCAAAGGCGACGCCCCGGCGTGTGTTTCGGCCTGCCGCTTCGATGCTCTGGTCTTCGGCAACATCAACGATCCGCACGCATATGTCACCAAGTTGCTTGACTTTAAGGACTCGGTGCGGGTTCGCCCGCAATTGGGAACCAAGCCGAGCGTTCGTTACATTCCGCTGAAGAAGGAGCCGTAAATGGAACAGCTTATTGATTTCACGATCGGCTTTTCAGAAAACGTGGCTTGGCCCTGGCCGATTGCGGTTTATCTTTTTTTGGCGGGGATTTCGGGCGGAGCGTTTGCTGCGGCCGCACTCGTGCGCATTTTTAGAAAACAGACGCAGATCACACCGTTGTTTCAGGCGGCAAGTCTGATCGCATTGGTGACCATTCTGCTCGGCATGGTTTGTCTGGTGTTCGATCTGACCAAACCGTTGGATTTTTGGAAGATCCTGATCTTCTACAACCCGACTTCCGTGATGAGTGTCGGCGTAATGGCGCTTCTGGTGTTTATCCCGGTTATGTTTTTGGTCACGCTGGTGAGCTTTTACGAGTTTGAGTGTGTCAGGACTTTGGTGGATCGCGTACCGTGCGCCTCAACGCTGGTGAGTCTGTTGCGGCGGGCACTGCCGGCGCTTACCTGGATCGGGCTGATATTTGCCTTGACGGTCTGTGCTTACACGGGTTTTCTGATTAGTGCCCTCGTGCGCTTTCCGCTTATCAACACGGCCGTTCTGCCGGCGCTCTTTGTGGCATCGGGCTTGTCCGCCGGTATTGCGTGCAGCCAGTTGGGCGCAGTGCTATTGGGGGATTCGCACGACAGCCGCGATGTGCATATTCTGCATTCGGCCGAATGGCCCGTGATGGCGGCAGAAGCGCTTTGCATCTTCATGATCGCGTTTGCTTTGATGACGGGAGTGGAATCTGCTCAAATGGCTTCACGAGCGTTTGTGGACGGATTCTGGGCAAGTGAATTCTGGTTGGGTGTAGTAGGTGTGGGCTTTGTCTGCCCGTTGCTGCTTGCCTTGTTCAAGAAATCGTTTGCGACTGTTGTTGCCTCCGCTGCGTGCAGCGTGGTCGGCATGATGTGCTTGCGGTTCTTTATTCTGTACGCAGGTCAGCTCAATGCCATCGGCAGATGATCGGTTTTCAGGATAAGACTTGACTCAGGCCCAAGCCATCGTGGCGAGGGCCTGAGTTTTAGGTTGAAGCAACCGAACGGAAAAGAGGAAAGATGTCTGTAATTGCGGAATCGGATGTTCCTGTCGGAGCGCGGGTGGTTGATGTACAGGGACTTGACGGAACTTTCAGGTCCGATCATGTAATTGAAGAAGTCCCCGTTGCACTCGTATACAACGGCATTTCGCATGCTGTGATGATGGCGACGCCGCTGCATCTTGAGGATTTCGCATTGGGTTTTTCTTTGACCGAAGGAATCGTCGGCGATCCTTCTGAAATCTACGACATCGAGGTAAGGCCGGCTTGCGGAAGCGGTTTGGAAGTGAGTCTGACGATTTCCTCCGAGTCGTTCTGGAAGCTTAAGGAACGCCGTCGTACATTGGCCGGACGCACCGGCTGCGGTATTTGCGGTACAGAAACCTTGGACGGGGTAGCCCGCCCAATCAAACCGCTGACGTTCTCCCAGAAGTTCAACTTGAAATATTACGGCAAAGGCCTGAAGGGGATTGCCGAGACGGAACAACTCAGAAGTCTCACAGGCGGAACGCACGCAGCTGTATGGCTTCGACATGACGGAACGGTAGCTTTCGGGCGCGAAGATGTCGGAAGACATGTTGCTCTCGATAAGCTTTTGGGGTGCCGTGCACGAACCAATGAAACCGACGGCGCACTTTTTATCAGTTCACGTGCCTCGTTTGAAATGGTGCAGAAAGCGGCGGCCTGCGGCGTAGAGATTCTTTTTGCCGTCTCGGCACCGACAGCATTGGCAATCGATGTCGCTCGTCGAAGCAATTTGACGCTGGCGGCATTCTGCAGAAATGGACGCGGCAACATCTATACGCACCCGCAGCGTATTACCGGGTCGTAAGGATTGGTCTTCGAAGTTGGAGAAACGTGCGGCTGGTTCAAATCGGCTTTTCTGCCGCTACGCCGCAGTGCGAACGACCGAGTGCCTCGCGTAAAATTCGCAACAAAAGGAAGTTTTGCTTTCCGAATCGCGGGCAGACCCTGTCTTCGGACGGGGGTTTGTGCGCTTTTGTTTTTCTTGAATTTTCGTTTTTGGTGCTCTTATGACTGATTCCAACGCCGTGCGTCCGCGCGTTATGGTCGATATGTCGGCTACGCTTATTCACCACGGCCATGTCCGGCTTCTCAAGAAAGCGGCCGAATACGGCGACGTTGTTGTTGCTCTGACAAGCGACGAAGAAGTCAAGAAAACAAAGGGATATGTTCCCGAGCTCAATTTTGACGAGCGCAAGGAGATTCTCGAAAGCATCCGGTACGTGAAGGAAGTCGTTTCCTGTCCTTGGCTCATCACGGAAGAGTTCATGGACAGTCAGAACTGTCAATTTTTGGTGCACGGAGCCGACAACGTTAACCACGTACGACCCGAACGACTCATCATTTTTCCCCCGCACAGAAGGGATCAGCAGCTCGACACTGCGCGAGCGTGTGCTTGACTGCCTGATTCAGATGAATCTTGACAGCAAACCCGGACAGACGGGCGACAAAGTCGCTCGATTCATGATCGAACTCATCAAGAAAGAGTTCCGCCTCGAATAAAAGTTCCGATGCAGCGCAGACAATGTCTGGGAGGTCTTCTTGCGGCCTCGCTTGTTTCTGCTTCGCGCGTGCGCGCGAGAGAGGCCTCCTGCCGCCTCACGATCTACACGGCTGTGGAGCCGGAGTGGCTTGCCGTCTATCGAGACGCTTTCGCCGTCGTGCGGCCTGACATTGAGATTACGTATGTGCGTGCATCAGCGGGGCCGATCTGCGCACGGCTGCTTGCCGAAAGAGATCACGTGCGCGCCGATGCTGTGCTCGGTGTATCGGCGATTGCGATGGAAAATCTGAGGCTCAAGGGCATTCTTGAACCTTATCGTCCGCACGATGCCGAGAAGCTCAATGCGCGCATGGTCGAGCGAAACTGGCATTGGTTCGGCATCAACGCTTGGGGCGGTTCGGTGTGCGTCAATACGGCATTGCTTGAAAAAAGGGGATTGCCGGTGCCCCGCCGCTGGTCGGATCTGCTGCAGTCTCCCTTCAGAGGACAGATCGTTATGCCGAATCCGAAGGCTTCAAGCACGGGGCTCATGTACTTGCACGGCTTTGTACAGGGGTTCGGGGAGGCCGACGGCTGGAACGTGATTGAGCGGTTGAACCGCAATGTGCTTTTTTATGCCGCAAGCGGTGCGCGTCCCGCTGCGATGACCGCTCAAGGGGAGATCCCTGTGGGATTGAGTGCGGCGGCGTTTCTTAAGCCCTTTCAAAAGTACAAAACGCCGGTTGCAGTCGTGGAGCCGGAAGAAGGCATTGCCTGGGACGCGGAAGCGTGTGCCCTGCCGCGCGGCTGCCCTCATCCGCAAGAGGCTAGAGTGTTTCTCGACTTCTGTGCCGGTCCGGCGGTCGGTCGGATTGCCGCCGATTTCAGCGGCATTGCCGCACACGAAGGGTTCAGCACAGAGCAGGGCAAGCGTATTGCCGAGCGCTTCCTTCCGATGGATTTTGCGCGAGCGGCGGCCGACAAGGAAAAGATTCTTGCGCGCTGGCATGAGATGGCAACGCGTTGAAGCGCACCGGGAAAGAGGCAAAACATGAGCGAATGCAAAGCGGCAAGCCTTGAGCTCAAGGCCATCACCAAGAATTACGGAGCTCAGAGGGCGCTGCACGAAACAACGCTTTCGATTCCGGCAGGGCGCTTTACGTCCATCCTGGGGCCGTCGGGCTGCGGCAAGAGCACGACGCTTATGCTCATTGCCGGTCTGGAGCGGCCGACCTCGGGCTGCGTGCTTGTTGACGGGGCCGATGTCACCGACACGCCCGTTGAAAAGCGCGGCATCGGCATTGTGTTTCAAAACTACGCGCTTTTTCCTAATCTGAGCGTGGAGGAGAACATCCTCTACGGATTGCGGGCGCGCGGAGCCGATGAAGCAGTTCGACGGAACCGGTTGCGCGAAATGCTCGAACTTACGCATTTGGAAAGTCTCGCGCACCGCTTCCCGGCCCAACTTTCGGGGGGACAACAGCAGCGCGTAGCCATTGCCAGAGCATTGGCTCCGAACCCGCGACTGCTGCTGCTCGATGAGCCGCTTTCCGCACTTGACGCTTGGTCGCGTTCGGCTATCGGCGAGCAGCTCAAAGCCATTCAGCAGGCTTCGGGCGTAACGACCGTGATGGTGACGCACGATCGGCAAGAAGCGTTGTCGCTTTCCGACTTTGTGGTTGTGATGAATGCCGGGCGAGTGGAGCAGGCCGACGAACCGACTCGCATATACGATAACCCAGCCAGCGAATTCGTTGCGACTTTCGTGGGCGGCATGAACATCGTGCGCATGCCGCTTATTCGCGACGGGGAGGCAACGGGGTTGCGCTACGCCGACGTAAAGCTGCATCGTGCCACCGAAGCGGCGCTCGTACGTCCCTACACATTTGTGGGACAGGTACAGTCGGTGCAGTTTATGGGTGATTCGGTGCGCGTCAAGGTTTTGCTCAACGACTTTCAGACCGTTATCACGGCCGATGCGCTTCGCATCACCACCGATCCGTCCGTTTTCAGGCCTCAAGGCCTGATTGCGGTTGAGCTGCCGCAGGCGGCATGGCGTACCTGGAGCGACTGATGGCCGCAGGTTTGCGCAATAAGGGTTTGTCTGCGACGGTTTTGCTCGGAGGACTGGCTGCGCTCTTGGCGCTCGGCCTTGTTTGGCCGCTTGCCGACCTTGCGGGGCTGGTGGTTTCCGAGGGAGTCGATGCGGCTTCTTTCCTTACCCCCTACAACCTGCGTTCGATCGTCAATACCGTCGTGATGGGGGCTGCCGTTGCCTTTGCAGCAACCGTTCTCGGCTTTATCGTTTCCTACGCAATTACGGCAACGCGGGTGCCCGGCCGAGGCGCTCTGAAGGTCCTTTTTCTGGCTCCGCTTTTTGCTCCGTCCATCATGCCGGCAATCGGCCTTATCTATCTGGCCGGCAGCAACGGATTGCTTGTCAATCTGGACTTGTATGGCCCGCTCGGGGTCTTTTTGGCCGGACTTGTCTTTGCATTGCCGCATACGGTGATGCAGACTCGGCTTAATTTGGCCACGCTCGACGCGAGACTTCTTTCGGCAGCTCGCAGTCTCGGCGCGGGTGCGGTCAGACGCTTTATGACGGTGACGCTTGTGCATGCGCGGCCGGGCTTGGCCAATGCTTTCATGATTGCCTTCATCCTCACGATTACCGACTTCGGCGTGCCGAAAATGCTCGCGGGGAACTTTCCGATGCTGGCCACCGAAATCTATTCTCTTGCGGTGGGATCTCAAGATTTTGCGGCCGCAGCTCTCTTGAGCATCGGTTTGCTGATTCCGGCTTTGGCGGCGCTCGCTGCCGCACGTCGTTTTACACAGACTCAAGATCGTGCTTTGCCTGAATTGCGCGAGCCCGATTCCTCTCCCTTGCGCGACATTTTGGTCGGCTCTGCGGCCTGGGGCGTGGTGGGATTGGAAGTGTTGGTGATCGGTGTGGTGGTCTACGGTTCGTTTGTGACGTTCTGGCCTTACGAGATGGAGCTCACGCTTGCCAACTATGCCTTTCGCAATTCAACGTATGGGCTGAGCCCTTGGCTGCACTCGCTTGCGATCGGTTTAGCCGTAGCTGTCGCAGGAACGGTTTTTGCATGGATCGGTGCATATTTGACGGTGCGCGCAACGAATTTGCCGTCGAGTCTGCGTACGGTCTACGACAAATTCGCTTCGCTTCCGGTCTGCATTCCCGGAACCGTTCTGGGTCTTGCCTGGGCCATGACCTTTTCCGGCATGGAATTTTTCGCAGGAGCTCTGGGCAGCCTGCTCTTGGTGATTTTCAATACGCTTATCCATCTTTGGAGCGTCCCGCACATCACGGCCAAGGCTGGACTCAAAGCTTTGAATTCGAAGTTCGAAACGGTGGGCGAAACACTCGGCGCTTCGCGCTTGACGACGATCCGACGAGTCATCGTGCCGCTCAGTCGAGCCGAGTTCTCCGACATCTTTTCCTATTTGTTTGCTTCGGCGATCACGACGATTTCTGCGGTGGTTTTTCTCTATACGCCTTCGAGCATCGTGGCGGCTGTGGCAGCCATTGACATGATCGACAGCGGCTTCATCAGTGAGGGAGCCGCCATGTCGTGCCTGATTTTTGTGTGTGCGTTGGCGGTTCGCATGGCGGCGCTTGCCGTTGCCGGTCGGCCGCACGCCCTTTCCCGACAATAACTATGCGACGTACGCTACCCATTACGATCGTCATTCTGAGTGCACTGCTTGAGCCGCAAACGGCGCATGCGTACTTGGATCCGGGCACCGGCAGCATGCTGCTTTCGGTGTTTGTGGGTCTTATTTCCGGCGCTTATTTCGTGATCCGCAAGCTGCCTTCCACGCTGCGAAGCCTCTTTTTTCGACTGACCGGAAAAACGGATGCGCTCAAGCACAATACACTGACTTTTTATGCCGAAAGCGCGGCCTACTGGTCAACCTTCAGGCCGATTCTCATCGCTCTCGAAGAAATGGGCGTGCACTCGTCGTACCTTACGAGCGACGAAAACGATCCGGTGTTTTCTGCGGGTCTCAAGTGCGTGCACCCCCGCTTCATCGGAAAGTCCAATACGGCTTACACGGCGCTCGGCTTTCTCGAAACCAAGGTGTTCGTGCTCACGACGCCGGGCATCGACGTGCTTCAAATCCGCCGTTCTCCGGGCGTCGGCCGCTACGTCCACGTGGTGCATGCCGTAGGCGACATTCACACCTATAAGCTTTTCAGCTTCGACTACTACGACGCCGTGTACTGCTCGGGGCCCGGTCAGGAGAAGAGCCTTAGAGCGCTCGAGCAGCTGCGCGGAACCCGACCGAAGGAACTGGCGCTTTTGGGCTGCCCCTATCTCGACGGACTTGTCGAGCGGGCAAAGACGGCAGGCGAGCCCGAAGAGGGAACCGTGATTGTGGCGCCGACCTGGGGGCGCAACGGACTGTTGACGCGCACCGGCGCCATGATTCCGAAGATGCTTGCGCAGGCGGGCTACCGCGTGATTCTGCGTCCGCACCCGCAAAGCTTCGTGTCGGAACCTGAATTAATGGAAAACCTTGCCCGAGAACTTGCCGAGTTCGAGAACATCGAGTGGGACCGCAAGCCCGACGGCTTTGCGTCGCTTTCGCGTGCGCAGCTGATGGTCAGCGATATTTCGGGCGTAATTTTCGACTTTGCCTTCGTCTTTTTGCGTCCTGTCGTAAGCGTCGGTGCGGGGCCCTTGAAGGATGGGTTCGAAGCCTGGGAGATTCCGCACGAAGCTTGGGAAATGAGTGCGCTCGATACGCTCGGAAAGCGCGTGTTGCCCGGTGAGGAAGCCTCGGTGATCGAGGCGGTTCGATCGCTCCTTGTCGCCAAAGACACCGCGCGCGAAAAGATACTGGTGCTGCGCGAAGCCAACGTCCTCAATTTCGGTTCGGCCGGCAAGCCCATTGCACAGGCGCTTGTCGCGGAAGTCGAACGTCAGGGCGGCAAGGCCGCAGAAAGTCGCAGCAAGGAGGCGTAAGAAATGCTGGATTTCATTTACACGCTTCTGATTGCGCCGCTCGAATATTGGATGCATGCGGCGCTCGTCTGGGGGTATTCGCACACGCAGGCCTGGGGACCGGCGATCGTGGTGATGAGCATGGCGGTGAACTTTGTGATTCTGCCGATCTACATCAAGGCAGAAAGCTGGCAGGAGGGCGAAAGGGCCCTTCGAAAGAGCTTTGAAGCCAAGGAGGCCATGATCAAGCGCACCTTCAAAGGGCAGGAGCGCTTTGCCATGATCACGACGATGCATCGGCAGGCGGGATATTCACCCTTTTTGACGCTGCGCTCGTCGCTGGGCTTTTTCCTGCAGATCCCGTTCTTTTTTGCTGCCTACCATTTTCTGTCGCACTTCGAGCCGCTTGCCGGTGTTTCCTTTATCGGCATCGGCGACTTGTCCAAGCCCGACGCGCTGATCGATCTGGGGGCGTTCAGCATCAACGTGCTACCGATCGTGATGACGGTGATCAATCTGGCCAGTGCGCTCGTGTATACGCACAACATGACGCGCAAGGACAAGATGCAGCTCTACGGGATGGCGGCGATCTTTTTGGTGCTGCTCTACGATGCCGCAAGCGGCCTGGTGCTTTACTGGACCTGCAACAACATCTTTTCGCTCGGCAAGAACATTGTCTACAGCCTCATTGATCGGGCTCGTCCGGCCGCTGCGGCAGTTGTGCTGCGGATGCGTGCACTTTTGCCGAAACCGAGGCAGGAAGTGTTTCCGGGCGGCGTGATCTATGCGGTGCCGCTTGCGCTCTGGGGACTTGGAACAATCATTGCGCTTTTGTCGAGCAATCAGGCGCTTTTTGTTGCCGAAAGCTTTAAAACCGATTTGTCTCTTGTCGCCGACTTTGCCTATCTTGCCGCTCTTTTGACGGCTTTGGTTTTGGCAATCAAGCTGAGGTTGTGGCGAAATCATTGGGTTTTGGTGCTGTTGATTGCGTTGGCCGCCTACTACGAGCTGCGTGTTTGGGGCAAATGGTATTTCTTCGGCGCCAATCGCAGAAGCTTCGCGCTGAGCGCCGGCTTTGCCTTCTTGATTCCGGTGTTGGGCGTGCTGCATGCGGGTGTCGACCTGCGGCGTTTCCTCTACAGCGTGGCGCACAGCGCCCGGTCAACGAAGCCGGCCGAGACGCTTCTTGCTCCGGCGGGAATTTGGCTTACGCTTCTTTTGGCGGCTTACCTTCCGGTGCAGGCCTATTGCACGGCCGTTGAAATCTTTTCTTCGCCCGAGGTGATTCTGGCCAAATCGTTGATGTGGTGCGCGGTCATCGGCGTTGCGATTTGGATTTTCGCGTTCTGGGCGACCTGCGTGCGCTCGCGCAATTTTGCCGGGTATTTTCTGGGTGCTTTGACGCTTCTGCTGACTGTTTATGCTTTCTTGCTGCCGCTCAATACCGGCACGATCGACGCGTTTCAGATCAGCAATCCGGCGCCGCTTTTCAGTTCCGTCAACCTATTGGTGGACGTGGCGGTGATCGCGGCGGTCTTCGGCGTCTATGCGTGGTTGATCAGAAGCGGTCGGACGCTTTGGGTAAAGACTGTCTTTGTGTTGTGCATCGTCGGATCTCTAGTCAACGGCACTTATCTGTTGTGGCAGACACGAGGTCAATGGCAGGCCGATCCGACTCAGAAGGAAACCGCCGTCGACGAACTTCCCGACTACAACGACCGGTTGTTCGGTTTTAGCCAAACCGGAGAAAACATCGTTGTAGTGATGCTCGACGCTTTCACCGGGACTCACATGCCGAGGATTTTGGAAAGCAATCCGGAGCTCAAGGCCGATCTCGACGGCTTTGTGTGGTATCCGGATACGCTTGCGGCGGG
>USBS01000003.1 GCA_900552915.1 uncultured Sutterella sp. | reverse complement strand
GACTCGGAACCATCTTTCGCGAATTGTCTTCCGTAATCGTCGAAACGCAGCCCGACTGCGCCGCCTGCGAACTCGTATTCGTCAACGTCAACCCGCGTTCCACGCTGTTGCTCGGACAAGCCCGCGGAGCTGCGCTTGCCTGTGCTTCACACCACGGACTTTCCGTTGCCGAATTCACCCCGTCGGAAATCAAAAATTCCGTGGTCGGAACAGGGCGCGCTACAAAGGCTCAAGTACAAATGATGGTGGCAACACTGCTTAACCTCACCGGCAACATTCAGGCCGATGCGGCCGACGCCCTGGCCTGTGCCGTCACGCACGCACACGCCATGCAGCTGAGCGTCGTGCAGGCTCAGGCTGCTGTACCGTCCCGCACGGGCAACCGCATCTTGAGCTCAAGAAAATCCCGCCGCAGTGCCTGGGAACAACTCGTCAACAGTAAAAATCGGTAAAAACCCATGATCGGACGCATTCAGGGAAAACTTCTGGAAAAGAACCCGCCGCAGATTCTTGTGGACGTGCACGGTGTCGGCTATGAAATCGACGTCCCGATGTCCACCTTCTACAACCTGCCCGACATCGGCCATGAGATCGTGCTGCTTACGCATTTCGTCGTGCGAGAGGACGCTCAGCTTCTCTACGGTTTTGCAACGGCTAAGGAACGATCGGCATTTCGACAGCTCATCAAAATTTCCGGCATCGGCGCCCGTACCGCACTAGCCGTGCTCTCAGGCATGACAGTAGACGCTTTGGCGCAAGCCGTCGCACAGCAGGAAAGCGCTCTGCTCACACGTGTTCCCGGCATCGGCAAGAAAACAGCCGAACGGCTCGTTCTTGAACTCAGGGGCAAAATCACAGCCGACCTCGAAGGCGTTACGCTCGCTGCCGGCCCTGGCGACAATCGCGCCGACGTTGTCGCTGCTCTTGTTGCCTTGGGCTATTCCGAGCGGGAAGCCAATGCCGCGGCCAAGAAACTCGCTCCCGATGTGAGCGTTTCCGCGGGCATCCGCGAAGCCCTAAAATCTCTGGCACGCTAACGTATTTATACGCCCGAGTCCATGCAAAACATCGAACGCGTCGTCTCCACCGAGAGCACAAGTCCCAATGAGGACAATATCGACCGCGCCCTTCGCCCGGTGCGGCTTTCCGACTACGTCGGTCAAAAGGCCGTGCGCGAGCAGTTGGAAATCTTCATTGCCGCCGCCAAACAGCGCGGCGAACCGCTTGATCACCTGTTGGTCTTCGGCCCTCCCGGGCTCGGCAAAACGACGCTTGCCCACATCGTTGCCAACGAAATGGGCGTCAATCTGCGGCAGACTTCCGGCCCCGTTTTGGAGCGCCCGGGTGATCTGGCGGCACTTCTTACCAATCTGGAAAAGAACGACGTCCTCTTCATCGACGAAATTCACCGTCTGAGTCCCGTCGTCGAAGAAATCCTTTATCCGGCGCTTGAAGACTATCAAATCGACATCATGATTGGAGAAGGCCCGGCGGCACGTTCGATCAAGCTGGATCTGCCTCCGTTCACCCTCATCGGCGCAACAACACGTGCCGGATCGCTGACCAATCCGCTCAGAGCGCGATTCGGCATCGTCAATCAGCTGCAGTTCTACGAAACAGACGATTTGGTGCGCATCATCACGCGTTCGGCAGGACTTTTGAACGTACCGATTGAGGAACCGGGCGCCTACGAAATCGCACGCCGTTCCCGAGGCACGCCTCGCGTGGCCAACCGCCTGCTCAGACGCGTGCGCGACTATGCGCAGGTGCGCCACAACGGCGTCATTACGGCTGAGGTAGCCGACGCCGCTCTGCGCATGCTGGACGTGGACTCAATGGGATTGGATCCGGTCGATCAACGATTCCTCCTGACGATCATCGATAAATTCGCAGGAGGCCCCGTCGGCATCGACAATCTGGCGAGCGCCGTAGGAGAAGACCGCGAAACGCTCGAAGATGTTGTGGAACCCTACCTGATTCAGCAGGGACTGGTGCAACGAACGCCGCGCGGACGCATGGTGACGCAAAGCGCCTATCGGCACTTCGGCCGTATTGCGTCGGCCATGTCGGCACCTATGGCTGATCTTTTTGCGGGTTGATGCACAAATCCGGACGGGCCTGACCGATCGTTTCCTTATGTCCGGACTCGCTGGCCCACAATGCAGCCTCGACGCGAGTGGCAAAGTTGAGCTTTTTGAGCACGTGTTTGACGTGCACTTTCACCGTACCGTCCGAGATGCCCAGGTGATCGGCAATCTGTCGATTGCTCATGCCGTTGGCAATACAGTAGAGCACATCGACTTCGCGGGGACTCAGTCTCGCAATATCTCGGGTTTCGTCAAGCACCGGCGCACTCCGAAGCGAGACGGCAAGCGCGGTCGTAAGCGAATCGCTGATCACCATCTCGCCGCGTGCAGCCATATGCAATTGCGTCGCAAGCTGCTCGACCTCAAGGCGCTTTGAGATAAAACCGTCGGCCTGCAGACGGATCGCCGCCATCAACGAGGGGTGTCCTCCGTCGGTAATCAGCATTACGCAGCGGGGCGGATTGATCATCATTTTGATATCCCGCAGCAGCGTCACGCTGATGTCGCCGCCGTCAAGATCAATCAGAACCAATTCCGGCCGAATGCTGCGAATCAGCTCCAATGCCTCTGCTGCATCGTTCGTGACTCGTCTCTGAGAAGCCGGCACCTGCTCGCCGAGCACTTCGCTCAAGGCTCTGGCAAAAAGCGGGCACTGATCGAAAATTAGAATCCGTGCGGGCTTTGCACCGTCATGTTCTGTCGTCGTCATTTGAAAACTGGACTTTCTCGGCTGATTCTCAGCTTTTGAAAAGTTCGACCTCTGTTTTTCTGCTCACCATCCGTTAAGGACAGCGCTCAAATCTCTACTTTGCGTCGTAATCGCGCACCGTGTGCCACAAAAGGCTGACGCCCTTCATGAAGTCATCGATCTTCATGGATTCGTACGGATTGTGAGAACCGTTCTGATTGGCGACGAAAATCATTGCCACCGGCACGCCGCTGTTTCCGATCACGGCTGCGTCGTGGCCGGCACCGCTCGCAAGTCTTCTCACAGGAATGTCGGCGCTGCGTGCAGCTCGCGCAATGCGCTCCGACAGCGCCGCATCGACTTTTGCCGAATCTGTCACGATTTTGCGGTCAAATTCGAATTTAACGCCGCGCTTTTCGGCCACTGCTTCGGCTTCCTGCAGCATAAGCGCATGGAATCTTTCACAGGTATCCACGGAAAGACTGCGCATGTCCACCGTAAACGTCGTTTCACCGGGAATAACGGAAATCGCCGCCGTTGGGGACGTTTTGAGCACGCCCACTGTAAAGACCAGATCCTCACCCTTGGCAAGCCACTCATCCCAGTGCTTATCCATGCGGTTGATCAGATCGGCCGTAGCCATCACGGCATCGTGACGATACTGCTTGTCGACGGCGCCCGAGTGGGCGGTTTGTCCGAGACAGGTCACCTTCTTGTGCCGCACGTTGCCGCGGATGCCCGTAACAATGCCGACGCGCTCGGTCTCCGAGCTATCGAGCGTCGGCCCCTGTTCAATATGCAATTCGACGAAAGCGGCAATCTTATCGAGCTCCACCAACGGACGCCCTGCCGTGATATCCGCGGGAACAAAACCGCAGGCCGAAATGCATTCCCCTAGTGTCGTGTCAAGCGTACGATGCTTCAAAGCCGTGTCGGCAAGCGTAAGCTTTCCGGTCAGAGCAAGCGATCCGACATAAGCTTTTCCGAAGAAGCTGGATTCTTCGCAACGCATCATCAGCACCATGAAATCGCGTTCCGGCTGGTAGCCGATGCGACGCATCCACCAGGCGACGGCCAAGGCCGCCGTGATCCCTGCAAGGCCGTCGTAGTTGCCGCCCTGCGGAACGCTGTCGGCGTGACTTCCCGCCACAAAAGCCGGCAGTTCGCGATTTTTGCCCGGCAGACACATCCACACATTGCCCGCAAGATCGGTATTGATTTCAAGCGCGAGCTCCTGACCGATCGTCTTGAGATACTCGAGCACTTCGGTTTCCGTCTTCGAGTATCCCTGTCGAGTCACACCCAAACCGTCCGCACTCATTTTGCGAACCGTGTCAAAGATGGAACGGCAGAATTTCACGCCGTCGCGCTGTAGATCACCGACCATACAAACATTTCCTTTCTTCGTTCGGCAATGCGGCTTGCATGCGGGCCTTTTCAAACACCGCAGGCAATCCAACATGATTACCACTTTATTATTATTCGAAATTTCCCCTATTTGTTGAAAAGATGGCTTAGATTTTTGACCTAGTGTCTAGTCAGCCGCATTCTGTCCATCTCCACAACCCCCATTTTGAGGTATTTTTGTGCTGCGGCAGAATAATTCCGCCGATCTGTTTTTGTCTGTGAGACTATCGTTTACAAGGAGCCTGCGGAAATGCTCAGCGCTTATCATGATCAATTGGTCGGCATCCGCCGTCAGCTGCACCAGAACCCCGAAGAAGGCTGGTCGGAATTCACGACGACGGCTTTTCTCGTCAACACGCTTCGCGGCTACGGCTACGAAGTACTCCTCGGCCGTAAGGTCGTCGACCCCGACGCCTGCCTCGGTCGTGAAGAATCCGTCGTCAAGGCGGGTATCGAACGAGCTCGTCGAAACGGCGTAAGCGAAGAACTGTTGGCCGAAATGCAGGAACTCACGGGCTGCGTCGCGGTGCTTGATACCGGCCGCCCCGGTCCTACGCTTGCCGTTCGCTTTGACATCGACTGCGTCCCGGTGACCGAATGCACGGACGAGACGCACATCCCTGCCAAAGAAGGCTTCATTTCCAAAAACCCCGGCTTTATGCACGCCTGCGGTCACGACGCTCACATGTCGATGGGGCTCGCGGTTGCACACTGGGTAATGGACAATAAGGACAAGCTCTCCGGCAAGATCAAGATTCTCTTCCAGCCCGCCGAAGAAGGTGTACGAGGCGCTGCCGGCATGGCAGCAAGCGGCATTCTCGACGACTGCGACTACTTCCTCGGCTCTCACGTTGCCATGAGCGCCAAGTCGGGCGAACTTGCCACAAATCTCTACGGGTATCTGTGCACCACCAAGTTCGACGTTACGTTCCACGGCAAGCCCGCTCACGCAGGTGCATGTCCTCAGGACGGTCGCAATGCGCTTGCCGCCGCAGCCAATGCCACCGTTCAGATGCTCGGGAGTTCACGTCACTCCGAAGGCATGACCCGCATCAATATCGGTCAACTCATCGCGGGCGAAGGCCGCAACGTCATCCCGAGCAAAGCCGTGATGAAGCTCGAAGTGCGAGGCGAAACAGGCGAAATCAACCAGTACATGGTCGATCAGGTCACCAACATCTGCAAGGGGGTGGCCATGAGCTTCGGCGTGACGTATGAAATGCGCAAGATGGGCGAAGCCGTCGATCTGACGGCCGATCAGGAACTTGTAGATATTCTCAACGCCGCCGGCCGCGCCACCGAAGGCGTCACTGTCGTCGACAAGGCTTTGAACTTCGGCGGCAGCGAAGACGCGACGATCCTGGCACGCCGCGTGCAGGCGCACGGCGGCAAAGCCGCCTTCTTCCTGTGGGGATCCGATCGTCCGTCCGGCCACCATACGGCCACGTTTGACATCAATGAAAAGGATCTCGATACGGCACTTGAAGTGTGGACGCACATCATTCCGTCGATTCTGAAGTAAAACTGCCTATTCTCGCCCCGTACCGAAGCGGGGCACGCGCAAGCCGCCGGTGTCCGACACAAAAGACCCGGCGGATTTTTGTGTCCTCGGAAATCAGATCATTCGTACGAAAATGAGGATGACGGGCAGCGCCACCAAAAGCGAAAGTGTCGAAATGCCGATAGCTTCCGAGCAGAATGCCTCATCGGCACCGTAATTTTTGGCAAGTACGCCGATAACCGATGAGACCGGCATGCACGACGACACGATGAAGACCTGCCGCACATCGCTTTCCATGCCGGCCCACCCTGTTGCAAAGTACATCACCAACGGGCGCAGTACAAAGCAGGAAAAAAGAATGAACCAAACCTCCCGCGGGATATGCTTGATTTTTTCGAAGCCAATGTGCTGAATCGTCATGCCGATGAAGACAAGAGCCAAAGGAGAGGTAACACGCCCCAGGTCGCGCGTAATCATCATCAGCGGTTCGGGCACAGGCAGCGCCAGCACCACAAAAATAACGCCGAGCAAAAAGCCCTGCAGCGGCGGCTGAAAGAACATCTTGATGCTGCGAACCGAAAAAAGCCTCGGCTGCGCGCGGCCTGCACGGTGCACGCCATCGAGTTGGACACCGTAAAGACCGATCGTCCAAATGAAAATCACGTTGGCAAAAAAGTAGACGAGCAAATAGCCGATTGCCTGCTCGCCGAACATAATCGAAATAACGGGAATGCCCAGAAATGTGACGGTAGCGCCCGTAAAACAGGCAATGAAGGCCCCCGCAATCTCCTTGTGCACCCAGCCCAACTTCACAATGACAACCGAAACCAACCAATTGAAGCCCACGGTGAGAAACGGCAACCCCGCCACCTGCAGCACATTCATCAGGTCTTCGTGCGTGAATTTGGACGTGACGTTATAAAAAAGAAACAGCGGCAGACAGAGATTGACAAGCCTCGCCATCAGCCTGCGGCTGTCATCGTTATACCAACCGCGCCGAGACGTTTCGAACCCGACGTAGGCAATCGAAAACAAAACGAGAACCGCTTCGGCCGAATGCAAAACCGCTTCAAGCATCGTGCACACCCAATCGACGGCCGAGTTTCCGCCGTCTTCCGTTTTTTCCTTGATATGCCTTGGAATTTAGCGCTCAAAGCAAGAAGTGAACTGCCCGGTCACCGATTTCCGCTCGATGTTTGACGAAAATCAGTGCCGTTCGGCCACCGCCGCAGCGATACTTGCTACATCCGCATATTCGAGTTCAACTCCGGTAGGCAGCCCCTTGGCCAAACGAGTCACCCTCACATCGGGAAAACGCTTGCGAACGGCCGCCGCAATCAGATGCGCCGTCACATCACCTTCGGGCGTATAGCTTGTGGCAAGAATCACCTCCCGAACCCGATCCTCTTCAATACGCCTGAAAAGCAATGCGAGTCCAAGCGTTTCCGGTGCTGTTCCCTCCAAAGGATTGACGCGACCCATCAACACAAAATAACCGCCGCGGTATGAAATGCTCGCTTCCACCGCCTTTTGGTCGGCCACGCTTTCCACTACGCAAAGCCGCGAATTGTCGCGCGAAGCATCGGCGCAAAAACTGCACAACGGTTGTGTCGTGAGCGTATGACACCGGGGGCAATGGTGTACAAGCCGCAGCGTTTCCTTAAGCGCATCGGACAATTCCTGCGCTTCACGACGACGAACAGTCAGCAGCTCGGCAACCAAACGTGACGCCGAACGAGGACCGAGCCCCGGCAGAGAGGAAAAAAGTTCTTCAAGTTGAGCAATGCGCTCATCGGGATGAATGCTGCTGTCGGCCATGGACGTTTTGCGAAAGAAAGCGGATCTTGAGTCATTTTCCTGCATTGTATCCATGCCGCAGACCTATAATCGGTTAAAAGGCTTTTGCCGGAGTTTTCGGAGACTGTCTATGCTTAGAAGGCCAATTCACCGCGGAGGCATCGTTTCAGCCGGCTACGACCCGCTCACCCGGTCCCTCGACATCGAATTCGATACCAAACGCGTGTTGCGTTATGAAGATGTCGGCAGCGAAGTTGCCGAGCGCTTTCTTTCTTCAGCTGAGCCCGTGAGCTATTACCACGATGTGATCGAGGAAGAGTACACGGCAAGCGAACTCTCCGCCAAAACCCTGCAGGACAAAGCCAAGCCCGTCAAAAAAGGAATCCCCGACGAGCTCAGAAAACTCTTCGGGGATTGATCGTCCTTTTCATTGCGCCGTAAGGTGCTTCGGCAGTCTCTTTACTTTTGCGCGGTGGGGCCGTCTAAGAATTCACGCTCGACGATTTCGTTCGCGCGGCGGACTTTTTCGCGATTGATCGCTTCACGCACCTCGATGTCGCTCTTTTTGGCGCGCAGATCAAGCCTCTTCATTTCAAGATCAATTTCGCGCTCTTCGTCTTGGTACTTCTCCTGCTTGGCCGCTTTACGGGCTGCTTCCTTGGCTCGAGCCTGAGCCGCAGCCTGCGCGCGAGCCCGTTCCTGCGCCTGAGCCCGAGCCTTTGCAGCCGCCTCCGCCTTCTCGGCCTGTCGCTCCGCATCCAGGCGAGCCTGAGCACGAGCACGCACGTCCTCGTAATTGCGGCGGACCGCCTCAATCTGCGCATCCACGGGATTGGTCGAATACTGTGCGGCCTGTCCAGGGTAATCGGGCGGAACAGAAGCACTCTGAGCCCATCCTGCAGCCGAAGCAATTGCCAGAGAAACTGCAATCAATACCTTTTTCATCTCAATCCTCCGACATCACTTCTGAGACGATCCGCATCCCCAGGGATTGTTCGGCTGAATGCGCGTTTCGTTGGGGGCAGGCGAAACCATGATCGCCGTGCCGGTCTTGAATTCGCAAAGGCGGCCGACCTGCGCGGAGTTAAAGATCTTGTCGTCGTAGCGGAACGTGATCTGCACGCCGTCGACGAAGTTCTGCGTACCGCCGCCAACACCCTTGCCGGCAAGGTTGCCGAGCGCAGCACCGCCGACCGTACCCGCAATGACGGCGTCGGGCGAATCACTCACCGATGCGCCGACGGCAGCGCCGGCCAAGGCACCCAGAATCATGCCCATCGTGGAGGTTTCGCTTCGTTCGGCACGGTTGTTGACGGCTATGCGAGCCGGCATCACGGCAATGATCTGCACAGTTTTGACTTCCTGAGCCTGGTTGACCATAGACGTCGAATACACATCGGAACGGTACGCGGTGCCGTCGTTGGCGCAGCCGGCAATCAAACAAGCGGAACAAAGAGCGCAGAGTGTGGCAATTTTCGTTTTCATCTTAAGTCTCTCTTGAACGCACCGACGAGCGGCCGTTGAAACAGCCCTGCGTGCGCTCCGTCAAAGTTCATTTCTATAAGACGACTTTACCTCGACCGGAACTTTTTTGGGCCATTCGAAGGTGAAAATTGAAGCAATTGCAGAGCGCAGCTACAACTCTTAACGTTTCCTAGCAAATACGGCGCATCTTGCTCAATGGAAAAACACCGAGGCCAAACCCAGGAAAATCAAAAAGCCGCCCGAGTCCGTCATGAAAGTCAGCAGCACCGAGCCGCCCATCGCAGGATCTTTACCCAGATATTTGAGCACCAACGGAACAGCAAGCCCCATGGCCGCACCGAGCACAATGTTTAGAAGCATCGCCAAGGCCATCACGGCGCCGAGCATCATTCCCTGAGCGCTGTCGTGGTACAAACCCCAGACGCACAAGCCGGCAATCATGCCCCAAACAAGGCCATTGAGGACTGCCACAAGCAGTTCCTTGCGCAGCAGTCGCCCGGTATTGGAATCCGTCACCTGTCCCATCGCCATGGACCGAACAAGCAGCGTAAGCGTCTGATTGCCCGAATTACCGGCCATACCGGCCACAACGGGCATCAAAGCGGCCAGCGCCACCACTTTGGCGATCGTACCGTCAAAAGCGCTGATCACGCGTGAAGCGAAAAAGGCCGTGCACAAATTAACGCCCAGCCATACCCAACGGCTCTTGGCCGAATCCCAGACACTGCCGAAAATATCCTGCTCTTCATCCAAACCGACGGCGGCATAGGCATCTTCGGCGCTTTCTTCACGAATCACGTCAACGACTTCGTTCACGGTGAGACGCCCGACCAAACGGCCGGCTTCATCAACCACCGGCGAACTCACCAAGTCGTATCGTTCGAACGCCTGCGCCGCATCGCTTGCGTCATCGAGCGGGTTGAGCGTCAGAATATCGGACTGCATGAGGGAAGCCACAGACTTCGAAGGCTCGTGCACCAAAATCTGCGCCACAGGCAAAGCGCCCAAAAATTTGCCCTGTCGATCAACGACAAACAGCTGATCGGTGTGATCCGGAAGCGAATCGAATCGGCGCAGGAACTTGAGAACGATCTCCAGAGAAACGTCCTGCCGAATCGAAATCATTTCAAAGTCCATGCGCGCACCCACACTCTCTTCGGGGTAACTCATGGCCGCGCGCAATTGTGCGCGCTCTTCGTGCGACAAGCCTTCCTGAACCTCGGCCACCACATCGGGCGGCAAGTCGTCGACCAAGTCGGCAATTTCGTCGGTATCGAGCCCCTCGACCGCGTCGACGAGCTCTTCGCGATCCATCGCTTCGATCAGGGTTTCGCGAACGCCCTCACTGACCTCCACGAGCACATCGCCCTCGTGCTCGTGCCGCACGAGATTCCAGACCGCGAGACGTTGCTCGGGCGGCAACGCCTCGAGAATATGGGCAATATCGGCAGGGTGAAGGTCGCTTAGAACTTCGGTGAGTTCAGATTGCGAAGTCGAGTCGAGCGCTGCGGCATCGGGTTCTTCTGGATCATTGCCGGAGACGCTGCCGCGTTCGGCCTGCTCTTCGAAAATCTGAGAAATGCGCTCGAGGGCGCGGTTGGCCATCTCCGGGTCGCGCGACAGGAGATCGTCGTCCGGCGTCAAGAGCTCTTCAATTTTGTCGTCGGGCTCTGTCACTGCTTGTCTCCTTGCGGATGCTACGTAAGATGGTTTAGGGAAATTTTCGAAAGGCGAGCCTTTTGAAAGCGAATTTCAGACCGTCGCGCTTCAGTGATATGGGCTTTGCAGATCCGTACGGTCGGGCGGAGACTGCATCTTCAAAAAAAAGCTTACGGGCGGCATTGTACGCCGAGAAATCGTCTTACCACCGTTCTTATTCGACAAAATCCGACAACTTGCCCGCGCCGAAAGAAGGCGGACTCCGAAACGATCGAAGTCCGCCGCTCAAGCAAAGGTCGGAAGCAAAAACCGCTACAGAGCTACGGAAGCGCACAACGCAGCACGCACCTTGTCGTAGACGGGCTTCACGTCGGGCATACGGCCCGTCCAGATGGCAAAGCTTTCAGCCGCCTGCGCCACCAGCATGCCGAGGCCGTCTTCAACACGCACGGCGCCGGATTCGTGTGCCAGACGCATGAAAGCCGTCGGCACGGCCGAATAGGTGAGATCAACCGCAAGCGAACATTCCGAAAAGATGCCGCTCGGAACAGCAGGAGCCGCACCGGAGAAAGCCGCACTGGTCGCATTGACAACAATATCGAACTTTTCGCCGATCAAATCGACGAAGCTGCCCGATGCGCAGCCGAGCGCCTCACCGGCCGATCGCGCCGTTTCGGGAGTGCGATTGGCCAGATAGATGCGAGCGCACCCTTCTTCCTGCAGCGCCGTCACCAAACCGCGACCGGCACCTCCCGCCCCCAGGATCAACACACGAGCGCCGGTCAGCGATGCACCGCAACGCTGAGTGACGTCCGAAACGAAGCCCTTGCCATCGGTTGTGTCACCGAGTACGCGCGAGCCGTCGAAGATCAGCGTATTGACGGCTTCGCACTTGCGTGCGCGCGGCGTCACTTCGTCACAGTACTGATATGCATCCATCTTGAAGGGGTGCGTCACGTTGGCGCCCTTGGGCGACTCTTCGCGACGCAGCACAGCCATACCTTCGATGAAGCCGCCGGGTTCGAAATCGCGCGTCTCGTAGCTTAAATCGAGCTCGAACTGCTGAGCAAACAGCTTGTGGATGTCGGGCGAAAGCGAATGCTTAACCGGATGACCAATGACGAAATACTTATCCATACGCCCTCCCGAAAGTTACCGGATTCATCTGTGCTTCCGAAAGCGGAAGACTCAGTTTCATTGTAACCTGCAGGCCGAGCGCAGCAACGTCCACGGCTGCTTGTTTTAGCTTTGCAAGCCTAGATTGCTCAAGCTTCGGAAACCGAAGCGCCAGAATCGGTTTGATCCTGCGGCTTGGGGTCGCCGGGGCCGGCCGCCTCTTTCTCGACCTGAGTCGAATCTTGCTCGTCTTCAACCTCATCTTCGAGATCGTCTTCAAGCACCTCTTCATCGGTCTCGTCGAGAACAGCAATGAGCTTGCCCTCAAAAAGAACGTCAATGTAGTCAAAACCCAGAATACCGAGGATGACCTTGCGTCCGCGTTCGAGCTCGGGCAAGCCCGGTATGCGCTGCACAAGCGGCAGTCCTTCGACACGCACCAGATCGTTTTTAACAACCACGGCTTCGATTTCTTTGAGCCCCTCCTGTTCGATCCACTTAAGAGACCAGAAACGCTCCATCTTGCGTTGGAATTCGCCATACGTCTCGTAGACCGCCTCGAACTGGCTCACAATCGTATAGAAATCCGAATCGTTGCCCATGTAGGCGGGAGACGTTCCGGCCGCCGCGCTGATGATCTGGCGCTGATTGACAAGGTCCACATAGCGGCGCAAAGGAGATGTCGACCACGCGTAGCGCAGTACGCCGAGACCGTCGTGCGGTCCGGGACTGGTGCTCATGCGCACGCGGCCCATGCGCTGGCTGCGGTAGATGCCGGCGGTTTTGCACTCTTCAAGCCACAAACCCCAGGTGCTGTTGGCAAAAATCATGAGCTCGGCAACGATCAGATCGAGCGGTTCGCCCCGGGCTCGCCCCTTACGAACGATCCGCAGATTTTCACCTTCACCCTCAAGCTCCAGATACCAATCGATGCGTCCTGTCGGTTCGGGCCGCCCGCGGCGTTCCTCGCGCTCGGCAAGCCGTGCTTTGGCAAAGCGCCACAAATAAGCCATCTGCTCGGCGCACGGCAGCGAAAGCGTGCCGTCGGAAAGTGCCTGCGGCGTCACCTCTTCATGAATCAGGTCGTAGCGGAGATTGTGGCGGACCGCAATTTTTTCCACTCGCGTCTCGGTGCTGTGCACCGCCATCGTTTCATCGTCCACCGTGACGTACAGCGACACGCAAGGCACGCACTTTCCTTCATCGAGACTGGCGCGTTCGATCCAGCTTTCGGGCAGCATGGTCGTCTTCATGCCGGGCGCATAGACGGTCGACATTCTGGCGCGTGCCGCTTCATCGGCGTCGCTGCCTCGCGGCATCATCAGAGCGGGAGCGGCAATGTGAATGCCGATTCGGCTTCGACCGGCCTCAAGATGAGTGACGCTTGCTGCATCATCGATTTCCGTCGTCGAGGAGTCGTCGATCGAGAAAGCCTCCACCTGCGCTTCGGGCAGATTTGACGGATAGTCCGGCACGACGCAAGCTGCCTGTGCAAAACCCTTTCCCTTGGGAAAATTCGTTCGGTAAAAGCTTTCCACGTGCCAGGTAAACGCATCTTTAATGGCACCGAGCTTCATCATCAGGCGCAACGGACTCAAGCGAGCCTCGCTCGAAGCATCGTTCATTGCCTTCCATTCGGTGCTGTTCTTGTCGGGCTTGATCAGCAGGTCGTAGACGCGATCCGCGATCTCGGACGGCAGCTCGCCGGCCGTCATCTGCGCGGCAAGATCTTTCCGACGCTCTTCTTCACGCTTTTTGCGCTCAACAGCCTGCAGCGCTCGCTGCAGAATATCCTCGGGTGCCTTTTTGAAATTACCGCGGCCTTTACGGTAGAAGTACACAGGATTGGCGTGCAGCGCCATCAGTGTTGCGGCCCGTTCGACAGCCGTAAGATTCGAAAAGTAGTCGGCTGCTATCGCCTCGTAGCCGAATTCCCCATCGGGAGCTACCTCCCAGAGAAACATGGGATCCATTTCGGCAGCCGCGGCCTGCGCCTGCGTCAAAAGTGTCGAAGCCGACGGCGAATCGAATTCGAAAAAGACGTGGTTGGCCTTAACCTTGCATCGGCGTCCTGTCGTGAGCTCAACCTGGTAATTGGCCGCGTCCTTTTTCAGAACGGTTCCGGCCTTGAAGTCCCCGGTTTCCTCAAAAAGCAAATACATCTGATTGTCTTTCCAAAATTCGGCCTACTCGGTTTCAGGCCCAAGAAGAAAATCGCGCACCCCTTCGGCGTATTCATCAAAGCAGGAAATGCGATGATCGGAACCCTCGATCACAATGCTCTGTACATCGGGAAAACGCTTTACGGCCTGCTGCCAGTCAAGCACTTCGTCGCCCGTACACAAAATCATGAGCGTGCGCGAAGGATCGGCAAGCGGCAACGAGTCAAGCGCTCGCAGCTGGTCGGCGTATTCGGGAGTCACGCGCACGATCCGATCGCCCGTAAAGGATTTGTATTCGCCGTTGTAATCTTTGACGATATTCCACGGCTCAACCGCCGGATTCAAAAGCGCGGCGCGAATGCCTGTGCGCGAAGCAAGCCACGCAGCGTAAAAGCCGCCGAGGCTTGCGCCTGCTACGGCAACATCACCTACTGCGGCCGCCGCTTCATATTCGGACCAAATTAGGCCTGCAGCATCCCGAGGCGACATATTGAGGTCGGGCGCAACATATCGAGCTCCTCGGGCCTCGCAAAGATCTCGCAAGAGACAAGCCTTCTTGGAGCCCGGCCCCGAGAGGAACCCGTGCAGATACAAAACGGTCTTAATCAACGCGCACCGTCCTTTCGCGTGAGCTGCTTGAGAATTTTGCCGCAAATGCCGCCGAAGCTGCCGTTGCTCATGCACAAGACCGTATCGCCCGAACGTGCTTCATTGGCCACTCGTTCGGCAAGCGCATCAATCTCGCCCGCAAACGTGCTTGCTTTACCGCCCAAGGGCAGCAAAGCTCCTGCCGGGTCCCAATTTACGCCCGCCCCCTTGTAGCAAAAGACGCGGTCTGCCCCTTTCAGGCTATCTGCCAAACGGTCCTTCATGGTGCCGAGCTTCATCGTATTGCTGCGAGGCTCAAACACGGCAAGAATGCGGCCGTTTGCACCGATTTTGCTTCTCAGGGCTGCAATCGTCGCTTCGATGGCGCTCGGATGGTGCGCAAAATCGTCGATTACCGTTACGCCCGCTTCAACGCCCTTGACTTCCAAACGTCGCGCCACGCCCGCAAAGGTCTTCATCGCCTCAATAGCCTTGCCGGGGTCGACTCCGACGTCGTTGGCCGCTGCGATGGCAGCCAACGCGTTGCTGGCGTTGTGTGCGCCCGCTGCCGGCATTTCCGATAAAGACCCCAAAACGGTCGCACCCAGACGCACCGTACGGTCTTCGCCTACATTCCAGCCGCTAGCCGAATTGAAGTGTTCCACACGACTCCAACAGCCCATTGCCAACGCTCGCTTCAACGCATCGCTTTGAGCATTGGCCACGACCAAACCTGTGCGTGGGATCGTTCTCACCAAATGGTGAAACTGCTTTTCAATGGCCGCCAGATTCTCAAAGATGTCGGCGTGATCGTACTCGAGATTGTTGAGCACGGCCGTCATCGGTCGATAGTGCACGAATTTGCTGCGCTTATCGAAAAAAGCCGTGTCGTATTCATCGGCTTCGATCACGAAGTACTTTGACTCGCCCAGCCCAGCCGAAGCATGCGTTTCAAAAGGAACGCCGCCGATAAGCCAACCGGGCTTGAGTCCGGCCGACGACAGAATATGCAGCAGCATCGAACTGGTGGTGGTCTTTCCGTGCGTACCGGCCACGGCCAGCACATGTCGATCCCGCAAAACGTTTTCGCTCAGCCACTGAGGACCCGACGTGTACGGAAGCCGTCGGTCGAGAATTTCCTCAAGAAGCGGATTGCCGCGGCCGATGGCGTTTCCGATTACCCACAAGTCGGGCGCAATCGAAACATCTTGGGCGTTGTAGCCTTGAGTGACGTTTATGCCGGCATCCCTTAGCTGATCGCTCATCGGAGGATAAACATTGGCATCGCTGCCGGTAACCTTGTGGCCTGCCGCGGCCGCCAGGCGTGCAACTCCGCCCATGAAGGTGCCGCAGATGCCGAGAATATGGATGTGCATGAAAGCTGAAGCCTTTCCCAGAAAAACACCGCTGCCCGAAGCGGCACGGTACAAGCAACTGCTTCGGATTCTAAAGACTTGGGGCCTATTTGGCTCACCGGCATAAGCGCTTTGTCGACTGCTCGGCAAACGACATGTCGCACATCGAGCCGCTTCGCGTAAAATCGATCGGCTTTCGTTTGGTGCGCAAGTCGTATCCGATTTTGTTTTCTTTGCGTCTTCGAACTGATCTATGACCAAGGCTATTGTTACCCGTTGCCCCTACTGCGGCGCGGTTTGGCGACTCCCCGACAGGGATACCGCGGAACGCGGCCCCGTCCGCTGCTCGGAATGTCGGCACAGCTTTGACGCCACCTGCAATCTGCTTGCGGTCCCCGAAGATCGCTTCCCCGGCATGCCGGCCGCTCCGGTGTTTACGCAACCGTCGCCTGAAATTTCAGCCCCGATTCAAAACTCCGATTTACGCCCTGACCCGTCCGCAATTCAGACATCCGATACGGCCTCGAAAGAGGACCTCGGGGTTGCCTCCGTCTCTGTCTCGCCCCTTCCGGAGAATGAAAACAACCTCTCCGAAACATCTGCAGAATCCAATTTTGTGACCGATTGTTCACAAAAAAACAATGTAACTGCAGCTCCTACAATCGAACCTCGCGATAGCCAGAGCGAAATCGGTTCACAAAGCAAGGCCGCTGCCGATCAGAAGCCTATCGAAAGCGAGCAGCTTCAGCGGCTTCATGAGATGACCCCCGGGCACGAACTTGAAGCGAGCCGCCCCAATCCATCTCTTTCCCGCATCATTCCGGCGAAAAGCAAACCCATGGCCGATCGGGCGCGCAAAATTCGCGTCGCCGAAACCTTCACCGATCCCGTCCGCATGCCGAAGCAGCGCCAGGGAGGTGCTTTTGCAAGCGTATTTACCGCCTTTATTCTGTTGTTGATTCTTGCTGCCACGCTCGCAGTTATTTTTAATCAGAAGATCATCAACGCATTTCCTCAGACAAAACCGCTATTTCACCAGGTTTGCGGCAAGATTCCCTGCCCGGGGTTTTATCTGTCCGACATTTCGGCTTTTGTCGTCAGCAAAACAAATCTGCGTGCAGTCGACGAATCGGGCAATTACCAGCTTGAGATCACACTCATCAACGGTTCGGACATGCCCCAGGCTATTCCTGCGCTTGACATCGAACTCGTCGATGACGCCGATACAACGCTTATGCACAAGACGCTCATGCCGGCCGAATACCTGAGCAACCCGCCTCCGGCCAGCATCGCCGCAGACCGATCGATTACGGTCCGCTTCAGTATGCAGACCAATGTCACTCCGGCTCGCTGCATCGTCACTCCCGTCTACCCGAAATAGTCGTCCCATGGAAGCGTTCACGCAACAGCAACGCCTGCGTGAAGAGTTGGCGCAGAAAATTGCTGCTTACATAGTTGACTCAGGCCTATCCTGGCCCGCCGCCCGAGAGCGTGCCGCGGCTGATTTTGGGCTCGGACGTCGAGCGGGAGCCAACGCGCTGCCGTCTTCGGACGAAATCGAGACGGCCGTACGCGCGCATTACGCTCTTTTTGCTCCCGAAGAACATGCCGAAACGCTTGCTTCCAAGCGCCGTTTGGCTCTGCATGTTCTCGGCCTACTCAAGCTGTTCGACGCGTATCTCGTCGGCGCGGTCTTAAACGGCGCCGCAACCGAAGACTCCCCCGTCTGCATCGAGGTGTTCACGGACGATGTCAAAGCAGTCCTTGCTGTATTGATGGACGCACAGCTTGATGTAGAAGCACTCGATCCTCTGTCGAGCGCTTTTTCTCGAGCCGTTGAATCCTCGGGCTTTGTAATCCCTTGGGAAAACACTTGGCAAGCGATCCGAATTGACGTTCTTGCCCCGCACAGCTCCCGCAGCAATCCGGCTCGCAGGGAACCCGACGCTTATCAGGCTTCGTGGGAGGCACAAGGCCGCATCAGCGCCGAAAACCTTCGGAAAGTCCTGCAAATTCGCTCAATTTCGTAACAAAAGATCATCCTTCGGGATGATTTATCGGATCTTTGATCCTTTTCTTCTTACAATGCACTTCTATGTAAGGCGAAAAAGATCGCCCAAGATGAATTCAAAGTAGTAGGAATTAACCGCAATTGGTCGCATAATCCTCAAACAAGCCCGCAACAGCGGCTTTCAGCGGCCCAGCTCACACAGCACGGCGCGTTGCCTGCACTTTTATTGTTGTTTCAATCCAGAGCGTTACCATGGATCTTCGCAAACTTAAGACACTGATTGACCTCGTCAGCGAAAGCGGCGTTGCCGAACTTGAAATCACCGAAGGCGACGACCGCGTCAAGATCGTCAACCGAACCGGCGCCGCCCCCGTAACCGTTGCCGCGCCCGCCGTAATGCCTGCTCCGATTCCCGCCAGCGCCCCCGCTGCAGCTCCCGTCCAGGAAGCCGCGCCCGCTCCTGCCGCGGCGCCGGAAGAAACCCGCACCGTCAATTCTCCGATGGTCGGCACGTTCTATCGTGCACCGAGTCCCGGAGCCAAACCCTTTGTCGATGTCGGCCAAAAGGTGAAGGCCGGAGACACGGTCTGCATCATCGAAGCCATGAAGCTGCTCAACGAAATCGAAACCGAATACGACGGCGTCATCAAGGAAATCCTCGTCGAAAACGGTCAGCCGGTTGAATTCGGCCAGCCGCTCTTTGTGATTGCCTGATTTCCTCTTTTTCTGACGCCAAAATCATGTTCGGAAAAATTCTTATCGCAAACCGCGGGGAAATTGCCCTGCGCATTCAGCGAGCCTGCCGCGCCATGGGCATCAAGACGGTGGTCGTGCACTCCACGGCCGACGCCGATGCCATGTACGTGCGCCTAGCCGACGAAAGCGTCTGCATCGGGCCCGCGCAGTCCGCTCAAAGCTATCTCAATATTCCGGCCATTATTTCGGCCGCGGAGGTTACCGACGCCGAAGCCATTCATCCCGGCTACGGTTTTCTGTCGGAAAACGCCGACTTTGCAGACCGAGTCGAAAAAAGCGGCTTTGCCTTCATCGGCCCGCGCGGCGACACGATTCGCCTGATGGGCGACAAAGTCAACGCCAAAAAGGCCATGATGGAAGCCGGCGTGCCGTGCGTGCCCGGCAGTGACGGCGCGCTTCCCGACGATCCCAAGGAAATTCTGCGGATTGCGCGTGAAGTCGGCTACCCCGTGCTCATCAAGGCAAGCGCGGGCGGCGGCGGTCGCGGCATGCGCGTGGTACGCACCGAAGCCGCGCTTCTGACCTCGGTCAACATGACCAAAACCGAAGCCAACGCAGCCTTCGGCTCCGATAAGGTCTATTTGGAAAAGTTCCTTGAAAATCCGCGTCACATCGAAATTCAGGTTCTCTCGGACAATTTCCAGAACGCCATTTATCTAGGCGAACGCGACTGCTCCATGCAGCGCCGCAACCAGAAGGTGGTAGAAGAATCTCCCGCACCGGGCATCCCGCGCAAGCTCATCGAAAAACTCGGCGCTCGCTGCACGGAAGCCTGCCGACGCATCGGTTACCGCGGCGCCGGCACATTTGAATTCCTCTACGAGAACGGCGAGTTCTACTTCATCGAAATGAACACCCGCGTGCAGGTCGAACACCCCGTCACCGAATTTGTGACCGGCGTCGACATCATCGCCGAACAAATTCGCATCGCGGCCGGCGAACGTCTGCGCTTTAAGCAGCGCGACATCGTGCTCAAGGGAGCCGCCGTCGAATGCCGCATCAATGCCGAAGACGGATTCACTTTCCGTCCTTCTCCGGGCAAGGTCACCCGTTGGCACATGCCGGGAGGGCCGGGCATCCGCCTCGACAGTCATGTCTACGCGGGTTATACCGTTCCGCCTTATTACGACAGCATGATCGGCAAACTGATCGCTTACGGCGAAACGCGCGAAGAAGCGTTGGCGCGCATGCGCGTTGCGCTTTCTGAAACACTCGTCGAAGGCATCAACACCAATATCGACCTGCACCGCCTGATCATGAGCGACAGCCGCTTCAATCAGGGCGGCACCAGCATTCACTACCTCGAAGGCCGCATGGCCGAGTGGGCAGCAATGCACAAGGACGGCAACAATGCTGCGTGAGATCAAATACCTTTGCACGGAGCGCTCCGCCGAAGACTTCGGCGACCTGATGATGGATGCGGGCGCCATGAGCGTTTCGATCGAAGATGCCGATCTCGGCAGTCCCGACGAAAAGCCCTTGTACGGTGAACCCGGCACAGAACCGGATACGTTTGCCTGGAACCGCTCCATCGTATCGGTCCTGGCCGATGAAGCTTTTGATGCCGTAGGAGCTGCGGCCATCGCCGCCAAGGCGCTCGGCATTGAAGTTCCTGCCGTTCAATCCGACACTTCGGTGCCCGATGAGGACTGGGTGCGCATCACACAGGCCCAATTCTCACCCGTTAAGGTGAGCGATCGGTTGTGGATCGTGCCGAGCTGGCACGAACCGCCTTCGAGCGAAGCCATCAACATTCGGCTCGACCCGGGCGTTGCCTTCGGCACCGGCTCGCATCCGACGACGCATCTATGCCTGCAGTGGCTTGACACCCACGTCCGTAACGATGACCGTGTGCTCGACTACGGCTGCGGCACGGGCATTCTTGCCATTGCAGCGGCTAAGCTCGGCGCCGCGAGCGTCATCGGAACGGATATCGATCCTCAAGCCGTTGAAAGCGCCGGCTTGAATGCCGAACACAACGAAGTGGCGGCAAAGTTCGTGCTGCCGGGCGATTTGCCCGCCGACCGTTACTCCCTTGTCGTGGCAAACATTTTGTCCAATCCTCTCAAGCTGCTTGCTCCGGCGCTTCTCGGACGCGTTGCTCCGGGCGGCCGCCTCGTTCTCTCGGGTGTGCTGACACGTCAAGCCGAAGAGGTCATTGAGGTCTACCGCCAGACGGATCCTGCCGTCGAACTTTCCGTCTGGCGTGAAGAGGAAGGTTGGGTCTGCATCGCAGGCATACGTCGATAAACCATCGGACACAACACTCGCAGCGCCGCCGTCTTCGGACTGCGGCGCTTTTTTTTCAGCGTTTGCCACCGAAACACATCCGCTTCCCGATCCTGCGGCCCTTGCTAGAATTTCAGGACTGCTTGAAGAAATGCCGAGCGAAACTGTCGGCATTCTTTTTTACCGATTACTTGAAATCATGCGAGGTTCATCATGCGCATCATGATCAGCGGCTCGATCGCCTATGACAACATCCTTTCCTACAACGGACGCTTCAGCGATCACCTCGTCCGGGAAAGCCTCGATCACATCAACCTGACGTTCGTAACCGAATCGATGACGCGCAACTACGGCGGATGCGCCGCCAACATTGCTTATGCGCTCAAGCTGCTCGGGGGCGACCCCGTCGTGACCGGTGCTGTCGGCACCGACGGCAGCGACTACCTCTACCGATTCGAAGAACTCGGAATTGAAACTTCGGTCGCCAAGTTCAACGACGTCTTCACCGCGCAGTGCTTCGTGACGACCGACACGACCGGTTCGCAGCTTGCGACGTTCAACCCCGGCGCTATGTCCCGCGCCCATGAAGCTGAATTCCCCGCCGGCGACATCGGCATGGCACTCGTGGCTCCCGACGGAAAGGAAGCCGTGATCGCACGCATGAACGAATGCTTCTCGCGCAATATTCCCGTCGTGTTCGACATCGGTCAAGCCGTCTCGATTCTTTCGGGAGACGAAATTCGCGAACTCATCAGCAAGACAACGTACCTGGCAGCATCGGCCTATGAGCTCGAGCTCATCAAGCGCGCCACGCTTTTGACGACCGATGAAATCGCCGAACTTGTCAAAGCCCTCATCGTCACCTACGGAGAGAAGGGATCCACCGTGTGGACGGATGGCAAAGAAATCCATGTTCCGGCCTGCCCTGTTGCCAACGCTGTGGATCCGGTCGGCGCAGGCGACGCATACCGCGGAGGCCTGCTCTACGGTCTCTCCAACGGCTGGAGCTGGGAACAGACGCTGCGGCTGGCTTCAGTCATGGGTTCCTTCAAGGTCGAACGCACCGGCGCACAAAACTACAATCCGACAAAGGACCAGATCGCTGCACGCTACAAGGCTGCCTACGGCGAAGACATGCCTGCGCTTTAAGGCACAAAAAAAGTGGCCGGGTTCGGAGCCGCCCATAATAGCTCCGTCCCCGGCCGGCACCCGTGCTCAAACAGGTGTTCGGTACGAAAAGCGTCTGCGTCTTATCAGGTCAGACGCTTTTTCTGCATCTTGTCGCGAATCAAAATGGCGACAAGATTCATGGCAAATACAAGAACAACCAACAGCAGTCCCGTTCCGTACTGCATCGGTCTCGTTTTTTCGATTTCGGTCCCGGCGGTAGCCAGCACATACATGTGGTACGGCAGCGCCATCACCGAGCTCCACACGCTCTCCGGAAGCTTCGGCGTATAGAACACAGCGGCGGTAAACATCACGGCACTCGTTTCGCCGGCCGCGCGGGCCACGGCCAGGATGGCGCCGGTCAGAATGCCGGGCAGTGCCGACGGAATCACAATGCGGCCGATCGTCTGGCTCTTGGTAGCGCCCAGTGCCAGGCTGGCGTCGCGCCAGGCGCGAGGCACCTGCTTCAAGGCTTCTTCAGTGGTGTTGATGATCACCGGCAGAGTCAAAACAGCAAGCGTCAGAATGCCCGAAAGCAGACTCACGTTAAAGCCTAGTGCGGTCACAAAGAACGCCAAGCCGAACAAACCGAAAACGATCGAGGGAACGCCTGCGAGATTGGCAACCGACAAACGCACAATGTCGACCACCGGTCCCTGTTTGCCGTATTCGTTGAGCCACACGGCACAGGCCACGCCGAACGGAAGCGCAATCGCAATGGCGCCCGCAGCCAAAAGGAAGGTGCCGACCAGGCAGGGGAAGACGCCGCCCGAAGTCATCATGTCTCGAGGCGAGTCGAAAACAAAATCCCAGCCCAGAGCGCCAATGCCGTTGACAAAAAGAAAGACGCAGGCAATGACAAGAGCTGCACAGTTGATGAATGCGGCCGTACGCAGTGTCAAGAACGACATGACCTGAGCGGCTGCGCGGCGCGAGCGCGTTTTTTCTCGCGCTTCGGTGCAAATGCTTTTCTGTTGATTCATGTTCGTCACTCCTCTTACACGGCAGGCGTCTTGTACTTCTGCGCCAAGCGGAAGGCGATAGCGTTGAAGATGAAGGTCATCACGAACAGAGCGATGCCGGTGGCAAACAACGCGTGGTAGTGGGGGCTTCCGAAGGGAGCTTCGGCCATTTCGGCCGCAATCGAAGCAGGCATCGGACGAATCGGATCAAAAATCGACTCGGGAACAATCGCAGCGCCGCCGGCGACCATCAACACGACCATGGTCTCGCCCAAAGCACGCGACATGCCGAGCATCACGGCAGTGCCCACACCGGAAAGCGCGTACGGGAAGGTAACGTTCTTGAGCGTTTCCCAAGGCGTTGCGCCAAGCGCAAGCGAGGCGTCCTTAAGAGAACGCGGAACCGCATGCAGCGCATCCTCGGCAATCGAGCAAATGGTCGGAACGGCCATGAAGGCGAGCATCAGAGCAGCATTAAAAAGATTCAAGCCCGTAGCAATACCGAGCGAATTCTGCAGCCACGGCGCAACGAGCACCATGCCGATAAAACCGATCACAACCGAAGGCAACGCAGCCAGAAGCTCAATGAAGGGCTTGACGATGCGGCGCGTCGTATTGGAAGCCACTTCCGACAAATATGCCGCCGTCATCAGGCCGAGCGGGACCGCAAAAAGGCTGGCTAAGAAAGTTACGGCAACGGAGCCGGCAATGAGCGAGCCGATTTCGAAGTCGGGCTGGTCGCCCACCGGATACCAATCGGTGCCGAAGACGAAGTCGAGAAAGCCGGTGCTGGCAAATACCGGAAGACCTTCTCGGAATAAATAGAAAACAATGCCTGCGAGCACGGCAAGCGACAGAAAAGCAAGCACGGAAAGCATGCCTTCCACCGCTTTTTCTCTCAAGTCAAAACGCATATGGGCCTCATTGGAGAAGCCGGCGCCGAACGCTCGGCAGCTCTAGGTGAGCCGCTGCCGGGCGTTCGTTCAAGCCGGCTGATCGAATTTCGACGGAGAATTACTTCAGGGGTACAAAGCCGGTTTCCTGAACGATCTTCTGGCCGTCAGCCGAGATCACAAAGTCGGTGAAGGCCTTGGCGTCACCGGCGGGAGCACCGTTCGTGAAGAAGTACAGTTCACGGGAAAGCGGCCATTCCTTGCTCTTGGCGGTTTCAGCCGTAGCCTTCTTGCCGCCGAGCGTCAGGGGCTTGGTCTGCTTGTCGACGTAACCGATGCCGATGTAGCCGATCGCGTTCACGTTCTTAGCCACAGTCTGAACAACGGTGCCGTTGGAGGTCTGCAGCAGAGCGCGCGGAGACACGCGAGCGCCCTTCATGACGAGGGATTCCCAGGTTTCGAACGTACCCGAGCTCGAGTCACGGCTCACAATCACAATCGGAGCATCCTTGCCGCCGATTTCCTTCCAGTTCTTGATCTTGCCTTCAAAAACGGCCTTGAGCTGATCCTGCGTGAGATCCTTCACCGCATTGGCGTTGTTGACGATCGGCACAATGGCGTCAACGGCAACAGCCGTACGGACGGGGTTGACGCCGCGTTCCTTGGCGAGCTTCACTTCGCTGCCCTTGATGTCGCGCGAGCTCATGGCGATATTGGTAAGACCGTCAATCAAAGCCTTGATGCCGTTGCCCGAGCCGCCGCCCGACAGAGCGATATGCACGTTGGGGTTGGTCTTGGCGAATGCTTCGGTCGCCTTCTGAACAACCGGAAGAACCGTGGTCGAACCGTTGATGACCAGATCGCCGGCAAACGACGTGGCAGCAGCTGCAACCATGGCGGCGGTAAGGCAAAGCTTCTTGAACATTTCGATTTTTTCCTTCATTGCAATTCAATGAGCGAAGGTCGCCGTATCAACTGATTTCCTGTTAGCGCCCCAGCGTAAACGGAACTACGACCTTCAAAAATTTTTATTTCGGCGCTTTTCAGGACGCAATGTTGGAGTCGATTTGTGACAAAAAAACGAAGCTTTTATGACCGATTGATGACAAACGATGTTTCCGGCCCTTGTCACGGATTTGTCATCAAACGCACATCAATCGGTCACGTTGACTTCCTAGCATCCGCCCATCAGCGCGGAGCTCTGCAACGCGCACACTGCTGCGTCAACCGCAGCGCTTAACTTCGATTCAAGCCCATAGTCACTAAACAAAATGAACGTTTCCGAACCTACAAACGAAGTCAAAATCCGTGCCGAACACGTCGATTTCAGCTACGAAAAAACGCAGACTCTCTTTGACATCAATCTGGAATTCCGCAACCATGAAGTCACCGCTTTGATCGGTCCCTCGGGCTGCGGCAAGTCGACATTCCTGCGCACGCTCTCGCGCATGAACGAACTCATCTGCGACACGACCCTCAAGGGAAAGATTCTGCTTGACGGCGAAGACATTTATGCGCCGAACTATGACGTCGTTCAGCTGCGTCAACGCGTGGGCATGGTTTTCCAGAAACCCACGCCTTTCCCCAAGTCGATCTTTGAAAACGTCGCCTACGGTCTTCGCGTTGCCGGCATCTCCAACCGCTCGATTCTTTCCGAGAAGGTGGAAGAAAGCCTTCGCCGCGCTGCTTTGTGGGAAGAAGTCAAGGATCGCTTGAACGAAAACGCCTTGGGCCTTTCGGGCGGTCAGCAGCAGCGTCTTTGCATTGCCCGTGCCCTCGCCGTGGAGCCTGAAGTTCTGCTTATGGACGAACCCTGCAGCGCACTCGACCCGATTGCAACGCAACGCGTTGAAGAAAGCATCCTTGAGCTCAAGCAGTCGCTTTGCATCGTCATCGTGACGCACAATATGCAGCAGGCGGCACGAGTTTCGGATAAAACCGCTTTCTTCTTCATGGGCAAGCTCATCGAATTCGACGACACGGATACGATCTTTAACAACGCTGCCAACGCTCGCACCCGCGACTACGTCAACGGCCGTTTCGGCTAGTCTCTCGTTCGAACCAAAATCCCAGTCTCGAATGCAAAGAAGCGGCTCCGTCAGGGCCGCTTCTTCGTTTGCTCAGAATTTTCAATCAAGCCGTCTGCAACGCAGCCGATGGTTCGCTCTTAGGCATTGCCGCAGGCGTTTCTGCAACAGCATTCTTAATTGTCACATCGAGCTTGTCGTACGGAATCTCGATGCCGGCATCCGAATACGCCTTAAGCACAGCGCGGAAGATGTTGCTCTTTAATACCACCGTACCTTCTCGAGCATCATCAATCCAGAACGCCGCACGCAGATTTATGCCGCTTGCGGCAAACTCCGTCACGGCAAACCACGGCTTGTGATTGCCATCCTTCAAGACGCGCGGCTGCGCCATCACACATTCGGACAGAATCCTCAAAGCATCATCCACATTGCTTTCGTAGGCACAGGACACATCGAGCTTCACGAGAGAAGCCGAATCCGTGTGGGAGTAGCTCTTGACGCTGCCCGTCACAAAATTTTCATTGGGCACAATCATTTCTTCGCCCGACGTATTGCGCAAAACCGAGTAACGGGTATTGATCTGGGTAATGATGCCGACAAAACCGCCCACGTCGACCATGTCTCCGATCTTTACGGATTTGTCGCACAAAATAATGAAACCGGAGATGTAGTTGGAGGCGATTTTCTGCATGCCGAAGCCGATGCCTACGCCGACAGCGCCGCCGAAGACCGAAAGGACCGTGAGATTGATACCTGCACTCGATAAGCCGATCAGAACGCCCACAACCAAAAAGCCCACCCTGCACAACCGAGCAAACACAACGCGCGTATTCATCTCCAAATCGCGCATGTTCATGATGGCATTTTCACAAATGCCCGAAATACGGGATGCAATTCCGAGCGCCAAAAACAGAGTGATAACGCCGACAATCAGCGCCCAAAGCGTCAATTTTTCGGATCCGATCGGCAACTGGCAGTTTTTCATCCATTCCGTAATTACCGGCAGTACATCGAGAATCTGCAAAACGGTAAGCACCCAGAAGGCGATGCGCACGACTCGGCGAACCCCCGGTCCGAACATCTTGTTGCCGAGAATCGCACTCAAAAACTGCATCAACACCAGCAAGATGGCCCATGCGTAGAAAATCTGGTAGGCAATGCGGACAAAGACCAGTTCGCTGCGATCCTGCACCAGCCCGGTTGCTGTAAGAATCCAGACGCACAAGGACATCAGTGCTGCAGCCGTCACGGAGAAGAGAACGTCGTGCAGCAGATTAAGGCCGAAAACGAGACAACGGCGCTTCCAATCGGAACTGCCGATACGAACGGCCGTCGCCTTAACGCGCGCTCCGAAGTAGCGATGCACAAAAAGGCCGAGCAGCACGGCAATCGCAATGGCGCCGAACTGCGCCAGGATCAGCATGCTGTTCTGAGTGCTGGTAAACAGCGAAATGATGTCGTTTATGATGGTAGCGGTTGTATCGACCACGACGCTGCCGGCGTCGCCCAACATACCGCCCGCTGCATCAACATTCGTGGATTCAGGCATATTTAGCAGGTTTTAAAAAACGTAAAGCCCCATGCTCGCCGGCACAATGAAGCGAAGCGCAAGGTTTAAAAGCAAAAAGAAAAGAATCGGGGAAAGATCAAAGCCTTTGATCGGCGGAATAAGCCTGCGAAACGGCCGCAGGAAAGGATCGACCATGGTGCCCAGAAGAGCCGAATATCCTGAGTAGCGGTTGGCGAAAAACGACAAGACGCAGTAGAGGATCGTGCCCCAAATGAGCAGATTGACAAGCCAGCGCAGCGTCATCGCGATGATCGCCACAATAAAGGCCGTTGCCGTAACGGGAAATCCCATCAGTTCCCGACCGACCCAGACCTGCACCAAAGCAACAAAAAGCGTCGCGAGCAGGCTCGGCAGATCCCAATTGCCGCGCGGGCGAACAATGAAACCGAAAGGAGTCACCAGCCAATCGGTTGCCTTCCATATGAAGCCCACGACGGGGTCGCGCGGGGTAATGGCCAGCGTCCAACACCAGGCGCGCAGCAAGAGCAGGCTGCCGATCAGTCCGGTCAAGAAAGAAAAAATCGCGTACATAGATAAAGACGATGCTGCCTAAGAAAGGCAGTCGAAACCGACGGCTTGCGACGAAAGCTTGTCTCAAGCGCGATCGAAGGTTTGATTCAGAGCACTCAGTTGAAGTCGTGCGGCGGCGCCGAAGAAATCGGGACTCCCGAAGACCGAGCGAGACCGATACAGTCTAACCCAGTCAAAATGCGGCCCCGGATCGGTTTTGCGCCCCGGTGCAACATCGCTGTGCCCCACAACATACGAGAGTGCGTATTTTGCATGAATTGCGCTCAAAAGTGATTCAAGCGTCTGATATTGAACGTCTTCAAAGTCAACGAAGTCCGTTCCTTCGAGTTCGATGCCGATGGAAAAATCGTTGCAGTTGTCTCGCCCGTTGAATCGGCTCACGCCGGCGTGCCATGCACGCTTATCGCAACTCACAAATTGAAAAAGGGCACCTGTCCGATCGATGAAGAAGTGGCTCGAAACCCTCAGCCCCTTGAGATCGGCAAGCGAGGCGTCGCGCGTCGTATCGAGCGTCCCCATAAAAAGATCGCGCACGAACCCCGTTCCGAATTGCTGAGGCGGCAACGAAATGTTGTGCAACACCACCGTGTGTGGAATGATGTCTGCCGGAGGGCGCTCGTTGAAATGGGGACTCGCGAAGCGCTGCGCCCCTTTCACCCATCCGTCGGAATCGATGGCAAACACGCCCTTCTCCGTTACGAGCGACGCGCGCGAGCCTTCTTGCGGCAACGCTCGGAGCAATAGGCCTTGCCCTCACCCAAAACCGCCTCGTCTTCCGGAAAATAAGCGCCGCACTCGGGACACTCGATCATGGCTGTGGGAAACTTCGACTTTTTGCTCTCCTCACGCTTTTGGGCGCTCACCTGCGAGCTGCGGCGACCGCGTGCAAACGTAATAGCGGCAAACAACGCAACAGCCAAAATCACCCAGAAAAGAATGCGTCCCATCGCTCAACCCCTAGTGAATCAGCGCGTCCAGCACAAAGCGGTAGACCAGGTAGGCCACTGCCAGAAACACGATGCCCGCCCAGAACCAGGCAAGCGCTTTCTTCTTGCGCCAACCGAGGAAATAGCGGCCGGCAAGGAGCACGGCAAAAACGATCCACGAAAGCCACGTCAGAATCGTCTTATGCTCAAAGATGAAATAGGTCTGGTGCAATTCGTAGGTTGCCATCGCGCCTAGTACCAGCACCAACGTGAGGCACACAAAGCCGCAGGCCACGATCCGAAAAAGGATGCGTTCCATCGCAAGCAGGCTCGGCATGCTCGAAAGCAGCCCGCCCTGATTAAGCGTTGCGGGATTGGCCACTTCGCGTTCCTTGCGGGTAAGCAGTACAGCCTGCACCACAGCAATTGTCATGAAGCTGTAGGCGGCCAGCGCCGTTAGCAGATGCACACGAAAGAGAATCGACCATTCCTGTGCGGGATAAAGCTCTCCCTGGAAAACAACCGGCAGCGCCGTGCCGAAGGCCGAAACAATGATCACGATGCCCATCAGGCCGTTGATGCGGTGCACAAGACTTTCCACCAGAACGATCGCCACCGAAATGCACAGCAGCGCCGAGACAGCCATACCGAAGCCGAAGCGAATGGCGTCCGAGCCGAACATGGCAAACAAAACGCCCGCCGCGTGTGCGGCAAATCCCGCAAAACCGAGGGTGCGCAACCATGCCGGCGCCACCGCTTCGGGAGCATTCAAAACCTTCACAATTCCGATGCCGCACACGAGATAGGCAAGCGCGGCAATGACCAGCAAAATTTCGCTCAGAGCCATCTGAGAGTCATCCAAAAAACAAAAACTTTTCTTCTATGTCAGGGGATGTTTCCGAAAGCCGATATCGGCAAACGTCGTGCTTTAAAATATTCGCTCGCGCGTTTGCCGCACGCACCACACGCGGCTCTCCATAAATAAAGGAAAGCCGCCCGCGTTCGAAACAATCTCTCTTTTTATCCGATTCTAGTCGAGGCTTTCCCGCAGAAAGCTTAAGAGAGCCTGTTTTTGAACAGGCCTGCGCATTCGCTTTTGAATTTATTTTCCATTTTGCCGTTGATTTCGTTTCATGCTTGAGAATCTGAGCTCCCGCCTGTCGCGCATTGTCAAAACCATGCGCGGGCAAGCCCGACTGACCGAACAAAATACGCGCGACATGCTGCGCGAAGTGCGCCTTGCACTGCTTGAAGCCGATGTGGCTCTGCCCGTCGTACGCGAGCTGACCGCCCGCATCAAGGAAAAGGCGCTCGGCGAGGAAGTCGTCGGAAACCTCAATCCCGGCCAGGCTCTCGTGGGCGTGGTCGAGAGGGAACTCACCGCCATCATCGGCGGCGACGTGCCGGAAAAAGAACGCCAGATCAATCTGGCCGTTCAACCGCCTGCCGTGATTCTGCTTGCTGGTCTTCAAGGCTCGGGCAAAACGACAAGTGCAGCCAAAATCGCCAAATGGCTCAAGGAAAATCTCAAGAAGAAAGTCCTGACGGTATCGGCCGACGTTTACCGCCCCGCCGCTATTGACCAGCTCAAAACCGTATCGGCTCAGGCCGGTGCCGATTTCTTTGAATCCACGCCGGATCAAAAACCGCTCGACATCGCCCGCGCAGCACTTGATCATGCCAAGCGGCACTTCTACGACGTGCTGATCGTCGACACGGCCGGTCGTCTTGCCATTGACGAAGCCATGATGCAGGAAGTGAGCGATCTAGCCAATTTCCTGCAGCCTGCCGAAACGCTCTTCGTGATTGATGCGATGCTGGGCCAGGATGCCGTCAATACGGCAAAAGCCTTCAATGATCGGCTGAGCCTGACCGGCGTCGTTCTCACCAAGCTCGACGGCGACAGCCGCGGCGGCGCGGCCCTTTCGGTGCGTGTCGTCACGGGAAAGCCCATCAAATTCGTGGGTCTCGGCGAAAAGTTGGACGGCTTTGAGCTTTTCAATCCGGAACAGATGGCGGGCCGCATTCTGGGCATGGGCGATATCGTTTCGCTCGTCAAAGATGTACAGAAGTCGGTCGATCAGAAGACTGTTGAGAAACTCGCCAAAAAGATCAAGTCCGGCGACAAATTCGATCTGGAAGACTTCAAAGGCCAGATCACTCAGATGAAAAACATGGGTCCCATTTCGGGGATCATTGAGAAATTACCCGCGCAGTTCCAACAGGCCGCAGCGCACGTAAACGACAAGGACGCCGCACGCCAGATTCGTCGAACCGAAGGCATCATCAATTCGATGACGCCCAAGGAACGTCGCAATCCGGAAATCATCAAGGCAAGCCGCAAGCGCCGCATCGCGGCCGGTGCCGGCGTCTCGGTGCAGGAAGTAAACCGCCTCCTTAAGCAATTCGAACAGACCCGAGACGTCATGAAGCAGATGCAAAAAGGCGGCATGGCCAAGATGATGCGTGCTCTTGGCAACCTCGGGGGCCGCTTCGGCGGCTTCGGCCGCCGCTGATCCGGAAAGTTGAATTCCATGCGTTCGGTCACCTGGGAAACTTTTCTGAGCACACCCGCCGGCCGCACGGTCGTTGCCTGGGAGGAAGGTGCCTGCGCGCGATTTCTCGGCGGCAAGACCGGAGACCGCGCTTTGCAGATCGGCATGGGGGCAATGAATCCCTTCGCGGCAAGCCCTATTACGCACCGCATTCTTGTCGACAACGTGGTCTGCGCAGGCTGCGGCGACAATGACTTTCGCGAGCGCGTTCTGGCTGACGCCGCCGCTTTGCCGCTATCCGACGGCTGTTGCGACGTTGTCGTGCTGGTGCACCTTTTCGATCGCCGCCCGGACGAACTGCAAGCTTTACTGAACGAAGCGACCCGCGTGCTTGCCTCCAACGGTCTTTTGATCACGCTTTTTTTCAATGCCATGGGCAGCTGGAAGTTGCGAGAACGCTTCTTTTCCACCAGCAAAATCCTTCCCGACGGATCGGCCGGTGTCCCGATTTTCGCCGCCAAAGCGGCCATTCAAAAAGCCGGCCTCACGCTCGAAGGCGGCAATTTCGGCGTCTACGCCGTCAACCCGAACAACAACCCTTCGACCGTGCGCCTGCCCGGTTGGATCGACAAAGCGGGAGACCGTTGGTGGCCGACGTTGAGCAACGTCATCTTGCTGTCGGCTCGCAAAATCGACGTCAAAGCCACCCTCGTGGGCAAAGTGAACTTCTCGACTGCCAAGGCCGGCAAACCCGCCTCGGCGGCGCTAACGCACTCCGAAACATTGAAGGCTCCTCATGACGCAGCAGACTGTTCTTGAAATTTGGACCGACGGAGCCTGCAAAGGGAACCCCGGTCCGGGCGGCTGGGGCGTGCTGATGCGTTGGGGTGCTCACTCGCACGAACTCTACGGAGGCGAAGCCGAAACCACCAACAATCGAATGGAGCTCACGGCCGTGATTGAAGCGCTCTCAGCGGTCAAGCGCCCCGTTCCCATCGTTTTGCACCTCGACTCGAGCTACGTGCGCAACGGCATCACGGGTTGGGTTCACGGCTGGAAACGCAAAGGCTGGCGCACTGCCGACGGCAAACCCGTCAAAAACGTCGAACTTTGGCAGCAGCTCGACCAACTTGCCTCCTCCCACGACATCGACTGGCGCTGGGTGAAAGGGCATGCGGGCGACCCGGGAAACGAGCGAGCCGACGAACTTGCAAACATGGGTGCGGCGCAATTTATGCGTTAGCGCCGGAGCAAATCTATGCGACAAATCTGTTTGGATACGGAAACAACGGGACTGTACGCCGACAAAGGCGATCGAATTGTTGAAATCGGCTGCGTGGAAGTGGTCGGCCGTACACTGAGCGACCGGCCGGAAGCGTTTTTTCACCGCTACCTCAATCCGGAGCGCGATGTGCCGGAAGAAGCGGTGCAGGTGCATGGTCTGGACAATCGGTTTTTGGCCGACAAGCCCTTGTTTGCCGATGTAGCCGACGACTTCTTGAAATTCATCGAAGGTGCCGAACTCATCATCCACAACGCAAGCTTCGACGTGGGCTTTCTCAACATGGAGCTTGAGCGCGTCGGCAAGGGACGCATCGAAAACTACTGTCCAGTGGTAACCGACAGTCTTAAGATGGCCGCGGAAATTTTCCCAGGGCTCCGAAATACTCTTGACGTGCTGTGCTCGCGTTACGAAATCGATAAATCCCAGCGTACGCTGCACGGGGCCTTGCTTGACGCCCGACTGCTTGCCGAAGTGTACCTTGCGATGACCCGCAAGCAGGGCGAACTCTTAAGCGACGTCATCGATCCGGGGGCCGAAGGCTTCAAGATCCCCGACAAAAGTCTTTTCGTACGCGCCGTCGTGCCGCCCGAAGAACTAGCCCAACATGAAGCCTTCCTGGAAATGATCGCCAAAAAAAGCAAAAAGGGCTGCTTGTGGCAGAAAGCCCTTCATCCGGAAGAGCAGCCGGCGGCCGAGTAGGCCGAATTGCGTAAGAGAAAGCAGGCAAAAACCGATAAAATGCGCAGATTATTGTTGCTCGTCCGTCCTTTTCTGCAGTCCGACTTGCTTTCAACCGAATTTGCGCGATGATTGAACTTCAGCACATCACGCAGCGCTATCCCACTCCCGAAGGCGGTGTGTTCTACGCCATCAAAGATGTTTCGCTTCACATCGAACCGGGCGAAATCTTCGGCATCATCGGGCGTTCCGGAGCCGGGAAGTCCACTCTTGTGCGCTGCATCAACTTTTTGAACCGTCCGAGCGAAGGTACGGTCACCGTCAACGGCAAATGCCTCAACACGATGACGGAAGCCGAGTTGCGCGCCACGCGCCGCAACATCGGCATGATCTTTCAGCACTTCAACCTTCTGAGCTCCCGCACGGTGTTCGACAACGCCGCCTTCCCGCTCGAGCTGATCGGCATGGACAAGGCCAAAATCAAGGCGAAGATCGACCCGCTGCTTGACCTCGTCGGCCTCGCCGAGCATCGCAACAAGTACCCGGCGCAGCTTTCGGGCGGTCAAAAGCAGCGTGTGGGCATAGCTCGAGCTCTGGCCAACGATCCGCAGGTTCTGCTCTCGGACGAAGCCACCAGCGCGCTCGACCCGGAGACAACCGTCGCCACACTCGAACTTCTAAAGCGCATCAACAAAGAGCTCGGCCTTACGATCGTCATGATCACGCACCAGATGGATGTCGTTAAGCAGATCTGCGATCGTGTCGCCGTGATGAACAAAGGCGTCGTCGTGGAAGAAGGAGCCGTGATTGACGTCTTCCGCCGCCCGCAGTCCGAAACCACCAAAGCGCTGATCGGCAACATCATGGCTCAGGAGATCCCCTCCTCCATGATTGAACGCGTGCGCGCTCAGGTTTCCGATCTTGCCCGCGACTGCGTGCACATCCTTCGCCTGAGCTTTGTGGGCAGTGAAGTCACCCGTCCGGTGATTTCCGAAGCTAGCCGCATGTTCAACATCGATGTCAACATCCTGCTCGGCCAAGTCGACGAGATTCAGGGCAAGGGCTTCGGTACGCTCACGATTCTCACAAACTGCGACGCAGATACGTTCTCACAGCTTCTGGATTACTTGCGCAAGCACAACGTCACCGTCGAGGAGGTCACAAGCCATGTCCTCTGATCTGATGCTCATGCTTTGGGATTCGTTCGTCGAAACCGTCATCATGGTCGGCTTGTCCGGCCTCATCGGCTCGATCTTCGGCATCCCGCTCGGCATTCTGCTGCATATCACCGACAACGGCGGCGTGCACCCGATGCCCATCTTCAACAAAGTGCTCGGCTGGATCATCAACGCTCTGCGCTCGACTCCCTTCATCATTTTGCTCGTGGCGATTATTCCGCTCACTCGCCTCATTGCCGGCACATCGATCGGCACGGCGGCCGCAGTCGTGCCGCTTACGATCGCCGTCGCTCCCTTCATTGCGCGTCTCGTCGAAACCAGCCTGCGTGAAGTCGACAAGGGACTCATTGAGGCAGCTCAGGCAATGGGAGCCAACAACCTCCAGATCGTCATGAAAGTGCTTCTGCCCGAAGCTATGCCCGGCATCGTCGCCGGCCTCACGATCAGTCTCGTGAGTCTTGTTGGCTACTCGGCCATGGCCGGCGCCATCGGCGGCGGCGGTCTGGGCGACATGGGGATTCGCTACGGTTATCAACGCTTCATGCCCGATGTGATGCTTGCCGTGGTCGTGATTCTGATCGTCTTCGTTCAGGCCATGCAAAGCTTCGGCGACTGGTTGGTGCGCCGCATGAGCCACAAGTAACGATTTCCCAACGTTCTTTCAAACGCCGCGCCCGTGCGCGGCGTTTGCTTTTGTCCTATCCTATGCGGTGCAGGCACCCCTGCTTGCCACGATTTTTTTCTTAGCCTGAGCCCAATCCCATGACCGTCTATCACCTTTATTTCTCACCCTGCTCAAGCACTTACGACACAACGTACGTCTTCTGCCGAGCCATTTCCGAGCACGCTCCCATCGAAGCCAACCTTACCGATCGCGGAACCGAAGTTCCCGCAATGCCCGCTGGCTCCGTCGCCGTAGTCGCAGCTCCCGTTTACGCCGGCCGCATTCCGACCCCAATGGCAGAAAAGCTCGCACGAGCCGATATGAAGGGCGTCAAAGTAGTGACCTTTGCGGTGTACGGCGGCCGCGCCTATGAAGATGCTCTCTTAGAGCTCAATGACCTCTGCGAAAAAGCCGGCGCTACGATTCTTGCAAGCGCCGCCACAATCGCCGCGCACGTTTTTGTGCCCGATCTTGAGCGAGGTCGTCCCGATGAAGACGATTTCGACGAAATTCGTGATTTCGGCCGCCGTGTCTGCGAAAAGTTTGCTTCCGGCAATTTCTCGCCCGTACAGGTTCCGGGCAACCGCCCGTATCGCCCTGCCTACAAAGCCATGTTCGTGCCCGAAACCGACACGGCTTTATGCCGCAAATGCGGCGTGTGCGCCGTCGTCTGTCCGACCGGAGCCATAGATCCACAGAACCCCGCTTGCACCGACATCAACCTCTGCATCAACTGCATGCGCTGTGCTGCAAGCTGCGTGTCCGGCGCCAAAGCTCAGCCTGCGGCAGCCAAGGCAGCCATTACCGCCAAACTTTCGCCTCTGCTCGGCGGCCGCAAGCCCAACGAGTTTTATCTCTAAGGAAAAGACAAAACGGCATTAATTTCGCTCGAGGTCCTTGGTTTCCTTGTGAATTTTGGGCATAATTAGCGCCTCGTGCGGGCGTAGTTCAATGGCAGAACGAAAGCTTCCCAAGCTTTATACGAGGGTTCGATTCCCTTCGCCCGCTCCAGAATTCTTCGAAACGGACCGCCTTTGCGACGGTCCGTTTTGCCTATCTACGTTCAGCAGCAGCCATGTCCGGAAAAGAACTCACGCCCGAAGAACTCGAAGAGCTCAAGCATCGTCATATCCGCAGCTTCGTGCTGCGCCGCGGCCATATTTCTGCCGCTCAGGAACGTGCTTTTGAGGAAATTTTCCCGAAATACGAAGTTAAGTACGAAACCAAGACGTTGGTTCCCGAAGCAGCATTCGGCCGCAATGCTCCTCTCGTCTTTGAAATCGGCTGCGGCATGGGTGAAACCACGGCTGCCATCGCGCAAGCACACCCGGAGGTGAATTTCCTCGGCTGCGAAGTATTCGTCGCCGGCGTCGGTGCGCTCAGCAAGCGCATCGAAGAAATGGGCCTTACCAATATCCGCATTGCCCGGCACGACGCCGTTGAGGTTGTGCGCGACATGATTGCTCCCGATTCGCTCTCGGGCATTCACGTTTACTTTCCGGATCCCTGGCGCAAAGCGCGTCACCACAAGCGCCGTCTGATCCGCCCGGAAATCGTGTCACTTCTGGCCTCGCGCTTAAAGCCCGGCGCCTACATCCACTGTGCCACGGACTGGGAAAACTACGCCGAGCAAATGCTTGAAGTCTTGTCGGCCGAGCCGCTGCTCAAGAACCTGCACCCCGAAGGCTTCTCTCCGCTCATGGCCAACCCTCTGTGCGAGCGCCCCTGCACCAAATTCCAAGCTCGCGGCGAACGTCTAGGTCACGGCGTCTGGGATCTTGTGTTCGTACGCAAATAGATCGTTTTCCTCTGCACCCGGCGAGAAATTTCGTCGGGTTCTTTAAAAAATTCATACGCAGCCGTTTCGCCGCGTTCGTATGAGCATCAAGCCAAAAGGCATTGCTTATGCGTCTAGCCAAACTTGCCGTTCTGACCACAGTCCTTGTCTGCGCTGCCGCTTCGGCCTGCTATGCCGCCACAGGCGCCGAACGCCACGTCGCCAAAGGCGTGAAGTGCGAAATGTGTCATGGGCCGGATAAAGCCAATCCGCAGGAACCCACAATCGATACCTGCAAGACCTGTCACGACATCAAGGCTATCGTCGAGAAAACAAAAAACGTCAAACCGACAAATCCTCATGTCTCTCCGCACTATCAGGATCAGCTCGACTGCGTAAACTGCCATTTGATGCACGAGGCGCCGGTCAATTTCTGCGATCAGTGCCACAGCTTCGGCTTCAAGGTGAAGTAAGCGCAAAAACGCCGCCATACTCGGGCGGCGTCCTCTTTGCTTTCCGGCTGTTTTCAGTGCTTGGCATAAAGCCGATCGGGTGAAACCTTCACCGGATCGACGATGTGCCATTGTTCGTCTTCGAGCTTGCGGTAAAAACAGCTTTCACGTCCGGTATGGCACGCCATGCCTCCTACCTGAGTAACAACGTACAACACGCTGTCGCCGTCGCAGTCAAGTCGTATTTCGTGCAGCTTCTGGATATTCCCGGACTCTTCACCTTTGCGCCAGAGCTTGCCGCGCGAGCGAGAAAAATACACGCCGCGCCCCGTCGCCTGAGCTTCACGCAAAGCCTCCTCATTTGCCCAAGCAAGCATCAAGACGCGTCCGCTTTCGTGATCCTGGGTCACCACCGGCACCAAACCGTCGGCATTAAACCTCACTTCGCTTATCCAGTCGCGCATCACAACCTCACCGTAATGCCGCGCTGTGCCATGTATTGCTTGGCCTGACGCACGGAGTATTCACCGAAGTGGAAGATAGAGGCCGCAAGAACGGCATCGGCCTTGCCGAGCGTCACGCCTTCGACCATATGGTCCAGATTGCCCACGCCGCCCGAAGCGATCACCGGCACCGAGACAGCTTCCGAAACCGTTCTCGTAAGCTCCAGATCAAACCCTTGCTTGGTGCCATCGCAATCCATACTGGTGAGAAGAATTTCACCCGCACCGAGCGCCGTCACTTTCTTGGCCCACTCGACGGCATCGAGCCCCGTAGCCGTACGGCCGCCGTGCGTGAAAACCTCCCAGCCTTTGGTCGGATCGGACTTGTCCCGCCGCCGCGCGTCAATGGCCACAACAATGCACTGCGAGCCGTGCAGCGCGGCCGATTCCCCGATGAGGTCCGGATTGTTGACGCCCGCGGTGTTGATCGAAATCTTGTCGGCTCCTGCATTCAACAGTCTCCGAATATCGGAAACCTTGCGTACGCCGCCGCCCACGGTAAGCGGAATAAACACCTGCCCGGCCACAGCTTCGATCACCGACAAAATGATGTCGCGATCATCGCTTGAGGCCGTGATATCGAGAAACGTCAGTTCGTCGGCGCCTTCTTCGTTGTAGCGGCGTGCAATCTCAACGGGATCGCCCGCGTCGCGCAAAGACACGAAATTAACGCCCTTGACGACGCGCCCTGCGGTCACGTCCAGGCACGGAATAATGCGTTTGGCCAGCATGACTCGAATCTCCGTCGATTAAAAGTCAGGGAAAACCGACGAGCTTTTGCGCCTCGGCAAAATCGATGGTTCCTTCGTACAAGCTGCGGCCGAGCACCGCTCCCATCACGCCGTCGGCTTCAACCTTCAGCAGTGCACGAACATCGTCGAGCGTATGCATACCGCCCGAAGCAATCACGGGCACATTGACAGCACGCGCCAGAGCCGCCGTCGCTTCAACATTGACGCCGGAAAGCATGCCGTCTCGGCTGATATCCGTATAAAGAAATGCCGCAACGCCGTAGTCTTCAAATCGTTGAGCCAAATCGACCGCATCGTGTCCGGTGCTCTTTACCCAACCGTCGGTCGCCACAATGCCGTTTTTGGCATCGAGCGCCACAATGATGCTGTCGGGGAACACCGCACAAGCTTCCTTGAGAAACCCCGGCGTCTTGACGGCAGCCGTTCCGATCACGGCATAGCGTACGCCCGCATCAAGATAGGCTTCGATCTGCTCAAGCGAGCGGATGCCGCCGCCCACTTCAATGTCGGCATCGCCTCCGATTTCCTCGATCATTTCGCGAATGAGCGGCGCATTAACGGGCTTTCCCGTCTTGGCTCCGTCCAAGTCCACAATATGAATGCGCTCCGCCCCCAAATCGGCCCATTGACAAGCCTGATCGACGGCATCTTCGTTGTAGACGGTAACGTTGTTTTCCAAATCGCCCTGACGCAGACGCACGCAGCGCCCCTTTTGCAGATCGATTGCAGGAATTAGAAGCATGATGAGTCCTGATTGATTGGTTTATGCAAGTTGGCCCGTTCGAAGGGCAATCGCCTAGATATTCCAGTGCACGAAATTGGAGAAAAGCTTCAGGCCGCTTGCAGCGCTCTTTTCCGGATGAAATTGCGTGGCAAAAATATTGTCTCGAGCGACGGCGCAAACAAAAGGCAGTCCGTAGCAGGAGGTTCCTGCCGCAACCGAGTCGTCCTCGGGCGCCACAAAGTAGCTGTGCACGAAATAAAACCAGCTTTTGTCGGCGATGCCGTCCCACAGCGGATGATTCATGCGCTGAGTCACCGTGTTCCATCCCATCTGAGGAACCTTAAGCCGCTCTCCGTTGGCACGCACGAGCGCTGTCTGCGGAAAACGAATGACCTTACCCGGAATCAGTCCGAGTCCCGCGCAGTCGTTTTCATCGCTGTACTCAAAAAGCATCTGCATGCCGATGCACACGGCAAGTACGGGTTTAGCGGCCAACGCACGCAGCACGGCATCCTTGAGCCCCGACTCGTTCAGGCTGCGCATGCAGTCTCCCATGGCGCCCTGTCCGGGGAAAATCACACGGTCGGCGGCGTCAATTTCGGAAGCAACGGACGTTACCGACACATCGGCTCCGTCGGCTACGGCCTTGACGGCTTGACCGACGCTGCGCAGATTGCCTGTACCGTAGTCGACAATCGCAATTTTCATAATGCACCCTTGGTGCTGGGAATGACGTTGGCGGCACGCGGGTCCACAGCCGCAGCCATGCGCAGCGCTCTCGCAAAGGCCTTGAAAATCGACTCGGCCTGATGATGCGCGTTCTCACCCTTGAGGTTGTCGATGTGCAGCGTCACGCCGGCATGATTCACGAACCCCTGGAAAAATTCGCGCACAAGCTGCGAATCAAGCTCTCCGATCATCGGTGCGGTAAAGCCGCATGAAAAGTAAAGGCCGGGGCGTCCGGACAGATCCAGCACAACGCGAGAAAGCGATTCGTCAAGCGGTATGCAGGCTTGGCCATAGCGTACGATGCCCTTCTTGTCGCCGAGCGCTTCCTTGAGCGCCTGTCCGATGACAATGCCCGTATCTTCCACCGTATGATGACCGTCGACATGCAGGTCGCCCGAGACCTCAACAGTAAGGTCCATCAACCCGTGACGGGCAATCTGCTCAAGCATGTGATCGAAAAACCCGATGCCGGTCTGCACCGAACACTCGCCCGTTCCGTCAAGATTCAGACGCACGTCGATCTTTGTTTCCTTCGTGTTGCGCGAAATGGCTGCGGTACGCATCAACGACTGCTCCTAAATGCGTTGATCGGCGCGGAAGGGAAACCCTATCGTCGAATTTCCCTCCGCGACGCTTCAAATTATTTTTCGTCCTGTAGACGGTAGTGAGCGCTTGCAGCATGCGCAAAGAGCGACTCACCCTTGCCGAGTGTTTCGGCGATGCGCGCCAACGGCGTTACACCGCTTTGCTGCACGAGAATCATGCTGGTGCGCTTTTGGAAGTCATAAACGCCCAAAGGCGACGAGAAGCGTGCCGTACGGCTCGTCGGCAGCACGTGGTTGGGACCGGCGCAATAGTCGCCGAGCGCTTCCGACGAGAAGCGCCCCAAGAAGATGGCGCCGGCGTGGTGAATGAGTTCGGCCCATTTCTCCGGCTCATCCGTACTCATTTCCAGATGTTCCGGAGCAATGGTATCGGCAATGCGGCAGGCTTCTTCAAGATCGCGCGTCACGATGATCGCGCCGCGGTTGGCAAGCGACTGACGGATGATGTCCTTGCGGGGCATCGATTCGATCTGACGATCCATCGACGCCTCGACGGCGTCGGCAAACGCCGCGTCGGGCGTAAGCAGCACAGCCTGTGCAAGCACATCATGCTCGGCCTGGCTGAAAAGATCCATCGCAATCCAGTCCGGATCGGTTTTGCCGTCACAAATCACAAGAATTTCGGAAGGCCCGGCAATCATGTCGATGCCCACTCGTCCGAACACCTTGCGTTTGGCGGCAGCCACGTAAGCGTTGCCCGGGCCCACAATTTTGTCGACGGGCTCGATCGTCTCGGTACCATAGGCAAGTGCGGCCACGGCTTGAGCGCCGCCGATCGTAAAAGCGCGGGAGACGCCCGCAAGACTAGCCGCCGCGAGCACCAACGGATTCTTCTGTCCGCCCGGCGTGGGAACCACCATTTCAATGCGCTTGACGCCGGCAACGCGCGCGGGCATAGCATTCATCAGCACGGAACTCGGGTAGGCCGCCAAGCCGCCGGGTACGTACAGGCCGACGGAATCGACGGGCGTAACACGCTGGCCGAGCGTATTGCCGTATTCGTCGCACACCGAAAAACTCTTTTCGAGTTGATTTTCATGGAAGACTCGGATGCGGCGGGCCGCTTCCTCAATGGCAAAGCGCTGTTCCTCGGGAAGACTCTCGAGCGCCTCACGCATTTCTTCGGCCGTGATCACCAGATCAGAAAGCTTTTCGGCAGGCAAATGATCGAATCGAGCCGTGTATTCAAGCACGGCGGCATCGCCGCGCTCGCGCACATCCTCGACAATGGCCTCGGCGCGCCGCGTGATCTCAGGATCAACGCTTGCATCAACCGCAACCAACTCGCTGAATTTCTTCTCAAAATCCGCTTCGGCGGACGATAAACGACGAATCTGCATTCTTTTCTCCCTACAAAATCTGTTTTGAATTTCTGCCGGTCAGGCTGCCCTTTCGCGGGCTTTTTCTTCGGCCACTTCGCGCATGGCGTTCATGATGGGCATCAGCTCTTCGCGCTTGAGCTTCATCGCGGCCTGATTGACGATCAAACGCGAAGAAATGGGCGCGATCGTCTCGATTTCGACCATATTGTTCGCCTTGAGCGTCGCTCCGGTGCTCACCAAGTCCACAATGGCGTCGGCAAGTCCCGCAATCGGCGCAAGCTCCATTGAACCGTAAAGCTTGATAAGGTCCACGTGCACGCCTTCACGTCCGAAATAGTCGCGCGACCACTTGATGTACTTCGTTGCCACACGGATGCGGCTGCCGCGGCGCACATTCGTCTCCCAGTCGAACCCGCGCGGAGCGGCCACACTCATGCGGCAGCGGGCGATGCCGAGATCAAGAGGTACGTACAAGCCGTTTCCTCCGTGCTCGTAGAGCGAATCCCACCCCGCTACACCCATGTCGGCGGCGCCGTACTGAACATACGTCGGAACATCGGTAGCGCGAAGCACCACGATGCGCAGATCTTCCCGATTGGTCCCGATCATGAGCTTTCGCGAGCTTTCCGGATTTTCCAGAGGCTCAATCCCCGCCGCTGCCAGAAACGGCAGCAATTCTTCAAAAATTCGCCCCTTCGATAAAGCCAGCGTGATCACTTTTGCCTCGATTATTTTTGTGTTTGTCAGTTCAAGCGTTCGATGCTCGCTCCCAACGCCGAGAGCTTCGCTTCAATGTGCTCGTAGCCTCGATCCAGATGATAGATGCGTTCGATGACGGTTTCTCCCTGCGCCGCCAACGCCGCAATCACCAGACAAGCCGAAGCTCGCAGATCGGTGGCCATGACGTTGGCGCCGTCGAGCTTTTCGACGCCTCGCACCACCGCCGTATGGCCGTCGACATGAATGTCGGCACCCATTCGCTGCAGCTCGGGTACATGCATGAAACGGTTTTCGAAAATGGTCTCGACGATGCGGCCAGTGCCTTCGGCAACGGCATCAAGCGCCATGAACTGCGCCTGCATATCGGTCGGGAAACCCGGATGCGGAATGGTTCGCACATCGACAGACCTAGGGCGGCCGTCAATTTTGGCGCGGATCCAGTCGGGCCCCACTTCCACA
>USBS01000002.1 GCA_900552915.1 uncultured Sutterella sp. | reverse complement strand
TTCGTCTCCGACGCCAGCCATGAGCTGCGCACCCCGTTGGCCGCCATCCATGGCTATGCGGAGCTGTATAAGATGCAGCGCGATATGCCTGGTGCCTTGGAGCGTGCGGACGAGTCCATCGAACATATCGAACGGTCCAGCCAGCGCATGACTGTTCTTGTTGAGGATCTGCTGTCTTTGGCCCGTCTCGATGAGGGGCGCGGCATCGATATGACCGGCACGGTGAAACTCTCGTCGCTGGTCACCGACGCCGTCGACGATTTGCATGCGCTCGACCCGGACCGTGCCGTTCGCCGCATGCAGATTTCCCTCGAACCGGCGCGCGATTTGAACCATCCCGCCGAATTCAGCCTTGCCGAAGGCGATTGGCCTGAGGTCGTACTGCCCGGTGATGCCTCTCGACTGCGCCAGGTGGTGACCAACATCGTGGGCAACATCCACCGCTACACGCCTGCCGATTCGCCCGCTGAAGCCGCGCTCGGTGTGATGCCGGCCGCCATCGATCCAAGACAGCTCGCCCGCATGCCCGCCAGCGACGCGTCAATGCGGCGGTTCATCGACGCTGCCGAAGTAGGTGCCTCGATGCAGACCGGCTATCGATATGCCGTATTGCGTTTCGTGGACCATGGCCCCGGCGTGCCGCCTGAATCGCGCTCGAAGATTTTCGAACGCTTCTACACCGCGGACCCATCCCGTGCCCGCGAAAAGGGCGGTACTGGTTTGGGCATGGCCATCGCGCAATCCGTGGTCAAAGCACATCACGGCTTTATCTGCGCCACCGGCACCGATGGGGGAGGCCTGACCTTCACCGTGGTGCTGCCGATTGAGCAGATCGCCGCTCCTGAGCCCAAGCAGTCCACCGGCAAAACCAAGGACGCCAAACAGAAGACTTCTTGGTTCAGCTCTGAGCGTAAGACTCAGGCGACTCAGCCCAAAGCGTGAGGTCAAGCCCTGTGAGGTAAACTGTACCTTCGGTTTACTATTTCCATTGAGGATTAAGGAAGGTTCGCAATGCCCACCGGTCGAGTTCGTTGGTTTGACGCAGCCAAGGGTTATGGCTTCATCACCAGTGAGGAAGGCAAGGACGTGTTCCTGCCGGCTCAGGCCCTACCCACTGGCGTCACCACGTTGCGCAAGGGGGCCAAGGTGGAGTATTCCGTGGTGGACGGCCGTCGTGGGCCGCAGGCCATGGATGTTCGCCTGATCGCCTCCGCTCCCAGCTTGGTCAAGGCCACCCGCCCGAAGGCGGATGACATGGCCGCCATCTGCGAGGACCTCATCAAGATGCTTGATGCGGCCGGCAATACGTTGCGCCGTCACCGTTACCCATCTGCTGCCGACAGCAAAAAGCTGGCCACGTTGCTGCGTGCGGTGGCGGATCAATTCGATGTACAGGACTGATCTGATCTATGACTGATACCACCGAAACCATCGTGACACCGGACCCTCACGCCATCGCGCGCGCCGTGCTGCTCGAAGTGGCCGGCGAGAGCGATCAGGTGGGGGATTTCGTTACCTCATATGATCTTGAGGATCACGTCACTGACTTCCGCTTCGCCGCGAATATCCGTGGCTACGAAGGATGGCAATGGTCGGTGACGCTGTATCACGACGAGGAGATCGACTCTTGGACCGTCAACGAATCCTCCTTGATCCCCACTGAGGACGCGTTGATGCCGCCCAAGTGGATTCCTTGGAAGGATCGCCTTGAGCCCACGGATCTGGCTCCCACCGATTCGATCGGTACCGATCCGGATGACGAGCGCATCGAGGAAGGCGAAGTCGAGGAATCCTCGCTGCAGGATGTCAACGACGCCGTCGAGACCTTCCGACTGACCCGCCGTCACGTGCTGACCTCGCTGGGCCGCGCGCAGGCTGCCAAGCGCTGGTATGAAGGTCCGCGAGGCCCCAAAGCGTTGAGCACCAAAACCGCCGAAGGCAACCTGTGCTCCACCTGTGGTTTCTTCGTGCCGCTCGCGGGCGAGCTCGACCGTATGTTCGGCGTGTGCGCCAACAAGTGGAGTCCGGATGACGGCCGCGTGGTTTCCTTGGACCACGGCTGCGGCGAGCATTCCGAAATCGAACCTCCCGAGCCAAGCCAGCTGTGGGTGCAGTCCAAGCCTGCTTTCGACGATCTGCATATCGACGTGGTGGCCAACCGTCCGCGCAAGCAGGAGCCGGCTGCCCAGGACGAGGCCGAAGGCGAAACCGACAAGACAGGCGAGCCTGCCGGTGATGATATCGAAGCACAGAAGACTGTTGACGGGAACGCCGTCGATACTGAGCCCGCTGAGGAGGCGGCAGGCGACGGGACCTCGCAATCCCAGTCTGCCGGTGATGAGTCCGTTGCACAGAACGTATCTGATTCCGTTGTGGATGTTGATGCAGCTGATTCCAGCGACGATTCCAAGTCTGATGCTGACGACGAGGCCACCGAAGAGGATATCCTCAACAACACCGTTGCCGATGATGATGAGGATGATGAGATGGACGACGAAGAGGATAACGTTCGTCCTTCAGACGATGTGACTCCTGAACTCGAAACCGTCATCGATCTCATTGAGCAGCTGCGCCAGAACAGGGCGGACGAGGAATAAACTCCGAATTCCGCGAAAAGTAGATGGTGATGGGGTTGCAGGAATAAAGAATTCCTCCCTGCAAGCCCATCACCGAGGCGTGCGTTAGCACTCCATGCCGATTTTGGTGAATCAGTGCACCACGGTCACCGTGCATTCGGCGAAGTTCACGATCTGGCGGGACACCGATCCCAGGAAGTGCGCGTCCAGCCCGGACAGGCCACGCGAGCCGACCACCAGATGGCTGGCGTACCGCGAGGCCGCGATCAGACCTTTGGATGCGGGAATATGGAAGGCGTTTGTGCTGACCTTGACGCCATCGGGAATCCGGGCCTTGGCCATCAGCTCAGAGAGAATCTCCTCGGCGCGGCGTTGACCGACCTTCACCGGTGCCACGGCGTTCTCATAGCCCGGAATAACGCCCAAATCCTTGAGCTGCCAGCAGAACATCACATGCAGCGGCGCGTCGTGCAGTCGTGCTTCTTCCAGTGCGAAATCGAACGCACGGCGGGAAGTCTCGGAACCATCCACACCAACCACCACCGGGCGGCGAGCCTCCTCAACCACCGGCTGAGGCTGCGTGTAGTGAACGGGCTTGTCTCCCGGAGTCAGGGCGTTGGCAATGGCCTCGGTCACGGTCTCATCCTCGCTGCCGGCGATGCGCACCACGGTCACCGGCACTTCGGCGGCCTCGGCCAGCGAAGCGGACAGGGACCCCATGAACCAGCGGGCCATACGGCTCAGCGAGCGGCGGCCGACCACGATCTGCTGCGAATCATGGCCGATCTGCAGCAGGGCCGAAGTACCGGAGGCCTTCACCGAGGTGAGCTTCAGATTCGCCGGATCGAAGTCGATGCCTGCAGCGGCCTTGTCGACCCACACACGCAGCTCGTTGGCAATATCGTGGCGGACCTTGGCCCAGGCCTCGTCGCTGTCCGGTTCGGACCCCATATCCCAGGAATGCGTCCAGCCAAACACGGCGTTGACGCTCTGACCGGTTAACGAGGCCTCCTCAAGCGCCCACTTCAGCGCGGCAAAGGATTCATCGGAACCATCCACACCGACAACGATGTCGGGCTTGGTTGCAGCTTCACTCATTTCGAGCCTCCTTGTAATCGACTACGGGTGAATCTAGAACCAGCATATCGTTTTCTTCTCCTCTCACGGCGCAATTCGTGGAATCCGATGAATAAACGTCATCGTGAATCGGTAGAGTAAGACGGAATGTCAATTGAGGAAGGACAAGCATGTTCGAACGGTTTACCGACCGTGCACGGCGCGTGATCGTGTTGGCGCAGGAAGAGGCGAGGGCCCTTCAGCACAACTACATCGGCACCGAACACCTGCTGCTCGGCCTGATCCGCGAAGGTGAGGGTGTAGCCGCCAAGGCACTCGCCTCGAAGGGCGTGGAGCTGGATGCCACCCGCAAGCAGGTTGAAGAAATGATCGGCAAGGGCAACGCGGCTCCGAACGGGCACATCCCCTTTACTCCGCACGCCAAGCAGGTGTTGGAGTTTTCGCTGCGTGAAGCCCTGCAGCTGGGCCACAGCTACATCGGCACCGAGCACATCCTGCTCGGCCTGATTCGCGAAGGCGAAGGCGTGGGCACCCAGGTGCTCATCAAGATGGACGTCGATCTGGGCGAGTTGCGTAGCGCGACCATCGATATGATTCGCGGCAACTCCGGCACCGGCACCGGTGACGGCAAGGGCGACTTGGCCAACGCCGGCGGCGTGACGGACAAGCAGAACAAGTCCGGTTCCGCCATCCTCGATCAGTTCGGCCGCAACCTGACCGCCGAAGCCGCTGAAGGCAAGCTGGACCCGGTCATCGGCCGTACCAACGAGATTGAGCGCGTTATGGTCGTGCTTTCCCGCCGCACCAAGAACAACCCGGTGCTGATCGGCGAGCCCGGCGTGGGCAAGACCGCTGTGGTCGAAGGCTTGGCCCAGAAGATCCAAGCCGGCGACGTGCCGGAAACCCTGAAGGGCAAGCAGGTCTACTCGCTGGACCTCGGTTCCATGGTGGCAGGCTCCCGCTACCGTGGTGATTTCGAGGAGCGCCTGAAGAAGGTGCTGAAGGAAATCAAGACTCGTGGCGACATCGTGCTGTTCATCGACGAGATTCACACCATCGTGGGCGCCGGCTCGGCTGACGGCGCGCTGGGTGCCTCCGACATGTTGAAGCCGATGCTGGCCCGTGGCGAGCTCCAGACCATTGGTGCCACCACCACCGACGAGTACCGCAAGTACATCGAGAAGGACGCGGCTCTGGAACGCCGTTTCCAGCCGATTCAGGTGCACGAGCCGACCATCGCCGAGACCATCGAGATCCTGAAGGGCCTGCGTTCCCGTTACGAGAACCACCACCACGTGACCATCACCGATGGCGCGCTGCAGTCTGCCGCAGAGCTGTCCAGCCGGTACATCCAGGACCGTAACCTGCCTGACAAGGCCATCGACCTGATCGATGAGGCCGGTGCACGCCTGCGCATCAAGCGCCTGACCGCCCCGCCTGAGCTCAAGGAACTCGACGAGAAGATCGCCAAGATCGCCGCCGACAAGGACGAGGCCATCAAGGGCCAGGACTTCGAGAAGGCCGCCGAACTGCGCGACAAGCAGGAGAAGCTGGAAGCCGATCGCAAGCAGAAGGAAGACTCCTGGCGCGAAGGCGAGTCCGACGTCAAGATGGTCGTGGACGAGGACGTGATCGCCGAGGTCATCAGCTCCACCACCGGTATCCCGGTGTTCAAGCTGACTCAGGCCGAGTCCAAGAAACTGCTCAACATGGAAGCCGAACTGCACAAGCGCATCATCGGCCAGGACGAGGCGGTTTCCGCCCTGTCCCGCTCTATCCGCCGTACTCGCGTGGGTCTGAAGGACCCGAAGCGCCCGTCCGGTTCGTTCATCTTCGCCGGCCCCACCGGCGTCGGCAAGACCGAGCTGGCCAAGACGCTCGCCGAATTCCTGTTTGACGACGAGGACGCACTGATTCGTGTCGACATGTCTGAATTCTCCGAGAAATATGCGGCTTCGCGCCTGTTTGGTGCTCCTCCGGGATACGTCGGTTACGAAGAGGGCGGCGAACTCACCGAGAAGGTGCGTCGCAAGCCGTTCTCCGTGGTGCTGTTCGATGAGATCGAAAAGGCCCATCCGGATATCTTCAACACGCTGCTGCAGGTGCTTGATGACGGTCATCTGACTGATGGCCAGGGCCGCAAGGTGGACTTCAAGAACACCATCATCATTCTGACCACCAATCTTGGTACGCGAGACATCGCCAAGGCCGCCAACACCGGCTTCAACTTGGGTGCCAACACCGAGTCGAGCTACCAGCGCATGAAGGATCAGGTTTCCGCGGAGCTGAAGCAGCAGTTCCGTCCGGAATTCCTGAACCGTCTGGACGACATCATCGTGTTCAAGCAGCTCACCGAGCCGCAAGTGCGTCAGATCGTCGATCTTGACGTCAAGCAGCTCAATGATCGCTTGTTCGATCGCCACATGTCCCTCGAGCTTACCGACGCTGCCAAGGATCTGCTCGCGCAGAAGGGCTTCGACCCGCTGCTGGGCGCGCGTCCGTTGCGTCGCGTGATTCAGCGCGACGTCGAAGACGCCATTTCGGAGAAGATCCTGATGGGCGAACTCGAAGATGGCCAGCGCGTGAAGGTCGATGCGGAAGGCGAAGGCATCCTGGGCGAGTTCACCTTTACCGGTGAGGCGTTCGAAGAGCCAAATACGGAGCCTGCTGAAGGTGAAGTCGCAGCTGAAACCGAGGCACCTGCCGAATCGACGGAATCGACAGAACTTACGGAATCCGCAGAATCTGTTGAATAAGCAATCGGTGCGTAAGTAACGCGACACACGAAAGGCCTTGAAATCGTATGTAATGATTTCAAGGCCTTTCGTATGCCGAAAGTATTTCGAAACTTGACGAATTACAGTGTCAGCAGATCGAGATCGGCAGTGATTGACGTGTTACGGGTGAACAGTGTGCGACCCTCTCGTACCGAGCGAAGCACTTCGCAACGCTCGTATACGGCGTCGAACACGCTGGAAGCATCAAGCACAATGAAGTTTGCGGGCTTGCCTGCCTCAAGACCATACGAATCGCGCATGCCGAGCGTGGTTGCGCCGTTGACTGTCAGGAACTTCAACGCATCATCGATCTCTTCAAAACTCATCATCTGCGCCAAATGCAGCACATAATCGAGAATCAGCATCATATTGCCGTTACCGACCGGATACCAGGGATCTTGCATGGAATCCTGACCAAGCGACACATTCACCCCAGCTTCGGTGAGCTCCTTGACTCGCGTGATGCCACGACGCTTCGGGAACGTGTCTTGACGCCCCTGCAGATACAGATTTTCCGTAGGTGCGCAGGCGAAATTGATATGTGCGGCCTTCAACAGCTTGGTCAGATGGAAGAAATAGGCATTGTCGGCCGATCCCAAGGAGCAAGTGTGGCTTGCCGTGGTCTTCGAACCGATACCGGCGCGATAGGCGAGTGCGGACAGCAGTTCAAGATAACGTGAGTTTGGATCGTCGGTTTCGTCGCAATGCACGTCGATGAGCTTGTCGTACTTCGAAGCCAGTTCGACCACGGTGTGCATGGAACGTTCGCCGAACTCACGGCACTGCTCGAAATGCGGAATGCCACCGACGCAATCAGCACCCATTTTCAGGCCTTCCTCAACCAAATCCGCGCCGGATTCGCCATGAGGACCTTCATAGGAGTACATGCCCTCCTGCGGGAAGGAGACGATCTGCAGCGTGACAGTATCTTTCAGTTCCTCCTTAAGCTCCAGCAGAGCTTTGAGCGAGGTAAGATTCGGGTCGGTCACATCGGCGTGCGAACGAATGAACTGCACGCCATGACGCATTTCCTTGGCGATGCCGATTTTCGCGCGTTCCTTGATCTCGTCGACAGTGAGATCTGCCTTGGTTTCACTCCAACGCTGAATGCCTTCGAACAGGGTGCCTGACTCGTTCACCGCGCCGGGCTTGCGTGCGGTAAAGACGTAATCAAGATGCAGATGGGTGTCGCAGAATGGTGGACAGACCAGCTTTCCGCCCAAATCGACGACTTCCACGCTCGCCATATCTTTGCCTTGTGCTTCGAGTGTTGCTTTGAAATTGGGTGCAATGCTGATGAACTTGCCGTCTTCGACGAGAATATCTTGGATTGCCGTTGTCTCTGCTGCGGTGCTGCCCGGCATGCCGGTGGCGATGTGTGCGTTGATGAACAGTTGCGTGCTCATAATCACTCCTTCCAATACGAGTTTTCATGCGAGTTTTCGGGTTCCGGCAGACGTTTTGTCATATGTCCATTGGGTTACGGAAGGGAACCTTTGACGTAATCGTTGATGGTTATTGTCGGCGTATTGCTTTGCGGTCACGTTACTTGATGTGACATGTGTATTACTTCGGATTGGACGGTTTGTATGGCTGTTACGGTGAGGGAAGTGCTCGATGATGCCTTGGTTGCGACGGCGGAACCACAGGTTGAAGTTGCTGGCGATAGCTTGGATAATCCGGTGCGTTGGGTGTTCACCAACGAACGCGAGGACGTCGCCTCATTTCTGGCAGGAGGCGAGCTTCTGGTGGTGGAGGGGCGATCTTTAGTTGCGGACGGTCGTGAAAAACGTGCGGACGAATATGTGAAAAGCCTCGTGAATGCTGATATTGCGGCATTGATGGTCGAATTGGTTGAAGAAGTCACCCAACTGCCGAAAATGTTGGTGAAGGCAGCCAAGCATGAAGGACTTACGATTATTGGATTGCGCCGTCGCATTCCTTTCGTCGATATCTGCCAGAGCGTCAATACCATGATTGTGCGTGATCAGATGCGTATGCAGATGCAAGTGGACGTTATGTCAACTTCGTTGCGTTCTGAGCTTGCTCAAGCGTCCAATCCCAAAGCCGTTGCCGATGGCATTGCGAACCTGTTCGGCGAGGATGTGGTCATATTCGACGTGGACGGTCTTGAAGTCGCCCGAGCTGGACAGAACATCAATACCGCTACAGATTGCGGCATTGTACTTGCACTGGAGGAACAGAAACGGCCTTTGGGTGCTTTGGAGATCAGCCAGCGCAATACGGTGTTCGATGAAGCGATGTGCAGAAGGATCGAACAGATTGCCGCTCCGGTTTTGACACTGTATCTCGATGGGGGAGCGCGGGTCGGCATGGTGGCGCATCTGATTGCGGGGCCGGAAGATGGCGTGCATGTTTCGCCGATGGAGGCGCGTGAGGGCCATGCCATGCTTGATGCGTTGGGATTCGCCGCTTCGGGCGTGTATATGCCATTTGCCATGAAACTCAAGTCGGTGGCCAACGCCATGCCGGCAATCGTGTCGATGATCGACGATTTCGAATCCAACGGCGGTTGCGAATCGATCTGTTTGTTGGAAGGCGATTTAATGATCGGTTTTCTCGCGGCGCAAGACAGCGGCGGCGATGTGTCGGTATTTTCAGATCGGTGTTTGTATGCGTTGACGCAAGTCGCTGCAAACGAATACGTATATACCGTGCATGGACGCGCAGCGTTGGACACGATTTCATTGATGGACGCGTTCGGTGCGTTGCGCAGTGTGATTCGAACATGCATTTCGAACGATGCGGAATGCCCGTATGGAACCCTCGAATGTGTGGATTCCTCGTTGCTGGAACGCATGTTGGGAATGGAACGTACCGATGAGGCCGTGCGCATGGTGATCACGCAGACGGTTGGGCATGAGCTTATGCATAACGCCATGCTGATCGACACGTTGTGCGCCTGTTTCGACAATCTCGACAACAAGACCGGCGCATGCGAGCAATTAGGTATCCAACGGCAGACGTTGTACAACCGATTGGACAAAGTGACACAGATCGTGGGCATAGCGCCTACCGATAAAATCAGCTGGTCAATGCTGCTTTTAGGTGCGAAAATGGCGAAATCGCAACATAATCTCACCATATTTTCCACTTCGGCGCTGTAAGCAAGGGGAACTTGGCAAAACGTCAAAAACAAACGGTTGCGGTTTAACAATCAGTTCACTTTGGCGCAAATACTTCGGGCGATAGTCAGAGTCACAACGTTCGCCGGGTATGAAGAAAACGCGAACGTACAGACAGATTCAGCAGAAGAAAGCAGGTGACATGATGAGTGCCAGTGCAACAATCGCAACCGCCAACAGGGCTTCCGTGTCTGAACAGTCCGAAGAGCAGAAGATGGTCAAGAAAGTGGCCGTCTCGTCTTTCCTCGGCAACTTCATTGAATGGTTCGACTACGCTTCCTATTCCTACTTCGCGACCACCATCGCTTTGGTGTTTTTCCCGTCCGGCAATCACACGGTCGCCATGCTGCAGACGTTCGGCGTGTTTGCACTGTCATTCGTGCTTCGTCCGATCGGTGCACTGTTTTGGGGTAACTTCGGCGATAAGAAGGGACGCAAGGGCGCTCTTGCGATTTCCATCATGTTCATGTCGGGTGCATCGTTCCTGATTGGCTGCCTGCCGTCATATGCTGCGATCGGCATTTTCGCTCCGGCACTGTTGCTGCTGCTTCGCATGGTGCAGGGCTTCTCCGCTTCCGGTGAATATGCCGGCGCCGCAACCTTCCTTGGCGAATACGCGCCGACCAAGAAGCGTGGCATCTACTGCTCGCTGATTCCGGCATCCACCGCCATCGGTCTGCTCGCAGGCTCCACGCTCGCCACCGTGATGACCGCTTCGCTGAGCTCTGATGCACTGACCTCTTGGGGATGGCGTATTCCGTTCCTCATGGCCGGCCCGCTTGGTCTGATCGTGCATTTCATCCGTACCAAGCTCGCTGATTCGCCGGTGTATGCTTCCATGACCGAAGCTTTGGACGACAAGCAGCAGTTCGCTTCCACCACTAAGAGCGTCTCCCCGCTGCGCGAGCTGTTCCAGAACCACTTCAAGACTCTGGTCATCAGCTTCGGTGCCTGCGTGCTCAACGCGGTCGGCTTCTACACGGTGCTCACCTACCTGCCGACCTATCTGAGCGACACGGTTGGCATGGCTGCCGCACAGTCGTCCACCATCACCACCATCTGCCTGGTACTGTATGTGGCTTTGGTGTTCGGCATGGGTCACATCTCCGACATGTTCGGACGCAAGAAGGTGCTGATTGGTGCATGCGTGGCCTTCATCGTGCTCACCGTTCCGGCCTTCATGGCGCTGAACACCGCACAGTTCTGGCCGGTGCTGATCGTTGAGCTCGCCATGTGCGCCACCCTGACCGCCAACGACGGTACGCTTTCGAGCTACCTGACTGAAACCTTCCCGACATCGGTTCGTTTCACCGGCTTCGCATTCAGCTTCAACCTTGCCAACGCCATCTTCGGTGGAACCGCGCCGTTCATCGCAACCTGGCTGATCTACACCACCGGTTCGAGCATCGCTCCGGCCTGGTACATGGTGGCGGTGTCCGCCGTGGCACTGGTCGCCATGATCCTCTCTCACGAAAACACGGATAAGGATCTGAGCCGCATCTGAGAAGAAACGGTTTTTACGAAACAATTCCTCGAAACAATAAACGCCGTCCCTGAAACATCGATTGCAACATCGATTCGCGGGGACGGCATCATCGCAATCATTATCAATTGTTGAAACGCAAACCAACAACAGCACATAAAGGAGCAATCATGAGCAGCAGCCGTCGGATGGACCATATGACCTGGCCGGAAATCGAAGCATCGAAATCAAAGCCGGTTATTGTGCCAATCGGCTCCACTGAACAGCATAGCCAGCATCTTCCCCTTGGCGTGGACGCCATGATCGCCAGCCATGTGTCTGAAGACCTCGCCGAACGCATCGACGGCATCGTGGCACCGACCATGAACTACGGGTACAAGTCGAAGCCGCTTTCCGGAGGCGGCCCATTGTTCCCCGGCACCATCGACATGAACGGTGTGACGGTGATCAATCAAATGCATGATGTGCTTGGCGAGCTGATCGCGGACGGTTTCACCAAAATCGTGGTGATGAACGCGCATTTCGAAAACGAGGCATTCATTATCGAGGCAATCGATCTGATCACCCGCGAAACCGGGGGCGTGTCCACCATCGTCGAAACCAACTGGTGGGATCCGCTGCCGGAGAACGTGGTCGAGCAGGTGTTCGACGGACTCGTGTTCCCCGGTTGGGCGTTGGAACATGCCGCAGTGACGGAAACCTCATTGATGATGCATTACGAGCCGGAATTGGTGCATATGGACCGTGTGATCGACGAAGGCAATGCTACACCGAAGGCTTACGTGCGCTACCCTGTGCGCAAAGGCGACGTTCCGGATTACGGCGGACTGGCCACTCCTGCAGGTTCCAGCGCCGAACGAGGTAAGCTCATCGTCGATGCCTGCATTGATGCGGTGGCCGATATTTGTACTACCGAATTCGGTGAATGATAGTTGAATATTCTGTATGGTGATTGCGCATGTGAGAACACGTGCGATCATACGAAGAAGGCTGGTATGTAACGGATGTCGTTACATACCAGCCTTCTTGATTATGCCTGAGTGAAGTCCAGCTGATATTTGACCGCATCTCTGTGGTGCAACCAAATATCAGGATGTGCGACTTACTTGATGGCGTTCAGCCACTGTTCCTTGGTGGCCTTCTCGGATTCGAGCTTGGCCTTCTTCTTCGGATCGGATTCCGCGGCGATCTTCTGATCAAGCTCAGCGAGCTGAGCGTTGAGCTGTTCTTCGAAGGAGGACTTGCGGGCGTCGGCTTCCGGATCGGACTGCTTCCAAGCGGCATCCTCAATGGCCTTGATCTGCTTGTCTACAGCATCGAGACGGCCTTCGATGCGGCGCACTTCGTCACGCGGCACGTAACCGATCTGGTCCCACTCCTCCTGAATGGCGGCGAGAGCCTGACGGGCCTGCTTGGCCTCTTCTTCGCTCTTGACGGGAACCAGCGCCTCGGCCTTGACCAGCAGCTCTTCCTTCTTGGCAAGATTTTCCTTCTCGGAGGAGCTGATCTGATCACGATCGGCCTGACGTGCGTTGAAGAAGGTGTCTGCGGCGGCGCGGAAACGCTCCCACATGGCATCATCGTCACGACGACCGGCACGACCGGCCTTCTTCCAACGATCCATCAGCTCGGTGAACTTGCGGGAGGTTTCAACCCAAGCGGTGGAATCCTGCAGCGCCTCGGCCTCGGCGATGATGGCTTCCTTGGTCGCCTTGGCGGAATTACGTTCTTCGTCACGGTTCTGCACCCACTTGCGGCGGGCGAAATTGAACTTGGTGCGGGCCGCGGAGAAACGAGCCCACAGGGCGTCCGCATCTTCCTTGTCGATGCGGACGTTGTTGCGCTGATGCTCCTGCCACTGCTGGAAGAGCGAGCGGAACTTGTCTGCGGTGGAACGCCAGTTGGTGTTCTCGTCGAGGGAATCAGCCAGCGCCTCGGCCTTCTCCACAATGGCGGTGCGCTCCTCGACGGCCTTGGCGATAGCGGCCTTGCGTGCCTCGGTCAACGCGGTCTTCTTGGCTGCGCCTTCCTCCTTCAGCGCCTCGAACTGGGCCTTGAGAGCGGCCAGATCACCCACCACTGCCGGCTGTTCGGTTTCCGCGGACAGCGTCTTGATGGTCTCGTCGATTTCGCGGGACTTCACATTGTTGGACTTGAGCTTGTTCGCGAACAGGTCCAACTTGGCCTTCAAATCAAGGTAACGGCGGGCATACAGAGCCAGCGCCTCTTCCTTGGAGGCATCAGGGAACTGACCGACCTCACGTTCTCCTTCGCCGTCCTTGACGAACACAGTACCATCGTCGGCGACACGGCCGAATGCTTCGGCGGTCTTCACATCGGCATCGGAGAAGCCGGTGGATGCGGCAGCCGGAGCGGTGTGCTGTGGAGCTTTCTTGGCGAAGGCCGCGGGGCTCGGAGCATGGGGCTTCATCGAAGCCGGGCTCGGAACGGCCGGTTTGCTGGCCTTGACTGCGGGCGTCGTTGCCTGCTCGGTGGTTTCATTGGTGTTCTCGGACGCGGTGACATTCTCGTCGGCCATGGCCAGCTCCTTTAAGTAAGCTTCATGTAGTGCAGGGGATGCGGATCGTGCGAACGTGCTTTCAAAGCCTGAAAAACGCGCTGCATTTTCCGCAACCTCATTTATTATAGGGAATCGTGGCAAAAGGCGCATCTATTTCAGGATTTCCAGAGTGGCTCCCCTCTGAACGTGTTGTGGAGCAGCGTGTTATCGACACGCTCCGTGAAGTTTTCGAGCTCAATGGCTTCATTGGCATTGAAACTCGTGCTGTTGAGCAGGGTTCGAGTCTGCTCAAGAAGGGCGAAACCAGCAAGGAAATTTACCTGCTGAGCCGCCTTCAGGAGGTCGGTCATGAGTCCGACACTCCGATTGAGGACCGCCTTGGTCTGCACTTCGATTTGACTGTTCCGCTGAGCCGTTATGTGGTCGAACATTCCGGCGATTTGGCATTTCCTTTCAAGCGTTGGCAGATTCAGAAGGTCTGGCGTGGCGAACGCCCGCAGGAAGGTCGTTTCCGCGAGTTCGTGCAGGCCGATATCGATGTGATCGGCAACGGTGATCTGCCCGATCATTACGAGGTCGAACTGCCGCTGGTCATGGTATCGGCATTGGAACGTCTGCGTGAGTTCGGTTTGCCGAAGGCCACCGTGCATGCGAACAACCGTAAGCTTTCTGAAGGTTTCTACCGTGGTCTTGGCTTGACCGATGTCGAGGGCGTGCTCCGTGAGATCGATAAGCTCGACAAGATCGGTGCCGACGAAGTGGCCAAGTTGCTGGTCGAAGGCTGTGGAGCCGACGAGAATCAGGCGCGTGCGTGCCTTGAGTTGGCTGAACTGACCGCAGCTGACGGCGCTGAACTGTCCGGCAAGTTCGACACGCTGTGCGAGAAGCATGGCATTGCCAATGATTCCGAGGCGTACGTGCTCGCACGTCAGGGTCTTGACACGTTGGCGATGATTGTTGACGAGGCCGCTCGTATTCGCCCGGGCTCCGTGATCGCAGATTTGAAGATCGCGCGTGGTCTGGATTACTACACCGGTTCCGTGTATGAGACGTTCCTTGACGGTGCTGCCTCGCTCGGATCCATCTGTTCCGGCGGTCGTTACGACAATCTCGCATCGCAGGGCAACAGGAAGTATCCGGGCGTGGGCTTGTCCATTGGCCTGTCCCGCTTGGTTTCGTACATGCTGCACACCGCCGGTGCCCACGCGAATCGTGTGTCCCCGGCTTCCGTGCTTGTGGCCGTGTGGAACGAGGAGGACCGTTCTGCGTCCAACCTGATTGCCAACCAGCTGCGCGCCCGTGGCATCGCCGCTGACGTGGCTCCGACCGCGGCCAAGCTTGGCAAGCAGATCAAGTATGCCGACAAGCTCGGCATTCCGTACGTGTGGTTCCCCGCAGACGATTCCGCGCAAGACGCTTCGGACGAGGTCAAGAACATTATCACAGGCGACCAGCAGCCGGCCAACGCACAGTCTTGGGAGCCGGATACTGTGTATGCCCAGCAAACCGTTACCGTAGAAGCCTGAAATCGCAAGACTTCAATCATTAGAGAACAAGGAATAGGGGAAGCATGAGCCAGACGGCTTATAGAACACATCATGCAACCGAAGTGACCGAGGAACTCGTCGGTCAGAAGGTGACGCTCTCCGGTTGGGTCGATCGTCGTCGTGACCACGGTGGCGTGGCCTTTATCGATCTTCGTGACAACACCGGTCTTGTGCAGGTAGTTATCTACGACGAAGACATGGCACGTCCGCTGCGCTCCGAGTTTGTGATTCAGGTGGTGGGCGAGGTCCGCCTGCGTCCGGACGGTAACGAGAATGATCATCTGGCCACCGGCAAGATCGAGGTTGTGGCGGAAAACATCGAGGTGCTCGCCAAGTCTGACGCGCTGCCGTTCCAGGTGTCCACCGCGTTGGAAAACGAGTCCGAAAACAAGCTGCCGGGCGAGGAAGTTCGCCTCAAGTACCGTTATCTCGACCTGCGCCGCCCGTCCATGCAGCGCAATCTGAAGCTGCGTTCCCAGATGTCGAAGGCTGCTCGCCACGCTCTGGAAGAGATGGGCTTCGAAGAGGTCGAAACCCCGACCATGATCAAGTCCACTCCGGAAGGCGCTCGCGATTTTGTGGTGCCGGCCCGCTTGGTGCCAGGTTCTTGGTACGCGTTGCCGCAGTCCCCGCAGCTTCTCAAGCAGCTGCTGATGGTTTCCGGCGTGGAACGCTACTACCAGCTGGCCCGCTGCTACCGTGACGAGGATTTCCGTGCAGATCGTCAGCCGGAGTTCACCCAGCTCGATATGGAAATGGCGTTCGTGGATCAGGAAGACGTGATGGCCATGGCCGAAAAGGTCATCGCTGCCATCTGGAAGTCCGCAGGCTATGAGATCCAGCTGCCGATTCAGCGCATCACTTGGCAGGAAGCCATGGATAAGTACGGCTCCGACAAGCCGGATCTGCGTTTCGGCAACCCGCTGATCGAGCTGACCGACTACTTCAAGAACACTCCGTTCCGCGTGTTCCAGGCTCCGTACGTTGGTGCGGTGCTCTTCAAGGGTGGCGCGGCCACGCCTCGCCGCCAGTTCGACGCTTGGCAGGATTGGGCCAAGCAGCGTGGCGCCAAGGGCCTCGCCTACGTGGTGTTCGCTGAGAACGGCGAGCTCAAGGGACCTGTTGCCAAGAACCTGTCTGAAGAGGAGCGCGCTGGCCTGAAGGAAGCCGTTGGCGCAGAAGACGGCGATGCCGTGTTCTTCGCAGCAGGCCGTCGCACCTCCGCTCAGGAGCTGCTGGGTGCCGTGCGTGTGGAACTCGCCGATCGTGCCGGTCTGCTCAAGCCCGACGATTTCGCTTTCACTTGGGTTGTGGACTTCCCGCTGTTCAAGCCCACCGACGATCCGGATGACGACGATGTGGCAGTCGGCCACTCCAAGTGGACCTCCATGCACCATCCGTTCACCATGCCGTCCAAGGATTGGATCGACACCTTCGACAAGGATCCGGAACACGCCATGTCTGATTCCTACGACATCGTGTGCAACGGTAACGAAATGGGCGGCGGTTCCGTGCGTATCCACCGTGATGACATTCAGGATCGTGTGCTCGATGTGCTCGGCATCACTCCTGAAGAGGCTGCCGACAAGTTCGGCTTCCTGCTTGACGCTCTGCAGTTCGGTGCTCCTCCCCACGGCGGCATCGCCTTCGGCCTGGATCGCATCGTCACAATGATGGCCGGTGCTCCGTCCATCCGCGACGTCATCGCCTTCCCGAAGACGCAGCGCGCCCAGTGCCTGCTCACCGGTGCTCCGAGCCCGGTCGACGAAAAGCAGCTGCGCGAACTGCACATTCGCCTGCGCAACGAACCGAAGAAAGACTAAACCTTTCGACGGTCTCGGGAGGAGCTCCGGCTCCTCCTACTAAGGCGACGCCCGACGAAGCCTCGGCTTTGCCGGGCGTTTCCGTACATGCAATCGGAAACAAAATCGAGCCTTCGAAACTGCTTCATGCCGTTATACTTCTGCTCGACAGAATTCTTTGACGTTGATTTCAGACAGAATCTGCGTTTCCCTCGAAAGACAATGGCCCTCACTACCACCAAACAGCGCCGAGCTATCGGAGAGCGACTCGCGCAAGAGCGCCGCCGGCTCAACTACACAGAACTGCAGATTGCACAGCTTCTTGGCGTGCAGTCCGAGGTCTACGCGCAGTATGAAACGGGCGAAGCCGATCCCGGGATTTTCAGCATGCAGCGACTCTACGCAATCGGCTTCGACGTCATGTTCATCATCACAGGCGATCGTTACCGTCCAGTGCAGGAAGAAAGCGAGCTGCTGCGGCGATTCCGTGAGCTTTCGCTTCGAGGCAAAACCTCGGTCTTCATGACGCTCGATGCGCTCGAGCGACTTGCCCCGAATCTCAAGGAAAACATCAAAAAGAAGATTCGCGACACGCTTCAGTGACGGAGTTTCATGCAATTAGCGTCTTGTACTCCTCCTGCACCATTGCGTTTTCGAGTCGTTTCCACCTTCGGTCTGCACCCCAAAAGCAACATTCGACATTAAAGACCGACTAGAGCGCGCCGAGTTCCATCAAATATGGCAAACTGATGTTCTATTGAGCTCAACGGTCATGCTTGTCCTTTCTTCTCTACCTCGTATTGCCCGCTTGATTGCGGCTGCGGTTGCTTTGCTGATCGTGTTGGTGGTTTTGGCCATCGGCACGCTCTTTTACGTGCTTGACGAACAGGCGGTCAAAAACACAATCGACGCCTACGCCAAGCAGGCTCTGAGCGCATCCGTCGAATACGAAGGAAAGATCTCCGTCAAGCATCTGACGGCGTTGCATGTTCAAATTCCCGCGCTGCAGTTTCGCGATCTCGAAAGCGGAGAGACCGTCGGTTCGATTGACGGAGCTCAGGCCGAAATCGCCATGTGGTCGGCTCTGCTCGGCGCAGTCAACGTCAACTCCATCGCTATCGACGGTGCTCGCCTGAAGCTTAATATTCCTCGTGCAAGCGGCGACGCACTCTTTGAAGACACGTTCGGCTCCGTCAACTTCCCTGAAAATCTGCGTGTTTCGCAGTTCCGGCTCAACAACGCCGAAATTGATCTCACGACCGGATCGGGCGAAGCGTTGCGCAACTGGAAAATTTCCGCGCTAACTCTTTCAAGCGGACAACTTTCACCCGAGATGAAAGCTCCGTTTGAAATTTCCGCTCATTTCGAAGCTCTTGGAGCATCCGTTCATACCGAGCCCGCGGCCGGAGAATCGGCAGTTGCTCCGGAGCCCGCAGAGGAAGTCGCTCCGCAGTCGCCGACAACCGAAGCGGAAAATGCGGATTCTCCGAAACCCTCTGCAACCGACCCGATTCCCGCTTCGCTAGAGGCTGTCGAACCAACCCAGGCTCCTCAGGAATCGACTGAGGCCGACGCACCGGCAGCAGTCGAACCTTCTGCCGAGTCTCAAGCTGCACAGCCCACGCTCGATCAACCGGCTGCCGACGAAACTGCACCGCAGCCCGAGTCTGTAGCGGAACCGCCTGCTGCACCCTCAACCGAACCGCCGAACGAGAACAGTACCAGCGCCTGGAGCATCCGCTTCATTGAAGAAGCTTTTGCGCAGGATTCGCTGTCGGAAGCCGCCGCAACATTCGAATCCTTTGATCCTTCGGCCGTTGCCGGCGATCTTTCCGCCAAAGGCACGCTGACGATTTCCGTCACGGACCGCTTCGTGCAGGTCGAAGACGTGAGTTTTGCAGGCGAACTCAGCAACAAAGGTATCGCCTGGACAACCGTCGCTAAAGCCGACCGCGTCCGTTTCAAGGGCAGCGAAGTCTCCGGAAGTAATCTCACCGCTTCGCTTTCGCGCCCCGACGACACCACAGGCGACATCCATCTGGGCGCCGTCGACTTCCGTGTGCGTCCCGGAGTGCTCGAAAGCCCCGAAATGCGCTTTTCACGCACTGAAGAACGCGGCTCACGCGTGAGCACTTTCGAGGTTGCCAGCTCCGTACGCGCCAATTTCGACAAGCGCACGGCCGACTTGGACAACTTAACGGCCCGCGTGGCCATCACAGGCGACACAGCTCTCCCGACGGACTTCAATGCCGCCGTGTCCGGCTTTATCAAAGCCGACTTGAATGCGAACTCGGCGCAAGTCGGTCTTTCAGGCGACTTTGCGGGGGCTCCCCTGTCGTTTAACGGTACAGTGCGCAACGCACTGACGCTGCCGGAACTCGAAGGCGAGCTGATGGTGGGCGAAATCAATCGAGACACTCTGCCCGGCGAAGAAATGCTCGCTTGGATGCGTCATTTCGACTTCTCGGGAGCTGTCCGGATCGGTCGCATCTCCGTCTCCGGCATGACCGGCACACAACTGAGCGGCACGCTTTCCATTAAAAACGGCAAAGCGCTCATCGACTCGCTCGTGATCAATACGGCCGAAGGGCGCCTTTTCGGAACATTCGAGCTTGCAGAAGACACATCGTGGCTCTTCCACGGCCGCATTGATGGAATTGCTCTGGATAAGTTCATTGCTCCGATTGCCGGCGCCTCTCCGGTTGCCGGCGTTGCCAACGGCGATTTGACGCTTTCAGGCAAAGGCTTTGCTTCTGAAACCCTCTCGGGCACATCGAAATTGCGCGTTCTGCGGCCTGCTTACATCGGGTTAGACGCCAACGCGGTGCGTAGCCATCTGGTAAGCAATGCCGACCCCGCCCTCATCACCCGCCAGGGAGCCCGTACGGACTTGGATGAGGCAACACTTTCTCTTACCCTCAACGGCAATGTGATCTCGCTCAAGAACATCGTGGCACGCTCCGTGTATATCCGAGACCGCGCCGACGTGTCGCTCGACTTAACCTCCGGTCTTATTGAAGGCTCTTCGAGCATCACATTTGCCCCGCAGCAAGGTATCCCGTCAATTCATCTGACGGCCGCCATCGGCGGCAAAAGCGCCGCACCGACCTGGGCGTTCGACTGGCAGAAGTCCTCCGAAGCGTTGCGCCGCGCTCAAGGCAAGCCCGCATTGCCGGAAAAGAAGCCTGAAAAGAGCATTTGGCAAAGCGTGAAAGATTTCTTCAGCTTCTAGCCTGAAAGCCTTAGGTTGCAAAAAGCCGCAGCGGCTTTCCGTCTGCGGCTTATGATTCGCCTGCTGTGCTCCGTCGACTCAAACGTCGACCGATTCACGGTTCCGGTCAATCGGAACCGTTTCTCAGTAGTCGCGAGCGGCGTACTTGTCTGCAAGCTTATTGAGATATTCGATCACTTCGGGGCCGGTCCAGTCCACAAAACCACGGACAAAGCCCACAAGATTGCCCTGACCGTCCAGCACGAAGAAGCTCGGCACAACATCAAGCGGAACATCATCGCCAATCACCTGCTTTGTGTCGATAAGCGTACTGAAGCCATCGGTCAGACCATGCTTCTTGATGAACTTCTGCACAGGCTTGACCTTCTCATCCACGGAAACGGACAGAATGTGAATCTTGCTCTTGGGATCGTTGTTGAACTTCTTTTGCAGGGCATGCATAGCCGGAATCGTACGGATGCACGGCTCGCACCAGGTTGCCCAGATATCAACGACCACAAGCTTGCCCTTGAAGGAATCGAGCGCCGTCATCTTGCCGTTCAAATCCGGCAGCACGGCCTTTGAAAAGCCGCGGGTGTGGCGCATTTCCAGAAAATCGCGCAGTTGACCGGGCTTACCGGCAATCGGTTCACCGTTTTCAACAATTTTCGTCTGGAAAGCCGGAATATGCCCCGCATCCGGAGCTTCAGCGGCAAAAGCCGACAAAGAAAGACTCGAAGCCAGAGCCAAAGCAAGTAAAAGACGTTTCAATTTCACACTCCTGAAGCAAAAAAATCAGACTCAAAACAAATTAGGAATTCGACGCGGTCTTGCCGCGGCGGCGCGTACTGCGCCAGAAAACCAGAACCCCCACGACGACGGCAATCCAAGGAGCCGCCCACAAAAGGAACGTCGTGGCGTTGAAATCGGGCTGATAGCGAACGGCTTCGCCGTAACGCTCGGCCATATAGTCCAGAATTTCGGAGCGCGTCTTCCCCTCACGGAGCTGCTGATAAATCAAGGCCTTAAGTTCGCCGGAAAGCGCCGTCTCGGATTCGAAAAGTGTATTGTTTGCCGAGCTCGGATCGCGCAGTAGCTTTGAAACCGCAATGGCTTCGTCGTAAAGCGCACGCCCTTCAAGTCCCGCACTCCTTTTCTGCTCGCTACCGGTCGGTTGCTCCTGCGCATAAGCCGAAGAAACCGCAAAATCCGACAAAATCGGCGTCTCAAGAGCCACCGAGGTAATCACAACGGAGCAAGCCGCCGCAGTCAGAACCAGCTTAAGCTTAGTCATTTCCTCAAGCCTCCTTGCGTCGACGCACGCACGAAATCACGCCGGCAGCCATCATCAAGGCTGCCGCCAACCAAAGCCAGCTGGCAAGCGGTTTGACCGACAAACGCACCAACCATTCCGTATCGGAAAGCTTGTTGCCCATCGATACATACAAATCGCGCAGTGCACCGTGTTCGATGCCTGCCGCCGTCATTTGCATGCCGCTCGAAACAAACGTCTGGCGCATCGGGAACAAATCCGTCAAATGGCTTTCATCGGAAGCCTTAAGCACTTCAATGTGCGCAGCATCACCGAAATACGCATGCGTGTTGACTTTGTATGTGTCGCGGTAAACGAAAATCACGTCGCCCACAGGCTTGCCCGCACCCGGTCCCATGCGCACCAATGCTTCCTGCTCGTACTGCGCAATGCCGGCCGCCCCCACGATCGCCACGGCAATGGCCGCATGGGCAAGCACAGCCCCGAAAGCTGGTTTTGCGAAGCCCTTCATCACCAAAGGAGCAACACTTGAAGCCGCAAGCCATCCGGCACAGGCAAACGCGGCAAACGTCATGACGGGTTCCTTGGGATCGGTCCAAAAGGCAATGCTGCCGCAAGCAACGGCTACGACAGCGCAAACAGCGGCCGTTGCTTTTGCGTTCTTGAGAGCGAGCAGCTGAGCGCCACCCGCGGCTACAGCGGCAAAAAGCGTCATCGGCGCAAAGAAGCTGTTGAAGTAGGGTGCCCCCACCGTAAGCGTTCCGAGACCCGCCATATCGTAGAAAACCGGGTAAAGCGTGCCGACAAGCACCGCCGCCGCCGCAACACACAACACGCAGACGGCGAGCGTGAGCGCCATATCGAAAGCGTCAGGATCACTCACCTCTCTGGCATCGACCGCCTGAACGGCATCAATACGCAGCGTATACAGCACCAAGGCGGGGATCATCACGACAATGCAGGCCAAAAGCAGTACCGCCCCGCGTTCGGGATCGGCGGCAAAGGCGTGCACCGACTGCATAAGGCCACTGCGAACAATGAAAGTTCCGAGCAGACACAATGCAAAAGAGATGATGCACAGCATCACCACCGTCTTAAGCATGCGGGCCCGCTTTTCGTAAAGAATCAGCGCATGCAGCAACGCTCCGACAGCTAGCCACGGGATGAAAGAAGCGTTTTCCACCGGGTCCCAGAACCACCAGCCGCCCCAACCGAGTTCGGTATAAGCCCACCACGAACCGAGTGCATTGCCGGCCGTAAGAAAAATCCAGGTAACAATGCCGGTACGCTTGAGTGCGGACACTGACTCGGGTGTCATGCGCTTCATCCACAGTACCGCCATCGCAACGGCAAAAACAACCGCAAGTCCGGCATAAGACGCAAAGATAACCGGTGGATGCAGGATCATTCCGATGTCCTGCAGAATGGGATTCAGATCTCTCCCCTCGGAAGGAACCGCCGGCAGATTGCGCAAAAACGGATTGGCATGAGTAAGCAGAAACGCACTGAAGACACCTATGACGGCAAGCATTGAGCATTGAATGCGGGCACTGAAAGCTTCGTATCGATGCAAGGCAACTGCCGCAACGCACGAGCCCAATGCCATAAAAAGAATCCACAGCAACATCGAGCCTTCGTGGCTGCCCCACAAAGCCGCAGCTTTGTATACGGCGTCAAGTTTGGTATTGGAGTGATCCGCTACGTATGCAACGGAAAAGTCGTCGATCAAGAAGGCTCGCAGCAAAATGCCCGTCGCTGCAAGCAAGCACAGCGCAACAACGGGCGTGCATACACGCCACAAACCGGCGGCAGCCTCCCTACCCTTTACGAGTCCCGCCCATACGGCAACTGCGCCCAAAAGCGAGCACATCGCCGCCAAACACAACAAGAAGTGACCGAACTCCGCAATCACGCCGCAAGCACCTTTCGTTACCGTGCGTCCGCCAGAAGAGCAGACACACATTATTTCAATCGTCAGACTTTACTTGGATAATCTTCGCCGCCGCTGAAGACCTCAGAATCGCTTGCCCGCGAAAATCATGCGGGCCACCGCAAAGAACACCGCTGCCCAGGCAGCAAGCACTGCAGTCAACGTCCAGACCGGCACCGTCGTCTGCACCGAACCGAAAAGCGACTGGTTCAGAAGACGAAAACCGCTTGCAGGATTGGCAAGCATCAGTGCGTTGAGTACGCCGCGCGGCAAACCGCCGGTAAAAGACACAGCCGCCACCAAAAGACCAAGATCGTACAGCAGCACCGCCGCAAGCCAAACCAGAATAAGAACAGCAAGCGCCTGCGCCTTCGTTCGCACGACAAGACTCACGCAGTAGGATGCAAACATAAAGACCAATCCCAAGACCCAGGCCGATGCCGCCGTCACAACCAACGCTTTGACAAGATCCGTCACGGGATAGGGCACCGAAGCAAAACTTGCCGCAATCGGCATCACAGCGAAGCCGGCCGTCAGCACCACCAACAGCGCCACTCCCTGTCCAAACGCCTTACCGAGCAAAAAAGCCGTTCGCGTCACCGGATAGGTGAGCATCAGAATCAGCATTCCGCCTTCTAGCTCCCCGACGAAAGCATCGTAGGAAAGCAGAATGGCGAGCAGCGGAAGCAAAAAAACCGTGAGACTTACCAATGAATTCATCACGACGGAAAGCGGCGGGTAGGAAAAACTGCCGCCGATAGCCGCTGTGCCATAAAAAACAGCCAGAGACAAAATGGCAAAAAGCAATCCGCCCGATACAAGCCAACGGCTCTGCAGGCAGTCCGAAAATTCCTTCTTCGCAACCAGCCAGACATTTCTCATGCCGCATCCTCCCGGGTGGCCTCAGACGTGCAATAGGCCCGGAAAATATCGGACAGCCCGGCCCTGCGGATATCAAAGTCGAAATCTTTCATTTCTTCGGTAAGCACTCGAACCGCTTCTCCCACATCCTTGTCGGGCACCCGAAGCACATCGTTCGAGAGGAACTTTTGCAGAGCCGAACTGCGAACAGACTCGGCGTCGAATCCCGTAATCACCGCCGGAAGATTGGCTGACTGACGCAGGGCGGCAACCGAACCGCTCGCCCGTAATTTCCCACCCGCAAGCATCAGCACAAAATCCGCAAAAGGCTCAATGAGGCTCAGTTCGTGCGTACAAACGATCACCGTGCAGCCGAGACTTCTCAATTGAGCAAGCTGAGCGTACATCCAGGAAGATGCCTGCGGGTCCAGTCCCACGGTCGGTTCGTCGAGAATCATGATCTTGGGCTGGGCCAGAAGCGCCTGTGCAAGTCCCAGACGCTGCCTCTGTCCCTTGGAGCACTGATTCATGCGGTTGCGTCGCACATGAGACAGCCCCAACGCTTCAATGAGGTCATTGACGCGGCTTCGGGGTACAGCCTTCAGATCGGCAAAGTACTCCAAATGCGCCTGCATGGTCATTTGCTCGTAAAAGCTGATGTTTTCCGGCAGGTAGCCGATACTGAGCGGATCGCTTCCGGGGGCCTTCCCCAAAACCGTCACCTTGCCTTCGGCAGGCTGAATCAAACCCAGAATCGTCTTGATGAGCGTGGACTTGCCGGCACCGTTATGTCCGATCAAAGCCGTGAGAGTTCCCGCGCGCAGCGAGCAGCTCACGTTGTCGAGCACTTTACGGCAACCGCGCCAAAAACCGACACCCTCCACGCAGATGGTTTCGTTTTGCATTTCGCTCATTGCGCCGCTCCTTTGATTACGGGCGCATTCATCAGCGGATGGCTGTCCGTTACGCCCTTACCTCGATCAATTTCCAGACGAGCGGCAAACCATCGCAGCAGCGCCGTCACCGGGCTTTGCATCAAAAACCTCGCTTCCGGATAAATCCAAAAAATACGATCCAGGCTGTCGTTGGGCTGGTAGGGCGTATCGGCTATTCCGTTTCCATCGGCATCCCAACTCATAAAAGTGCTCCAGTAATTCCCCCGCCCGTTTTCGCTCCACTCGAGCGGAGCTTTTCCAACATAACGCACCTGAATCGTGTTACGGTCGAATACGTTTTCCGTCACAACGGTCTTCTCGCCGCCCAACGCGACGCCAATGCCGATATCGGCCCCCGTAAAAGCGTTGCCTTGCACTCGGCTGGCACCCGGACCATAAATAAACAGCCCCTTGCCCTCGGTATCGAGCGCGGCCTTTCCCTTCGGGTTATGCACGCCGTCGACTAGGTTCGCCTTCACGGTGCAACCTTCGCAAACGTTAAGGAGTATGCCGAATTCGACATTGTCTTTAGCCGTGTTGTCGCGGCACATGATCCGCTTGCTGCTCATGAGCGCAAAGCCGCCCACGGAATTGACGGTCACATTGTCGTAGCCCGTATCGTCGCGGGTGTACATCCAGTGGATGCCGTACTGGGTATTGTCGAAGTGATTGCCGACCGATTCGGTGCCGTCGGTGTTTTCAAAATAAAAGCCGTCGCGAACGTCCTTTACGGTATTGCCGATAAGTTTGGAGTGCTTGACGTAGTTGAGAAAAACACCGTCGCCGCGGTCAAGAATATGGCGGCGAGCTCTTCCCGTGATTTCACAGTCGCGGATTTCGAGCTTTTCGAGTCGATCGGCTCGGATGCCGAAACCCGGCCCCGAAAGTTTGAGGTTGACAAGCCGCACATTCATGCAGCCGTCCATCACTCGCACTCCGCTGTCTCGTTTGTAGAGATCACCGCCGTAGTTTCGCACGGTCAAATTTTCCACAGACGTACCCGAACGGCGAATCGTGATGCCGCTGCCCTTGCCGCCGGCATCGATCACGGCACCGTCTTCGCCCCGAATGGCAAGCGGTTCCGTCAGCAACAAATTGAGCTTATAGACCCCTTTGGCAAAAATAATGGAATCGCCCTCTTCGGCGTTCTCGACAATATCCTCGACATCGTCGGCAGGCGTCACGCGCCACACCGCAGCATTGGAGGCAGTGATGTTGGCGGCAAAAAACAACGCCGTCAGGAGAGCAAAGCGATCGGCAGCCATTGGGTGTTGCAAGTCTATTTATCAAGCAGCTCAAGCGTTACGTCTTTGTAAGCGTAAAGCTTGCCGCCGTGCTTTTGAATGAAGCTCTGTGCCTGATCCGGAGAAGCGAATGCGACGGGCTCATTGCCCATCACGCCGTCGATATCGTGGCCATAGACATAGTAGGCCTTGGTTGCATCAATCAACGCTGCGTCAGCCGGCTTATCCCACTGAGTCTTACCCATGTCGTGGATAAAAAAGCCGATAAGACGCCGCGCATTCTCGGGCTGCAGCGCAAACGTAAATGCATCGCGGCCGGAGCAGAACTTCACCGCCTCGCCTTCGGCGCCTTTGATGAAGATCTGAGCCTTCGGGCCGGGGTAGTGCGCAATCACCATGCCGCACATTTTGCAGCGGTCGTGGGCATCGAAAGCAACCGCCTTGACGGTCTGCGGCTGCTCTTGTGAGCAACCGGCAAGGAGCATCAGGGCGGCTGTCGCAAACAACAAACGGGAAGCGATATTCATCAGTACTTGGCTCCGCAACCGAGCGCTTCAGGCGTCAGATCGGCAAAGCGCATCAGCTTGCCGCCGTTTTCCCTCTGGAAAGCTTCGGCTGCCTCTTTGGTGGCAAAAGGCGCAAGCGAGGGGCCCATCACGGCCTTGACCTTGGACCCGTAGACAAACCAAGCCTTCGTTGCGTCAATCAATTTGGAATCGTCCGGATTCTTCCAATCCGTTGCACCGGCATCATGCATAAACACATGCACCACACCGGATTTTTTCATGGCCGCAGCATAACCGCAGGCCGTCCCGCGGGCCGAACAGAACTTCTGCACCGAGCGGTCTTTAAGAACAATCAGTCCCTTGGGACCGGGGTACTTCTTGATCACCATACCGCAGGAAGCACACTGATCCGTATCGGTAAAGGTAGCGGCGGAGACACCTGCAGCAAACCCGGTCATCATGGCGGCAGTCGTCAAAACAATCATTTTCAGGGCACTGATGGTCATGTTTTCCCCAGTCAAGGAACTTGTGAATAGCAAATTGCCGCCTGAAGGCGGCTGTCGCGAGACTATCGACTGTCTCGTTCTCTTTATGCAGAGATCGAACTGCGGCGGAGAACATCCGCCGCAGTTTCGAAGGACTCACGTCCCGGTCAATCCTAGGATCAGAGACCGTAGGTCTGGCCGGCGTAGAGGATGAAGAGTCGCAGGCACATCATGCCGACGACGCTGCACAGACCGGTCAGGTAGAAGACACCCGAACCCTTGGCCTTGCAGAGCACGACCGGAATGATGAAGCCGATGCCGACGACACCAACCCAGAACAGCGTAACCCACGTGCCGGAGCAGAAGGCCTGAGCTGCGTGCTGAGCAGCGGCATTGCCGGTAAACAGCGCCACGGCAATCATGAAGATGCACAGAGCTTCGGAGGCCATAATCGGCCATTCCGCACCATGCAGCAGCTTCTGATCGGCGCTGTGTTGGTCTTCACCAAACATGCCGGCGGCAACCATCTTCGCTGCGGCCGTACCGGCGGAAAGACCGGAAGCCACGAAGAGAGCCGGAAGCACGGCCTGGTTGATCAGCGGGAAGCGGATCAGTGCGCTGATCAGGAAGCCCGTGTAGGCGCAGATCGTCAGCGCGAACACAAGCGTAATCCACTGCAGGCCGCAGCGGTGGTTGTCAAACCAACCGATGAGACCGTCAAGGAACCCGATCTTGAAGCTGTCACGAAGCGCAACCAGCGTCAGGATGCACACCAACGGGATGTAGAACAAGAGCGCGATAACGCCCAGACTCATCACGGAGGTGAGGTTGTAGTACACCAGGATCCGCCAGAACCACAGCGGATTGGTCAAGTCGCAAACCAGGCAGACCATACCGAGAATGATGGTTACGGCGCCGATAAGCGACGCAGCCTTCAGGATCGGGGTGTTCTGTGCGGTCTGCTTTTTGTACAGGTTGAGCATGATGGCAACGGCCACCGCACCGCCCGAAATACCTGCCAAGAACAGGTAGACGGCGATCGGCCACGGCCAGCTGATGCCTTGCGTCAGACCAAGTGTAAAGTTCATGGTGATATCCATCTTTACACTCCTTTCTTCACAATGGGAATGTAGCGAAGCTGCGGCTCAGTGCCGAGTTCCGGGCGAATGCGCACGGAATCCTTCACGGCGAGCAACTTGCTCACATACGACTTCGGGTCGTTGATGTCGCCGAAAATCAGCGCATCGTACTTGCAGCTTTCCACGCATGCCGGCTGCTGGTTCTTTTCCAGGCGGGTATGCAGGCAGAAGTCGCAGTTGTCGGCGACCTTGGTCTCTTCATTGATGAAGCGCACGTTGTAGGGACATGCCACGATGCAGTACTTGCAGCCGACGCACTTGGAAGTGTCCATCGTAACGATGCCCGTCTTGGGATCGCGATGGGCGGCGCCGGTCGGGCACACTCTCACGCAGGGTGCGTTCTTGCACTGTTGGCAGGAAACGCGGATATAGCGGCGGTTGGGCTCGTAGCCGCGATCGGCCTCGAGCTTGCTGCCCTGCAGTTCCAGTAACAGACGCGAGCGGCCCTTGGGCAACTTGTTGGTCTCGTTGCAGGCAATTCTGCAGTCTCTGCAGCCGACGCACTTGTTCTGGTCAAAGACCATCACATATTGCGGCCGGTTGCCGCCGTCGGACTTGCCAGCAGCTGCCGCCCCACCGAGAGGCGACAGGAGCAGCGAGCCGGCTCCGGCACCTGCGAGGAATTTTCTCCTGTCAATCTTTTCGCTCACAATATTCTCCACAGACAGAACCGTTTTCCTAGTGAAAAGGGTTCCGCCGATTAGTCTTGCAACCGAGCCCTAGACTCGGCATTGGCGATGGCATTTCTGAGCGCTCTTTGCTGAGCAGGCGCAACGCCTGCGTCAAGCAACATCTTCCAGTGGCTGACGGCTTCGTCATAACGCTTGTGCATAAACGCATCCTCTCCGAGGAGCATCCGCGTCTGCACGTCCAGCGCATTGAGCGACAAAGCGCGCTCGATCACACGGCGAGTCTCGGCAGTTATGACTCGTGCGTCGCGATAGTACATCGCTCGTGCGAGTCTCCCAAGCGCCTCGGCACTCTCACCGCCAACCTTTAGAAGTTCATTGAACACTTCAACGGCTTCGTCATATTGACCGGCTTCGTAGAGAGCCTCGGCAAGCTCCGACTGCGCCTGCGCATTGCCCGGCATGTTTTTAACCATGCGGCGCGCTTCTGCAATCTTTGCCGCGAGCATGTAGTTCGTCTCAACCCCCGTTTGTTCGTTCTGCCAGTCGGCGTACCTGCCGAAACCGGCGTAAACGACAACGCTTGATGCGAACACAAGAACCGCAAATCCCGCCGTAAGCGGTACAGAACGAGTCTTACTGCGCAGTGCGTATGCCCCGAGCATTGCTGCGAAGAGCACGGCGGCTGCTGCAATCAAAACGTCCAGACCGTTCACGAAAATGCCTTCACTTTGTTAAAGAGCTTGTTTGTTTGCTCAGAAAGTCAAATCGTCATCGCCCGGCACAATTACTTATGCGGGTTGGGCATGCCGTTGATAACGGTTTTGCCCATGCCTTGGTGGGCTCCGACTTTCTCGACCTTGATCAGTTCCAGTTCAAAGACCAGCGGAGATTCCGGGGGAATCTGACCGGCACCGAATTCTCCATAAGCAAGGTTCGCAGGAATCGTGAAACGGAACTGCGCACCTTCCTTCATGAGCTTCAGACCTTCTTCCAACCCGGGAATAATGCTCATCACCACGAAACGGGCCGGCTGTTTGGCTTCATACGTGCTTTCAAACACCGAGCCGTCCATGAGTTTGCCCGTATAGTTGACAGTCACCACGTCCTCAATTCTGGGCGTAGCGCCGGAACCCTTTCTGAGCACTTCATACTGCAGACCGCTCTTCGTTGTCGTCACGCCTTTCTTCTTGGCGTTTTCGGCAAGGAACTTGGTGGCCTTCGCCTTGTTTTCCTTGGCGAGCTTCTCATTGGCAGCCGCTTCGAGCTTGTTGAGCTTTTCAGCACGGCTATTCAGGTACTTGAGCATGTCGTCTTCGGAAATTTTGCTCTTTCCGCGGATGGCATCCTGAAAGCCCTTTTCAACGAGAGCCATATCGGCCGACAAGCCGAGCTTGCCCTGCTTGTAGATCTGATCAGAGATGTAGTTTCCGACAGATGCACCCATGCTGTAGGCTTCCTTGGCCTGCTGAGTGTCGAGTTCGCCTGCAAAGGCAACGGTACCGGCACACACCAGAGCGGAGGCCGCGAGCACGATTTTCTTAAGGGATCGCATTGTGGTTTCTTTCTTCAAAAATACAGTTCTCTGCAGCGAGCCCTATAAAGACTCGACTGCGCAAAAGCTTGCAAATTTACTGTCTTCCCGGCTTAGGGAAGCTCAAACTGCCGTCCGGAGAGCTTCCAACCGTAGATGCCATCGGGCATCTGCCACACGTTCGTGTAGCCGAGCTTCATCGTTTCATAAGCTGCGATCTGGCTGGAGCTGCAGAGGCGATTTGCACAGTAAAACACTATCAGCGCGTTCTTATCCTTGGGCAGAAGTTTTTTCCAGTTGCCGACGTTGAAAAACACGGCGCCGGGAATATAGCCCTCGGCCCAGAGCTCAAGCGTGTTGACATCAAAGATGTGCACGCCGGGCTCCATAAAGAGTTGTTCGGCCTCAGGAATGGAAACTTGCCTAACTTTGTAGACATATTCCTCGGCCGGCTCCAACGGAGCATCCCCGCCGGCATAACCGACAACGGGAAGAGCAAGGAGCGCACAGACCGCAAGTTTTTGCAGTTGGTTTTTCATTTCGTGTTCCGATGAACCTTCATTCGCCGATCCCCGAGGCGAAGGGAGCTTCGAAGCATCCCTTCGCTCGAGAAATAGGAGATCAAGGTTTACAAGTCGCTTAGATTACTTCTTGGCTTCAGTCTTGATGAGCGGGAAGTTGCCGTTATCAAGAATCTTCTGAGCCTGCGTCAGATAGGCATTGGCCGTATCAACGCGCTGCTTGAGGTAATCGGGAGCGTGAACACCCCAGGAACCGTCTTCTTCAACCTGCTTGGTGATGTCGGCAGCCTTGTCGACGAGCAGCATGATTTCGGTCTTGGCTTCAACGGTGAGCTTGGTGACTTCCAGAAGCTTGTTGATGCGTTCAAGAGCAGCCTTAGCGGTCTTGAAACCGTCCTTAACCGGGTTCTGCCACTTCATGACTTCACCGTAGATGACCTTCTGATCACCGTACTGCAGGCCCTTTTCGAGCTCGGACAGGAACAGGCTATGGCAGCCCTTGTTGTCCATCACGCCCTTTTCAGCGTTGGCCGTACGAGCGCAGGACCACATCAGATCGACGTAGCCGTGGCCTTCTTCGTCACGAGCAACGTGCCAACCCTTGGAGTTGGAAGCACGAGACTGACCGGCACCCGGGTTCATCATCTTCTTTTCAGGATCAACGGCGATCTTGAAGAGGTGAGAACGACGGACGGCGTCGAAGCCAGCCATGTCAGGACGCTGAATAGCCGTGAAGTTTTCGCAGCTCATCGTGAACGGCATATGGCAGTCCACGCAGTCCATCTTCTTGTGGGTGTTGGTGTTGGCAACAACGTCGGCCTGGGTCTTGTGGCAGTCCTGGCAGGTCTGACGGATGGCGGGCTTGGTGTAGTAGTCCTTCCAATCGTTGCTGGTCACTTCGTGCGGATCGTGGCAGGTCACGCAACGCATACCCTTTTCATAGTGCTTGGACATCATGAGCTGAGAACCTTCCGTACCGCAGGACGGGCAGGAAGACTTCGTCTTGATGTTGAAGCCCTTTTCAAGCTTGCCCTGAGCGGACGGAAGCTTGTAGTCGCTTTCGACGAAGTTGGAGCGCTGGTGGCAGCGTTCGCAATTCGTCTGGAAGCCGTTGGATTCGGCACCAACCAAGTGGCCGCCGGCACCGTGGCATTCTTCGCAAGAAATACCGCGAGAAATCGTGTGCTTCTGCAGTTCTTCAGCGTTGCCGAGAGCTTTGAAGAATTCGTCCTTGGACTTAAAGTCGAACTTAAAGGAGTGGCAGACTTCGCAGTAGGAAGTTGCAGACTGGAACAGCAGCGTCTGTTCGTACGTGGAACCGTAAGAGGTCATGCCCCACTGGTGAGAAGCGGACGGGCCAAACTTGCTCAATTCAGTCGGGAAGTCAGGAATAACCTTCTGGATTTCCTTGGCCTTTTCGGGGGTCAGCCACTGAGCCCAACCGCGGGAGAACTGGTTGCCGCCGGCAACGACAGTACCCGTACCCTTGCTCAGCAGACCATCACGGACGTGATAGGAACCGCGAACCAGCCACTTATCGATGAAGCCGTACTTCGTACGCGGCGTACCGACCGTGACGTAGATGTCTTCAGGCATGATGCCGTCAGGCAGGATGGAAGCCTGAGAGCCGTAAAGCTTCTTCTTCAGATCGTTGTCGACTTCGGGGTGTTCGCCCGGGAAGCGCAGCGTCTGAGCATGACGGGATCTCTTCCACTTCTGGTACTGAATCGCGTGGCATTCGCCGCAGCGTTCCGGACCAACGAAGCGATTCGGGAAATCAAGCACAGATTTAGCGGCCAAACGGTACTGGGAAGCGCTCGGACGACCGCCGGCGAGCTTCGAATAGGTCTGAGCATTGCCTTCCGTCAAGAATTCCGAACCACGGGTCGAAATCTTGTACACACCCTTAATACGGCCTTCTTCAGCGTACTTGAAGATGGGGTGGTTCTTAAAGAGCCAGTCCCACATGTCCTTTTCCTGGACGATGTAGTCCTGAAGGGTCTTCACCTGGAAGGTTTCTTCAGTGCCAGACGGATTGTCCCAAACCTTCTGCGTGATCGTATTAACGGTCTTGGTGCCGAGCCCGGGGCCAGTAGCAGCAGCCTGAGCACCGGACGCAACCAAAGCAGCGGAGCAAAACAGCGTTGCAGCCGCCGTTTTGATCATTTTTGTTGCCATCTCAATCTCCTAAATATTTTTTACCTTTGCCGTCGGGGGAGACAGCAAAAGCGCCGCAAATGCCGGAGGGCATTGCGAGCACTCAAAGCCTACCTTAAGACTCTCTTCAGGTACCTTGGAGTTTTGTCGCATTCGCGAGGGAGATTGATCAATGTCGATACCGCAGACAAGAACTTTGCCGTTTGACGATAATCAAACAAACAGTAAGAGCTAACAGAAAAATATACCACTAAAGAGGTAATCATAGTGATGATTCCCCTTTTTGGTTCGTTGAGCCTTCGAATTAATCAGGGTTATCCCAAAAACATGGTCTAGGGCAAAGGTCCAGAATCAAGTAACCAATTATCCGAGCTTGTTTTGATTTACATCAAAAGTCACGGCGGCGAATTTCTTCCACAACAACCGCATCCTCCACCGTTGTTGTCCGCTTGATACCCGTGCGAGCCGTACCGGCCTTCAAGTCCTCTTTTTCAGAGGACGCCTGCCTCACTTCTGCCTCTTCGGAAGCCGCCCGGCGACGCAGCATCTCCTCGGCCTGCTTCTGCATCCTTGCAAACGGATCACCGTAGCGCCAGCGGCAGTACATTCCGTAAACCGCCACACCGGCAATCAGCAGCAGCACCAACAAAAAGATGCCGCCGATCACTGGCAACAACAGTATGCCAAGTCCGATGATGCCCGCGATCACCGCTGCGGAAACCAGAAACGTAACAATAGGGTTGACGGGGCGGCCGTTAATGTAGAGAGCCATGCTCGCAGTTCCTTCTTCATTCAGTCTGTTTTACCGGAGTGTACCGAGGCACGCCGTACGAGTGCGTATGTTTGTTCTGCGGTTTGGCAACCGTTTGTATCGACGTCCTGCTCCTTCTATATGAGGTCGGAATTTTCAATTTTCCATATGTCTGCGATTGCACAAAACAATTCTGGACCTGCAAAGCCGACAGAATCGGTCATACATCCTTCACAAATCCTTTATCATTCGCAGTTCAACGAATTTTTCGGTTCGACAGACCTCGACCGTCTAACACGCTGCGCGTCGGCTTGCGAATACTCCCGCAGGCACCACTTTCCCAGCTCGGCACCCCGCCCGGGAGCACAACGCCGACCAACAAGAACAAAAACACGCGGCGATAACGCATTGACTCAATTATTAATATGGACCAGACAAGTAATGTTCTGCCCGACGTACAGAATTTGATCGACGGGCGAAATATTCCGATTGACCGCGTCGGCATCCGCGGTTTGACCGTTCCGCTCCAGGTGCAAAGCATCAAAGGCGCGCAACCGACGGTCGCAAAGGTATGCATGTGTGTCGGACTTCCGGCCGACAAGCGAGGCACACACATGTCCCGCTTTGTCTCGCTCATTGCGGACAACCATGATCCGCTTTCGAGCGAGATGATGCGCTGCATGCTCGAGCAAATGCTCGAACTGCTTGAAGCCGAGGAAGGCTACATCGAAATCAAGTGTCCCTTCTTTGTGACGAAAGCCAGCCCTGTGTCCAAACTCAAGAGTCTCATGAACTATGATGTGCGCTTCATCGCCGAACGCTCCCAGGGCAAAACCCGTGTTGTGCAGGAAGTAACCGTTCCGGTCACAAGCCTGTGCCCCTGCAGCCGTGAAATCAGCGACTACGGCGCTCACAATCAACGTTCGCACATCGTCATCGCCTTGGAGCTTTCCGCTCCGCTGCCTCTTGAAGAACAGATTCGGTTTGCCGAAACGTCGGCTTCCTGCGAACTCTGGAGCCGCCTCAAGCGCAACGACGAAAAGTACGTTACCGAGTTCGCATACGACCACCCGAAGTTCGTCGAGGACATCATCCGTGACGTCTGCAAGCAGCTCAATGCCGACGATCGTATCCTTTGGTACCGTGCCGAAGCCGAAAACTTTGAATCAATTCATAACCATTCGGCTTACGCAACCATCTCGCGCGATAAACGCATCGCGTAAAATCTAGGAACGTTTCAAATAAACGGGCGGTCTTGAAGGGCCGCCTGTTGCTATGTCTGCGGCTGATTTTCTCCAAAGGCTGCACTCTTACAAAATAGACGAAAATGATCGAAGACCAGAAACAGGCTCTCACCGAATTGCTTACCCGTGCGCTTTCCGTCTGCGGCCTTGCGCAGGAACCGATTCGCCTGGAACGACCCAAGCAGGCCGACCACGGCGATCTAGCCAGCACCATTGCATTGCAATGCGCCAAGAAAGCAGGCAAAAATCCCCGTGAACTTGCCGCTTCTTTGGTTGGAGCGATGAAGCGCGACGAGGCCTTCAGCAACATTCTCTCCGACGCAGAAATCGCAGGCCCCGGCTTCATCAATTTCCGCTTCTCGCAAGAAGCTAAGGTTCGCCCGGTGCGTGATGTCTTGCGCGAAGGCGCCGATTACGGCAAGAGCAAAGCGTTTGAAGGAAAAAGCGTTCTGCTCGAGTATGTCTCTGCCAACCCCACCGGTCCGCTTCACCTCGGTCACGCTCGTCAAGGAGCGTTGGGCGACGTGCTCTCGCGCATCATGGCTACGCAAGGCTATCGAGTCATGCGCGAGTTCTACTACAACGACGCCGGCGTGCAGATCCACAATCTGGCGATCTCTGTGCAGGCCCGCGCCAAGGAACTCGCCGGTGAACAGACCCCCGAAGCCTTCCCCGAAAACGGCTATCACGGCGACTATATCGTCGACATCGCACACGACTTCTGCGAAAAGAAAACCGTTGTGACGACTGCGGGCGACACGATCGAGAGCACCGGCGACACAAACGACCTTGACCTCATCCGCCGTTATTCCGTTGCCTATCTGCGCAACGAACAGGACGCCGACCTCAAGCAGTTGGGGGTGGCCTTCGACAACTTCTACCTGGAAAGCTCGCTTTATACCGACGGACGTGTTACCAAAGCCGTTGACGCGATCGTGAAAGCCGGATATACGTACGAAGCCGACGGCGCTTTGTGGCTGCGCACGACAGACGAAGCCTTCAAAGACTTCAAGGACGACAAGGACCGCGTCATGCGCAAGAAGGACGGTTACTACACCTACTTCGTACCCGATGTGGCCTATCACCTTGCCAAGTTCGAACGCGGGTTCGATCGCGCCATCAACATCCAGGGCTCTGACCACCACGGCACCGTCGCCCGTGTGCGCATCGGGTTACAGGCTGCCGCAAAAACAATGGGGCTTACCATTCCGAAGACCTTCCCTGAGTACCTGTTGCACAAGATGCTGCTCGTCGTAAAGGACGGTCAAGAAGTGAAGATGAGCAAGCGTGCGGGCACCTACGTCACGCTGCGCGATCTCGTCGACTGGGTCGGCCGCGATGCCGCACGATTCTTCCTCGTGTCGCGCAAGTCCGACGCCGAATTCGTCTTCGATATCAATTTGGCTTGCTCGAAGTCCGATGAAAACCCGGTTTACTACCTACAGTATGCGCATGCCCGCATTTGCTCCGTGCTGCGACAGGCCGAAGAAAAGGGTTTTGCAGTTCCGTCCGAAAGCGAAGCTGCGCAAGCCGACCTTTCGAGTCTGACGGGGACGGCCGCAACGGCTCTGGCCGCGAAGTTTGCAGGCTACGGTGAAACGCTTTCCGTAGCTGCCCGCGACCTGGCTCCGCATCTCATCTGTGTGTACCTCAAGGAACTGGCCGCCGATTTCCACGCGTTCTACAATGCCGAGCGCGTGTTGGTCGACGACGACTCCGAACGCAACGCACGTCTGGCACTTTGCCTGGCTGCGCGCCGCGTGCTTGCCAACGGGCTTGAAGTGCTGGGCGTCTCCGCGCCCGAACGCATGTAAAGATCTGACGAGATAAAACGACAATGCGTAAATATTCCGGTGCTGCGCTTTTCTGGTCGTTTACGATGGGTGTCGTGACGGCGCTCATCATTACCGCGGCCGCCTTTATCATCATCACCAACGCTCCGATCCCGTTTGTAAACAAAATCCAGCAGGTGAGCACCAGCGTGGATGAAAAGCTTCTGGACGGCAAAACAATTGACCCGAACTCTAAGCTGTACGCTGCCGGTCAAGGCAGCGAACAGACCGAAAGTCAGGTCGCTGCAGTGAATGCCGGCGGAAGCGACACTTCGGAGGCCGTCGCCACCGACCACTTCTGGGTGAACGCAGGCACGTTCTCGGAGCTGCCCGACGCAGAAAAAATACGGGGACAGATTGCCTTCTCAGGGTTGGACGCACAGATCGAATACCGCCGCGAAGCCGGCAAACGCGTCTATCGCGTTCGCCTCGGCCCGTTCGACAGTGAAACGGCTGCCGAAGAAATTCGCCAGACTCTGGCAGACAACGGTATTCAGGGCACCCTGATGCATCAATCCAATTGACTTTTAACACAAGAGACGAGGATACTCGACCATGATTTCCCGCCGACTTCTGATTTCTTCAGCCGCTGCCGCCGGTGCAGCTGGGTTTGCTGCTCCGCTGTTTGCTGCCGCCCCCGATCCCATTTTGGGCAAGGACTACACCGAAGTCCGTCCGCCGCTCGAATTTCCCAAGAAGCCCGTGGTAGTGCACGACTTCTTCGCCTATACCTGCCCGCATTGCTTAACTTTTGCACCGGTGATGCAAAAGTTCATCGATTCCGTCAAGGACAATCCGGAAGTTAAGGTTGTCCCCGTTCCGGTTGCTTGGAACGAGGATTTGTCGATTTTCCCGCGCGTGTACTTCTCGTTTGAAGCACTCGGCCGCATGAACGATTTGCACATGGAATTCTGGTCCTGGACGATCCGCGGCGAGCACAACTGGAGCTCCGTCGAGGATATCGAAAAGGACGTTCTGAAATGGGTCGCAGAGCATGGCGTGGACGCTGAAAAGTTCCGTCAGATGCTCGGCAGCTTCTCGGTTGTCAGCAAGTATCGTCAGGCTACCCGCATGTGGAAAAACTACGGCGTGGACGCCACTCCGTGCGTGGGTGTTGCCGGCCGCTACATCACCGCTCCGCACCTTGTCGGCACTCGACAGGGAACGGTCGATACGGTTCAGTGGCTCATCAATAAGGTCCGTCAGGAAAAATAAATGCGCGTTTTCATCACGGGGGCTTCGAGCGGCATCGGCGCCGCAATGGCCAAGAAGTTCGACGCTTTAGGTGCACAGCTCGGGTTGGTCGGCCGCAGTCAGGACAAGCTTGACAATGTTCTTGCGGGTCTGCGGCATGCCGAACAGCATACGACCTACGCTTTGGATGTCACCGACCGTCAGGCGCTGTTTGCCGCTGCACGCGACTTCGACGGCAAGGCTCCCGTGGACATCGTGCTAGCCAATGCCGGCATTTCCATCGGTGTGAAGACTGAGTACGAAGAGGACCTTGACGTACTCGAAAAGGTCTACCGCACCAATGTCTTTGCCATGGCTGCGACCTTTCATCCCTTCATCGAGCCGATGCGAAAGCGCGGAGGCGGACAGTTCGCCGGCATCGGCTCGGTCGGCGGCATCCGTGGGCTACCCGGTAGCGAAGCCTACTGTTCAAGCAAAGCCGCCGTCATCAGTTACTTGGAAAGCTTGCGAAACGACGTTCGCAAGTACGGAATTTCCGTCACGACAATCTGTCCAGGGTTCGTGCGCACGCCTCTGGTAGCGAAGAATCCGTACAAGATGCCGTTCATTCTTGAGCCCGATGAGTTTGCCGCGCGTGCCGTCAAGGCGATTCTCGATAAAGACTCCTACCGTGTTATTCCATGGCAAATGGCTTGGGTTGCCCGACTTCTGAAGGTGCTTCCCGATGCCGTCTTTGATTGGGCTCTGAGCGGCCGCGGTGAAAAGCCTCGAGCCAAAGAGCTCGGCCTCTGAGAAAAGAATCCGCAAATCACCTCGGCTTCATAGAAAAGCCGAGGTTTTTTAGCTCGACTTGTCCGCGCCGAGCATTCGATAGAGGTCATCGCGCTTTTTGCCGGTCACTTTGGCCGCTAAAGCGGCAGCTCGACTTTTCGGCATTTCTTCGGCAATGGCTCTGAGCCACTTTTGATCTCTTGCGTCAAGTTCATCATTTTCTTTAGCCTGCATGTCGACAACGACAGCATATTCGCCGCGCGGTTCGTGAGCACGCGCCCACGCCTCCAATTCTGCGGCAGTCATGGCATCAAAAGACTCGAATTTTTTGGTGAGCTCACGGGCAACGACAACCCGGCGCCCGGAATGTAGGACGTCCGCCAGATCGCTCAGAAGCTCACGTATACGGTGCGGAGCCTCGTAAAGAACAAACGCTTCTTCTTTTTGAGCCAACGCCGAAAGCGCAGCTCGTCTTGCCTTACCTGAGGACGGAACAAAACCGGCAAACGTAAAACTGTAGGAATCGAGTCCGGAAGCCGACAGAGCCGTGACAACAGCGCTTGCACCGGGAATGGGCACAACGCGGTAGCCTGCCTCACGGACACACTGCACGGCTTTAGCGCCCGGATCGCTTACCGCAGGGGTGCCGGCATCGGTAACAAGCGCAATGCGCTTGCCCCGAGCAAGGTATTCGATGAGCTTTTGGGAGGCCACTCGCTCGTTGTGCTCATGTACGCTGATGGTCGGTGTTGAAATCCCGTAGCGATCCAGGATTTTGCGTGTTTCCCGCGTATCTTCACAAGCTACAAGGTCACATATGTCCAACACCCAAAGCGCACGCAGCGTAATGTCGGCTGCATTCCCGATCGGAAGCCCTACAATATAGAGCGCTGACTGCGGAAAGGTCTGCTGAGCTGTCTGTGCGCTCTGCATCAAGGGATCTGCCGCAAACTGCGACATTCGTTGCACTTGTACCAATTCATCTGTCTTTGAAGTGAACTGCATCGTGAAAAATCCTGCCGTTGCCGGTCTTTTTTGCGCTCTTTTCTTAATAGCACCCTGTTTGCCAGCGCTGGCTCAGGAAGCTCCTGCTGCCGCAAACAGCGAACTGGAGGCGGCACTCGAAACCGTACCCGCGGCTGAAGCCGCCGCAACCGCCCCAGCTTCGGCTCCCTCTGGTTCTTTAGAGGAACAGGCCGGAGCTCTCGAGGCCCCCTCGACTGAGTCCATATCCGGCGATGGAACATCCTTGCCGCCTGATGCAGCGATTCTAAATGCCGAGCCTGTCGAAGAAGAGCACTACGGCATGAGCATGGCATTTCTGCTGCCTGCCGCCGATTCGCCCTTAGAAGGACCGACCCAGGCCGCACTTCAGGGGCTGCTAGCCGCCAATTATGCATCAGAGCATCCGGTTCAAGTCCTTCTGGTGCGTCCCGGCGCCAACGGCTCGGCCGTGGATCAACTCAAGGCTGCCGCTCGAGCGGGCGCACAGGTTGCTGTCGGTCCGCTTGACCGCCAGGCAATTGATGAGATTGCAAAGCTGCATTACCTTCCGCTTCCGCTCGTCACGCTAAATGAAATTGACCTCAATTATTCTTCCCCCATGTCCGAAGAGGAAATCGTGGAGGAACGTCGGCTGCGCGCAGCCAGGAAGGATGCCGCCGAGCTTGAAGCAATCGAAGAGCGGCCGATTGAGGCCGCTGCCGAAGCGCAAACTCACGAAGAACAGGACACCGGCGGTCGAATTTCTAACAAAACCAAAGTACCCGGGCTAGTCCTTTCCGAAGACATCGAACTTCCCTTTGTGCGGCAGGAACCGCGTCAATTCCCGCGCAACATGCTGATGCTCGGAATGTCGATGGAGCACGACGCCGAATATGTTGCTCGCCTGGGCATTGCTGCTCTTCCTGAGACAACAGAAGCCGGCGAGAAACCCAAGGTTCTGCTCATCGATCACGATACGCCGCTGGAAAAACGTATTTCGGCCGCCTTTGAACAAGAACTCATTCGACAGGGATTTACCCCCGATCGACTAACGGTAGATCTCAAGGAATTTACGCGCCTTCGCAAATTCTTCGAGCTGGTCGTTGAAAAGCTCAATGCGGACGAATTCGACGAGGTCCTCATCAATCAAGAAGAAGATCCCGTCGGTTGGCGTCAACAACAAATCCGCATCCGCCAGCTGCAGGCGGCCAAACGTGCGCGCGTCGCACTTTCCGAGCCGCCGTACTATGCTGCTTTTCTCGCCATGGATGCCAAAAATGCTTCGCTCGTGCGCTCCCGCCTTCCGATCCGAACCCGCGTATGGGCTACGTCGCTTACCAATCCGGGCGAGACAAACACCGACTCGGCCGCACGCGCCATGACCTATGACCTACTGCAGGTGGGACTTGTGGATGCGCCGATGATTCTTAACTTCAATCCGGAAACTTTTGAAGAGACTTATCGAGTTCCGGTACCGGAAACAACTCTCGACAAGCGTCTCTTTGCACTCGGTGCCGATGCCTATGCCTTATCTCAATCCGTTGCCCACGGCATTTCCTCAGGGCAGGTAAAAGGGCTTCTCGGCACGCTTACCTACAACCTCGACTACACACCCCTGGTAGACCGCAGGTCTCAGACCGCAATGATTCTGGGCGGAGCCGTCAAAACGGTTTCCGAACAAGACCTCGTGGACTTCGAAGTACTGCGGCAAAGCCGTCGTTTACGTGCGCAGAGCCGTTCGCTTGAGCGGCTTACGCGCGAAGCCGAGCAGGCGGCCGAAAAAGCCGGCACGCTCGCGCCGCGAGAAAGCGATCTTGACGGAGATCTTCTGCCTAATACCGACAACTTACCGGCAGAAAACGAATCTCCTGCCGCCCCGACCCAGCTGTCGCCATCTCCCGCTTCGTAGTCCAGTCCTATGCCTTTTCTTACAATCGCAGATGCGGAGCTTGCTTGGGGTGATCTACCCCTGCTCGACCGCGCACAAATGCAACTCGACGCGGGAGAACGCGTCGGTCTTATCGGCCGCAACGGTACCGGCAAGAGCTCGCTTTTATACATCATCGCCGGACGCGACAAACTCGACGATGGAATTCTGACGAGGCAGGACGGACTTACATCCGTCTACCTCGAGCAGGAACCGACACTCCCGGAAGCACCGAGTCTGCGTGAAAGCCTCATTTTGCGCGGCGGTCTCAACAACATTTCCGATGAACGTGAGAAATGGACGGCCATCGCGCGTCTGGACGAATACCTTCACCGCCTGCATGCCGCAGCCGAACAAAACCCTTTGGCAGCCTCCGGCGGCGAAAAGAAAAAAGCGGCACTTGCCTTAGCGTTGAGTCTAAAGCCCGACCTGCTTCTTCTGGATGAACCTACAAACCACCTTGATGTCGAGACAATTGAGGCTCTGGAAAGTATTCTCACGCAGGAATACCGCAGCAACCGATCCTTGATGGTGATCACGCACGACCGTGCCTTCCTCGACGCCGTCTGCACCCGCATTCTTGAACTCGACCGCGGCATTCTGCGCAGTTATCCGGGCAACTTTGCAGCATACGAGTCTCGCAAAAATGAAGAACTGGCCGCCGAAGCCGTCGCTAATCGACGCTTCGACAAATTCTGGGCGCAAGAAGAAGTTTGGATCCGCAAGGGCATTGAGGCGCGTCGCACCCGCAACGAAGGCCGCGTACGTCGATTGGAAGCACTAAGACGCGAACGAGCTGCCCGCCGCGAACGCATAGGGCGCGTGTCCATGTCCATAGATGCAGGAGAACGAAGCGGAAAACTCGTAGCCGAAGCACAGGGCCTCACCAAGGCATTCGGCAGCAAAACCGTCGTGCGCAACCTTGATTTCCGACTGATGCGCGGTGACAAACTGGGGTTAGTCGGCCCCAACGGGGCCGGCAAATCCACGCTCATCAAGCTTTTGCTCGGCAAATTGGCTCCTGATGCCGGCAACATCCGACTCGGAACAAATCTCAAAATCGCTTATTTCGATCAGCTTCGCGAGCAGCTTGACGACACGAAAACCGTCGCCGAGACCGTAAGTCCAGGGAGCGAATGGATCGAAATCGGAGGTGTCAAAAAACACGTCATGAGCTATCTGGGCGACTTCCTTTTCGCCCCGCATCGCGCCGAAGTTCCCGTTGCCAATCTGTCGGGAGGCGAACGCAACCGTCTGCTTTTAGCGCGTTTGTTTGCGTTGCCCGCCAACCTGTTGGTGCTTGACGAGCCCACGAACGATCTGGATATCGATTCCCTAGAGCTTCTGGAAGAAACGCTCGAAAATTATCCGGGCACCGTGATCTTGGTAAGCCATGACCGACGCTTTCTGGACAGCGTTGTGACACAGTTGCTCGCTCCGGTCAACTACCGCACTCCCGACGGTCGGTGGATGGAATTTGCCGGCGGTTACGACGATTGGGTTCGACAGCGTCCGCCTGTTGAAGAGCCTCAAGATTCGATTTACGAAGAAAAACCCGCAGTCAAGAAACCTCTTCGCCAACGCGCCGAGCGCATGAGCTGGAAGGAAAACAAGGAACTCGAAACGCTTCCCTCAACCATTGAAAATCTGGAAGCCGAACAGGAGGAACTCATGCTTAAGATGAGTTCGGCAGATTTCTTCAAGCTTCCGGTGATTGATCAGCAGACGGCGAGCGCTCGTTCGGAGGCTGTTGCACGCGAGATAGAAGCCGCCTATGAACGTTGGGAATTCCTCACCCAGAAGGCGGAGTCCTGCGCCAAAAATTGAGCGCAGCAAACCGGAGATTGATGTCGTGATCAGCAGTTTGATCCATCAGGAGTTCTGGATCGCCCTTGCGGGCGGCGCTGCCGTGCTGCTTCAGGTATTTCTGACCGCGAGCGTTATTCTGCGCGTGATTCTCACCCGACATCCGCCCGGAAGTTCTTTTGCATGGATTCTGCTCACCGTTATTCTTCCTTATGTCGGATTCGTCCTGTACGTTTGGCTGGGTGAACGCCCGATCGGTCGGTGGCGCGCGCGGCGGCTGCGAAATCTTCTCAAGCATTGGGAGGAAGTGACCGATTCCGGCTACGCAGCGGCTGGAACCGTTCCGACACAGCAGCACGGTCAGCGTCACAAAGGGCTCTCTCGACTTGCCGAGCGTTTAGGCGACATGCCGATGACAACGGGCTCTAAACTTGAACTTCTGCCCGACTCAATCGAAGCACTCGCTCGCATCCTTGCCGACGTTGAAAATGCGCGAAAAACCGTCTCAATGGAGTTCTACATCTGGTCTGTGGGCGGTTGGAGCGACAAGATCTCCATGGCCGTAATACAGGCGGCCGGCCGCGGATGCAAATGCCGCATTCTTGTCGACGACATCGGTTCGAGAGCGTGGCTTAGGTCCACATGGCCTGCTCGAATGCTTGCTGCCGGCGTACACGTTTCCCGTGCCTTGCCCGCTAACCTGCTGCCGCTTACCAAAGGCCGTGCCGATCTGCGTCTGCACCGTAAAACAGTCATCATCGACGAGTGCATCGGCTACACGGGAAGCCTCAACCTGATCGACCCCGAAATCTTCCATAAAACCGAAGGCGTCGGAGAGTGGGTCGATGCCATGGTGCGGGTAGAAGGAACGGCCGTACGCGACCTCAATCAGGTCTTTCTCTTTGACTGGGCTCTGCAGCCCGACATCGAGGGTGAGCGGGTCTCGCTCGAGCAGATTCCTCCGGTTCCTGCTGCGGGTACGGCCTGTGTCACCGTAGTGCCGTCCGGCCCCACGACCGTTGACGACGCCAATCAGCGGTTGATTCTGGAAGCAATCAGCTGCGCACGCGAACGAATCTACATCACGACGCCCTATTTCATTCCGGGAGAAACGTTGATTCTGGCATTGCAAAACGCCGCCATGCGAGGAGTTGAGGTTCGCATCTGCATTCCCGACAAGCCGGACTCGCAGTTTGTGCGTTGGGCGAGCCGTCGCTATTTCAGCGACTTAATGAATGCCGGCGTCAAACTGTCATTTTTCACGGACGGTCTGCTGCATACCAAGGCAATCACGGTCGACGACTCGTTCAGCCTTTTCGGTACGGTCAATCTCGACAAGCGCAGCCTGCATCTGAATTTTGAAATGATGCTCCTCATTTTCGATCCGAAATTCGTCTCGGATATGACGGCGCTGCATCAGCACTACGAATCCCGCTCATCGGCCATCGATCCGGCGCGTTGGCACAACCGTTCCCTTTGGCAGCGCTTTCTCGAAGGATTGACCTATCTTTTAAGTCCGCTGCTCTGAAAAAACGAGCGCAACTCGCTCGATAGAGTTGCGCTCGTTCGGATCTGGTCTCTCGTACGTTTTATCTAAGGAACGCCAGAATACCACCAGCGTGAACCGATGGGAGAAAGTCAATCCTTGAACCGCACAAGCGAGCGGCCCGTCATGGCCTCAGGAGCAGACAACCCCATCAAATCAAGCACGCTCGGCGCCACGTCGGCCAGCACGCCCGCCTCAACGGAGTCGACACGGTCGGACACCACCACGATCGGCACAGGATTGAGCGAGTGCGCCGTATTGGGGGAGCCGTCAGCGTTGACCGCGTTGTCGGCATTGCCATGATCAGCAATGATGACAACTTCGTAGCCGGCATCCCGAGCCGCATCCACAACGGTCTTCACGCATGTGTCGACAGCCTTGACGGCCTTGAGAATAGCTGTGAACACGCCTGTGTGCCCCACCATATCGCCGTTGGCGAAATTCAAGCACACGAAATTGTATTTGCGTTCGGCCAAGGCCGCCGCCAGTTTGTCGGCCACCTCATAGGCGCTCATTTCCGGCTGCAGATCGTAGGTTGCGACCTTGGGACTCGGCACCAAAATGCGATCTTCTCCCTCGAACACGGCCTCACGGCCGCCGTTTAGGAAGAACGTTACGTGTGCGTACTTTTCCGTTTCGGCAATGCGCAGCTGCTTCAACCCTTGCTTTGAAACCCATTCGCCGATCGTATCGGGCACGTTCTCCTTGGGGAAAAGCACATGCAAACCCTTGTACGTCGGGTCATAGGGCGTCATCGTCGCAAAGAAAAGCTCCAACGGCTTCATTCCTTCCATTTCGGTTTGCGTGAGAACCGTAGTGAGCTCTTTGGCACGATCGTTGCGGAAATTGATGAAAATAACCGCATCCCCAGCCGCAATTCGCCCGATCGGATTACCGCCGACATCCACCCGCACATGCGGCTTCATGAATTCATCGGTCACACCGCCTGCGTACGATGCAGTCACGGCTTGTTCCGCATCCACAAAGGGCGTTCCTTTGCCGTTGACTAGCAAATCGTATGCTTCACGCACTCGTTCCCAACGCTTGTCACGATCCATTGCGTAGTAGCGTCCGACAATGCTTGCAATCGTGCCGGCAAGCCGGCCGGAGTTCATTTGCTCCTCAACATGCCGAACGAAACCCAGTCCGCTCTTCGGATCGGTATCTCGCCCGTCCATGAAGGCATGAACGAAACACTTCTCAATGCCTTCGCGCTTGGCCAAAGCGAGCAACGCTTCAAGATGCTCCAAAGACGAATGTACGCCGCCGTCGGAAAAAAGCCCCATCAAATGCAGTGTGCAGCCGGTCTTCTTCACGTGTTCGATCAGCGCACGAATTTCGGCATTTTTCGAAAGCGCATGCGGTTCATTGTCGTCGGCTCGGCAGGCGCGGTTGATCTTGACGAGATCCTGATAGACGATGCGTCCCGCACCGATATTGAGATGTCCTACCTCCGAATTGCCCATCTGTCCGTCGGGGAGCCCGACGTTTTCACCGTCGGTGCGAAGGCTTGCATGCGGGTAGACCTGCATCAGAGCGTCTAAATTCACCGGTTGTCCTGCACGAATAGCATCCGCCTTGCCGCCATTGCCGATACCCCATCCGTCAAGGATCATCAATAAAACATTGCGAGTCATGAAAATTCCTCTGAAATGGACTAGCGCCGCCGCAGAATAAATGAGCCGAGAGCATCCGCACTCGGCTCAGTCGGAAATTTCTGCAGACAATTCGCTTGAGTGTGCGAAAGATGATAGCTGATTCAGCTTTGTCCTTTCGTCACACACAAGCAACGGAGCCTGTTCATCAGGCCGCCTTAGGCAGGCTTTCGCACTCACTTTGCACGTAATCCTTCCAAACCTGCTCGGCGCTCGGCAACTGCCAACTTCCGTCGGGATTGCGCTCGATTACTTCCTTCAGACGCGAGACGCTTGCGCCGCAGGTCCACACCTTGAAATTGCGCATATGCGTGCAAAGACAGCACTTAGAGTGTTCGGGAATCACGTCTGCGGCAACTTTTCCATGTCTGGCAAACCATTCCTTGACGTACGAGCAATCTCCCTTTTGCAGTAAATATCCGTAGGCTTCACAGTTGGGACGAATGTCGCTTGTTTTGGCTGGCGAATCCTTGAGCATGCGCATCGGGTAGCCTGTTGTGGAAAAATGATTAACTTCCACATCATCATCGGTTGCATTGATGTATCGCTGCTTGACAAGATCCGGAAGACCGCTTTCCGTCGTAACGGCAAAGCGTGTGGCAACCTGTACGCCTGCCGCTCCCACATCCCGCACAAAGTGCACCGCATCCTGCGCGGAGAAAATGCCCCCCGCCGCAAACACGGGAATTTCAAAGCGATTGTCGGAGAGCCACTGCAACACACCGCGCACGATGTCCTCAAGCGAGTACTTCTCCCAATCGTCGCCAAAGCCAAGATGGCCTCCTGCAAGCGGTCCTTCCACCACGATGTAGTCGGGCAGTCTTCCGACAGCTACCGCGCGCTTCATGAAAATCTGAAGCGCCCGAGTGCTCGACACCACAATTCCGATGAGCGCATCATGAAATCTCGGGTTGTCCTGCATCAGCTTCAGACTCGACAGATGCAATCCCGCCGAGAGCGTAATACCGTCGATTCCGCCGTCAAGCGCCGCATTCAAACGCACTTTGAGTGTCTCTGCACTGGCGTTCATCGTGAGTTTTTCCATGCAGTTGATCAAAATCAGCCCGTTGCCCGTTTTGCGGGCCATCACGTCCGCCACATAGTGCCGCGTCGCTTCTGCAAGCTGACCGAGGTCAAACCGAATGGCCGTCTTGTCGCTCACATCGGCAAGATCCTTGAACCGCCGAATTTTTTCTTTGCAAAACGACGTGCCGAACTGCTTATCGGCAATCTGCATCAACAAAGCGTCGGACAGATGTGCGATTCCACCGAGCTTTTCCACGGCAAGCGCCAGTTTGTCATTGGAAATATTCACGCCCATGCCGCCCACCATCAACGGCGCGTACGAGCGTCCATGGAAAATAACGGGGAAATCTGAAAGTCGATCAGTCATCTTCGGTTTCTTCCTTGCTATGCGATTGTGCTTGAGCAAAAGTGCAAGGGAGATTTTTTCGCGTTTGCAAGTTCTTGAGACAACACGAAAAATCCGAAGAATTACGCAATTTTGCAAGTCCCAAAATCAGATGATTTTGTGCTAAGACAACTTTGGTTTTCGAAAAAATTTGAGCCCGAGATTTCTCTCGAGCTCTTTTTATTTGATTTTCAAATTATTTTTAATGCTAATTTTTATTTTGCTTCGAAAACAACCCGATAGGCCTCAACAGCTGCCAACACATCAAGCCGATCCGGATGGGTTTCGCTCTCTTTTCGCCTTGCCTCCCGCTCGGGCGAAACCTGGCCGCCCGACATTGCCGTCATCCGCTCGAAAATTTCCGGCGAGATACGACCGCGGCAAAGGAATTCAAGCTTCAGAACATTATTTTCTCCGGCCTGCGTAAGAGCCAGTGATGTTTTGTGCATCCAATCCTTTGCTTTCGTACTGTCGGGATTTCCTCCCAAAGTCGCAAAGCACGCGATGTTTTTTCCTTTGATTCGCTTAGCGGCAGCAACCGCATCTTCCGGCGCCATGCCGCGATCACACCAAAAGCACAGCACAATCGGGTCATAGTGCTCCAAATCTGTCGGCAGGCTCGCCGCTTCCACATAGCCGCATTCGCCGATCGCATCTTGCAGAGCTCGCGCAATAATCCTCGTATTTCCCGTCCTCGAACTCACAACAACCAAAGGCTTCATACGTTGTTTCCTTTCATGCAAAAAATCAGGTGCCTCAATCGTGCCGAGCATTTAGCACATCAAGCCAATCACATCCGACGGTGTCCGGTACTTCAACGGTCACTTCAATCTTTCTGCTCGTCGCAATGCGGTGCGCGACGGCGTAGGCAGCCGCCTGACCTGCAAATTTTGCATCGTTGTCGGCAAACACCACCAGACGCTTTACGGCAGACGGAATGCGGATAAAACTCTGCAAATTCGTACATCCGAGCGTCGCCCATACAGGTATATTTCTCAGCATCATGGCCGCCAAAGCCGTTTCGATTCCCTCTGCAAGTCCCATCACTTCTTCCACTCGACCGCCGAAGTGCACGGCGCCATCCTTTACCGCCCCAGCCATTAACTTCTTGGGATTGCTTACCTGTGCCTTGCGGCCGCAGTCGTCGAGATAAGTTCGGTGCAGATTGATCACCACGCCACGATGGTTGAAGACGCGGGCAATCATCGCCGGATGCCGCGTTAAGGTGCCGTCGTCATGACGGTATTCGAGCGCCTCATGAAACCGTACTTCATAACCGGCCGCCTTAGGCTCGAGTCCCCGATTGGACAAATACTTCCACACGGGGTCCCCCGGAACAATCGGCTTAGCCTGAGCCCAAAGCTCCATCCGTTCTCGCGCAATCTCCTTTTCCTGCTGCTCTTCTTGCGTGAGCTGTACACAGGCATAGGCCTCGCTGCTCTGATATTGCCGTGCAATGCCGCAGAATCGCTCGACAATCTCGAGCGCTTCTATAAATCCGCATCGGCAGTAGCGGGAAATCAAATCGAAACCGTCACCCGAACCGCATCCGCGACAGATGAAGTTGCCTCTTTTCCAACGGTCCGTGAATGAAAAGCGATCCGTCCCGCCGCAGACCGGACAGCTTCGCCCCTGCTTAGCGAAATGCTCCCGGGACATTCCGCAGGAAACGAATATCTCGGGCCAATGCCCGCGCGCTGCGCGCACAGCGGCATCGGTGCGCAAAGGCAGCGATTCTGCGATGTTTTTTGTCATCTATGCTCCTGCGCTTTAGAACCCCAGGAACAGGTTAACCCGATCCTGCTTCCACGGATCCTGCGTCACTTCCATCGACTGCATCACGCCGTTAACATCGAATTGCGGCCAAACCGCCATGTCAAAGCCGCCCGGCGCCTTATAGCGATACATCCAGGCGTGCTCGTCAACCAGTCGAAATTCATACTTTTGCGCGCATCGCCCCCACAGTGCCCAAACGTCGTTTTCGGTCGATTTGCCGGGCGTAAGCATACTGAAGTACTTCTCCTGCAGTCCTTGTTCGCGCGCAACGACTTTACCGTTTGAGTCCACAAACAACCACCAAACCTCCTGCCCGAAAGGCTGAATGCTGTAGGTATAGCGTACGGTCCCATCAGGCATTGCCGTCTTGGCCTGGGGTTCACCGAGATAGGCGATCACGGCTTCTTTGCTCTCACCCATCTCCACGAGCTGAGGATGTGCACAACCGACCAACACCGCCGCTGCGGAAAACCATACTGTCAGTGCCGCTTTTCGAATCCAAATCGACATTTGTAGTTCCTGAAAGACGATCGGCCCTGACCTTTGGAAAAATCAGAGCCGATCCGCATGAAATTGATGTAGTTGAACAAACTCAGTCAAAACTGTCGCCGTCGTTAAGTTTCCAAGGATCAAGCGTCGTTTCCATCGACTGCATCACCCCCTTAGCGTCAAACTGCGGCCATACAGCCATATCGAATCCGCCCGGAGCCTTGTAGCGATACATCCATGCATGCTCGCCCTTAAGCGGGAAGTTGTACTTCTCAGCACACTTTCCCCATAGAGCCCAAACGTCGGCTTCCGTCGACTTGCCGGGCGTGAGCATGTTGAAGTACTTCTCCTGAAGCCCCTGCTCGCGCGCGACAACTTTTCCGTTTTGATCTACGAAAATCCACCAAACATCCTGTCCAAAAGGCTGGCCGCTGTAGGTGTAGCGGACGGTGCCGTCGGGCATCGGTGTTCTGGCGGCAGGTTCCCCCAAATAAGCGACGACTTCATCCTGCGTCGTCCCCATATCAATGAGCTGAGGATGCGCACATCCGCCCAACACGACGGCACACCCGAGCACAACTGCCGCCGAAATTTTCAAACCAGAAAAAGCGTTCATTTTCTTTCTCCTCGCTCCAACTCGGGGCCGTCGGTCATTAAAGCTTGTCGAGATGATGCTCCACGGCAAACACAGCCGCCTGAACGCGGCTCTTGATGTTGAGCTTACGCAGCACACTCTGTACGTGCACCTTGACGGTAGATTCCGCCAAATCGAGCGTGCGCGCGATTTCCTTGTTGGACACGCCTCTTGCAAGCCAGGCCAACGTTTGTCGTTCCCGAGGCGTAAGAGACTCAATGTCGGCCGTTGCGGAACTCGTACGGTATGTTTCGTTCCTGAGCTTCATCACAAGTTTGCTTGTCATCTCGGGCGAAATCACCGAATCCCCCGCCACAGCATGACGAATGCTCTGCAACAAGAAATCGGCGTCGATTTTCTTCAGAAGATAACCGACGGCGCCCAAACGCATGCATTCGGCCAAATCGTCGCCGTCCTCGCTTACCGTAAGCATCAGTACCTTCATCGAAGGGTCGATTTCAAGAATCTGGGCAAGCGCCTCATTTCCGCTCATCGTCGGCATATCTAGATCAAGCAGAACAATGTCGGGTTTGATCTGTTCAACAAGTTTGACACCTTCAAGCCCATCGGCAGCTTCACCCACGATTTCAAAATCGCTCTGGCGTGATAAGAGCGCCTTGAGCCCGCTGCGAAACAGCGTGTGGTCGTCAATGAGCGCAATACGGATCTTCTTTGCGGTTTCTTCTGCAGTCATACGCTAAAAATTTTTGCAATTCATTGTCCGAAGGATCTTTCGCCAAATTTTGGTTCGACGAAACCATCGATTGAGGTTAGCGCATTTTGGGGCATCTGAACAGCCCCCTGCGAAGGAGATGAAAAGAAAAAACTATCGAGTAGATACGAAAAGGTCCGCAACGGTCAAAAGAACCGGAGCGAACCTTTTCGGTCAAATGGCCGGCTGTGATCTCGCCGGTCTTTGAGAGATGGTTTTAAGCGTTGGCTTCAGGGGTAGCCGCGGCCGCACTCGTGCCGTTGGCCTGCTGCTTCTGAGCCTGTTGAGCCATGCGCTGCTGGTAGAGGCCTTCGAAATTGACTTCGGGCATGTGAACCGGCGGGAGTCCCGTGCGGTTGATAAGGTCGGCCAGGTTGGCACGCAGGTACGGATAGATGGTCCCCGCGCAGAGCACGTTGAGAATGTGGTGCACGCCTTCCTGCGGGATGCCGCGAATTTCGAAGATGCCGGCCTGCTTGCCTTCAACAAGGAACATCGTCTGCCCCTTGACGGACACGGTGATCGTGCCGCGCACGATCACTTCGAAGGTATCGGGAATCTGCAGCGCACGCTGAGACACTTCAAACTGAATGTCGACGTTGGGCTGCTCTTCCGGCGTGCTCATGAAGATTTCGGGAGCGTGCGGCATTTCGAGCGACGCGTCCTTCATGTAGCAACGAACTAGCTGAAAGAACGGTTCGTTCTTAGCCTGGGCTTGCTGCTGATCCTGAGCGGCGGTGTTTTCGGTGTTGTTTTCTTCTGCCATTTTGGCTGACTCCGTGATGGGTTTCTAAAAAACGATTCGTAATTAGCGGGCAAACGGCGTGCCGGAACGGCGCCACGCATTGAGACCGCCCTGAAGAACGTAAACCTGCTTGCATCCGATGCCGCGCAACAGAGGCGAAGCCATGCGGGAGCGCTTGCCGTCATCATCGACGAGAAGCACGGGCTTGGTCTTGTCGATCTTATCGAGTTCGTAGTGAATGCGGTCGGCGGGAATATTGACCGAACGGGCAATGCATTCCTTCTTAAATTCGCTCGGATCGCGCAAATCGATGATTTGTGCGCCCTGATGATTGATCAGATCGGTCGCCGAAGCATTGTCAACTTCGGCGAAACGGCGGCGATTGACATAAGGCGCCGCCAACGTCACCACGCACACAAGAATGATGACCAAGAGCAAAATGTTGTCGATCAGAAATTGGTTCACAGCCGTAAGTTCCTGTTTCTTTCAAATAACTTGCCGAGGCCGGTTGCGTTTTGCTTCATAAAAGGCCGCCCCGGGGGATATGGGGATCAAAAAACGGTTTTTCAAGCCCGATGCCGCATTTATTCTCAAACGAGAAGCCGTGATTATAAAGGTTTACGACCTTCCTCCGATAGAGGGACAAACGGGCTCTCGCACAATGCCCGACTTGACTAAAATTAGGGCGTCTCGCGGCAGTTCTCGACACTACGGCGAGCTTTCGTGTTGTCCGAAGGTTTTCCCCTATCCCTTTTTCCGATGCTTTTCGTGCGTGCTGCAAAACTCTTTGCGATTGCGATTCTGTCTGCGGCGCTTTGTGCCAACGTAGCGCAAGCCGCTGCCGATAAGCAAAAGAGAGCACCGAACAAGCAGACAAGAAGTTCGTTGCAAAAAGAGCAACGCTCCATCAAGGGGCAGATCTCCACGATCAAAAAGGACATCTCGGCAAAAGAAGCAAGCCTCGATAAAGTCAATGGTGAGCTTGCCGCATCCGAAAAAGCTATATCGCAGAGCAACCGTACCCTAAAAGAGCTTGGAAGCAAAAAGCAGGATGTTGAAAACCAACTCGAGGATCTCAAACGCGAGGCAGGCATCGTAAGCCTGCACGTGTCGGAAGCCGAAGACCTCATTGTCAGCATCAGCCAGGCACAGTTCGTCAATTCCCGCCGACACCCCTGGCAAACGGCGCTTGCCGGCAGCAACCCCAACGACATTGCGCGCATGTCGGCGATTCTGCAGTACATGGCTCGCGAACAGGATCGCACAATCGATCGTTTGGCCAATCGCCGCAAGAACATCGAAATCGTGACGGCAAAGACAAACGAAACGCAAAAAGAGCTTATCCGCATTGAAACGGCCGAACAGAAAAATCGATCAGAACTCGAACGCGAAAAGTCCCGTCGCGAAAGTGCCTTTGCGCAACTCAAAAAAGAATTGAGCACTCAGAAGGCCCGCTACGAACAGTTGGTTAAAAACGACCGCCAGCTCACCAACCTGATCGCCGACATCGACAAGCAGATCGCAGCGGCCGCTTCGCGAGAGCGAGCCAAAAAGGCGGCGCTTGCTGCAGCGAAAAAACGAGAACAGGAAAAAGCCCGGTCCAAGCGCCGCGCGCAGACGGCCAAGGCATCACGTCCCGATACCCGGCCCACCACGGTAGCTCCGGTCACCGGCAATTTCGGCAAGCTTCGCGGCAAACTCACAATGCCGACAAAAGGAAAAGTGGTAGCCAAGTTCGGGCAGAAACGCGCTGGTGCGGCCTCAACGCTTGCCTGGCGCGGCATGCTCATTCGTGCCAAGCAAGGTCAGGATGTCGTCGCAGCCGGTCCCGGCACCGTCGTCTTCTCCGATTGGATGCGAGGCTTCGGCAACCTGTTGATCGTCGATCACGGCTCAAACTATTTATCGGTATACGCCAACAATGAAACGCTCTACAAAAGCGTCGGCGATTCCGTTAAACAAGGCGAAACAATTGCTAGCGTCGGCAGCTCGGGTGGCGAAGATGCCCCTGGCTTATACTTTGAGCTCCGCTACAAGGGCAAACCTTTTGATCCGGCGCGGTGGATCGCCAGAAACTGATCTTTCCCCCGGAAATGTGTGAATATTTTTCCGACTGCCACTCTTGAGACAGCGTAAGAAAACCGATACAGAGCGGTTTATGTTTGCTGCCTTTTTTAAGCGTCAGTCGACCACCGGAATAAACAACACTTATGACTTTTCGACTCAAAGGCACCGCTTTTGCCTTCCTCCTAGCCGCCGGTTCGCTTTTCGGCAGTTCGAACTACGCCGCAGATGCACCTAAGGAAGCGCAGGAAACCATTCCGTTGGAAGAAATCGGGCTTTTTGCCGACATTTTCGGCACGATCAAGAACTACTACGTAGATGAAGTGCCGAGCAAGGATCTGATCGAAAACGCTATTCGCGGAATGGTTGAAGGGCTTGATCCGCATTCGTCCTACCTCGATTTCAACGACTTCAAGGACATGGAAGAATCCACCATGGGCGAATTCGGCGGACTCGGCCTTGAAGTCACCAAGGATGCACAGGGTGTGCGCGTCGTCAACCCGATCGACGATACGCCGGCGGCTAAAGCCGGCGTCATGGCCGGCGACCTGATCGTCAAAATCGACGGCAAATCCACTGCCGACTTGAGCCTCAACGAAAATGTGAAGCTCATGCGCGGCAAACCCAAAACCTCGATTACGCTGACCATCGCCCGCAAAGGCGTTGCCAAGCCGATCGTCGTCAAGCTCGAACGCGACATCATTAAGATTCAGTCCGTGAAGTCGAAGTCGTTGGGCGACGGACTTGCCTACATCCGAATTTCCCAATTCCAGGAGCGCACAGGGACAGACGTTGCTGCGGCACTTTCAAAACTCAACAAACAAACCCCGCTCAAGGGCGTCGTTCTTGATCTGCGCAACAATTCTGGCGGTCTTTTGAACGCCGCCATCGGCGTCTCCGCCGCTTTCCTGAAGCCCGCTAGCCTTGTTGTCTCCACCCGGGGCCGCAATGCAGAGGACGAGCGCAAATTCAATGCCGTCGAAAAAGATTACTCCACCGGCAAAACCAGTCAGGACAGCATTGCCCGGTTGCCGGAAATCACCAAGTCGGTTCCCGTTGTTGTTCTCATCAACTCGGCCTCTGCCTCGGCCTCCGAAATCGTTGCGGGCGCCCTGCAGGATCATAAGCGCGCAACAATCATGGGAACACGCAGCTTCGGCAAGGGCAGTGTTCAAACCATCATTCCGATCCGCATGAAAAAGGATCAGACCACTGGCGTCAAGATCACAACAGCGCGCTACTACACCCCTTCGGGACGAACCATTCAGGCTAAGGGCATTACGCCCGACATCGCCGTTGACGACACGCCTGAAGGAAACTATCCCTCGTTTTCCATTCGTGAGTCGGAACTGGCGCATCACTTGGAAGTGAAGGACGACGCCAAGAAAAAAGACGAAAAGAAGGCTGACGATCCCAAGGAGAAAAAACCTGAGGCCGAGCTTGAGGAAGAAACCACCATGCCGAAACTGCGTTATGTCTTCGGCGACGACAAAGACTTCCCGCTGCAGCAGGCCAAAGCGTTCCTAAAGGGTGAACACGTCGTCACGCACGAGGAAACACAGGCCAAACTCAAAGCCGAACGGGCTAAACAGAAGGCTGAAAAGGCCACCAAAGACAAGACCTCCAAGAAAAACGACGAGGCAGGCAAAAAGTGACAATCGACGAGCGCTACAGCAGGCACGTCCTCCTTAAGGAGATCGGCCCCGAAGGCCAATCGCGCATTGCGCAGACCCGCGTATTCATCCTCGGCGCAGGCGGCGTGGGCTGTCCTGCCGCGCTCGCTCTCGCCGAAAGCGGTGTCGCATCGATCACCATTGTCGACGCCGATGCCGTGGACATTTCCAATTTACCTCGCCAGATTCTGCACACAGCCGAGCGTGTCGGCATGAACAAAGCCCTGAGCGCCCGGCTGACTCTCAATGCGATCAATCCGAACGTCAAAGTCAATGCCGTAGCGGACTTCGTTGACGAAGAAAAAATTCGTGTTCTGGCCGACAGCTGCGACATCATCATTGATGCCTCAGATAATTTCCGCACGCGCCACGCATGCAACCGAGCCGCCAAAGCTCTGAGAAAAGTATTGGTTTCCGCTTCCGCTGTACGCTACAGCGTACAGCTCGCGGTGTTCGACTTCCGCAGCGGCAACCCTGCCTGCTATCAGTGCGCCTTTCCCGAGGACGATGCGCTGGACGTGAAGGCCGCTCAAGCCGGCGTTTTGGCTCCGGTCACTTCGATTGCAGGAATGATGGCCGCGGAGGAGACGCTCAAAATTGCCGCCGGCGCTGCAACGACTTCCGTAGGCAGTCTTCTGCTTCTCGACACGCTCTCTTGGGAATTCTCACGCCTGAAGCTGGCGAGCGATCCGGCCTGCCCGGTCTGTGCCCAATACTCCCAGTCCCAGCCAAAAGCTTGCTGCTGAGCGCTACCAAAGTCGTCCCCAGTAGAAAGTAACGGAAGAGCTCTCGCCAAAAGTTCGTCCCGCCACCAAATACATGGGTCCAAGCCAGGTATCGCTTGCCACAAAGAGACTTGCAGCATGCCTCCAGGGCGTTTCCTCATCGTTCATCGCCGCATTGATCGTCCCGTTCCAAACGCGGCCGATCTCAAAAGTCCCGCCGAGATAAAGCGGCATGCGCAGCTCGCGCATGGTGCGGCTGACGTCGTGATAAAGCATCACCCGACCAAACGCCAGACGATCGCCCGTGTACCGACCGTAGGGAGAACCGGACAAGTTAAACACGCCGCCCAAATTGAAATTGCCCGCGTCGCTGGCCGATCCCACTTTGCCGCTTAGTAGCATCGTCGTGCGCTCTGCGAGCGGAATCGGCAAGCCCGCCCGCACTTCGTAGCGCAGCTTGTCGTCGTCACCATCGATTCCCTGTGGATTGAGGGCATAAGTCAATACACCGTCGAAGTAAAAACCTCTTCGCGGAAAACTGGCGTCGTCGAGCGTATCGAAATTGGCCCGAATTGCAGCAAACGTCGAATCCTCCTGATACTTCAGACTTTGCACGAAAACCTCAGTACGAATTCGGTTGTCGTACCAACCGCCTCCTACGGAAATACGGCCCAGCCGCGGGAATTCATAACCCACAAAGAGCCCCGTTTCCAAGGTTTCCGTTCTGAATCGTCCGATGGGATCCTTGTCGTGCTCGCCGTACACATCAAACGGCTCCCACTGATAGCTCACCCGAGGCAGCACAAACCAACGGCCGTCAACCCCCAAAGGTTGCTGAAACTCCGACTGAAAGCGCTTAATCTCCCCAAGCTGGATTTCGTTTCGCCATTCACCGCCCCAGTCGTTAAGCCATCCCCACGTGTGCGCAAGCAACACATTGAAGGTATTGGACGACTGGAAGTCCGATTGGATGTTGCCGCCGAATCGCAGCGTGGAATAACCGACCGCTTTCTCCTCCGGCTCGAACACCAACACTTCGGTGCCGTTCGGCCCGGGCTCGAAACGGAAGGGCACGTTCTGAAAATTCCCCTCGGCCCAGACGTCTCGGGCGGATTCTGCCGCTTCTTCGTTCGTGACAGGTTTGTCGGTATCGATGTCGGCAACAGCCAGCACGTGCTGCGGATTGACTCGTTTGAGTCCCGCTACCCGAACTTCGGAAACGTGGTGCTCGGACGTTACGACCGTTTTTTCATAACGAGCCGCCAGATAGGTTCGATAGCTTTCCTCATCTTCGGCGTAGGGAGCAAAGAGCTCCTTGTTGTCCATGACCGCTTTGTAGCCGGCGGCTATGATGTCACCGGCCTTCATAAAATCGGCCGAGGTGAAGTCCCCCAGATCCGGCGCAAGGTAGATGTCCTGCGAAGTAAGCGAGGCAATTGACTTTCGAACGTTTTGCTCCGTGAGAATGTTGACCACCTGCCCCATTACGCCGAACACACCGTGAATGTGCTCTCGAGAACCCAGCGGCGTTCCGACATTAATCGCAACTACGCGCTCAGCCCCCATATTGCGGGCCACGTCGACTGGCAGATTGTCGATAAGGCCGCCGTCAACCAGAATCCTGCCTTTATATTCGGCCGGTCGAAATGCTGCAGGAACCGACATAGAACAGCGCATAGCCTGCGCAAGCGAAATCTCTTTCTGCAAAACGACAGCCTGCCCGGTTTCCAGATCCGTTGCTACGGCCGCAAACGGAATATCGAGCTTTGAAAGATCAAAAATGCTATTGAAGGGCTGCGTGGAACGCTGCAAAAAAATGTCGAGTTCCTGCGAAGGCACGACCTGTCCGGGAAATTTAAGTCCCTTTTTGCTCACACCAATCTCAAGCGGCCCGAATCCGCGCCGATCGTCGTCCTTGCCTCTCCAATCCAGTCGATCGCGATCCGGCCGCGGCGAAAACATGCGCGGCCAATTGACCGCCAACGTGATGTCTTCAATCTGCTTGGCACTGTAGCCGGCGGCATACGCTCCGCCAACCATTGACCCCATGCTGGTGCCGGCCACCACATCGAATCGCACGTGCAGCTCTTCAAGCGCTTTAAGCGCACCGATGTGCGCGAATCCGCGTGCGCCGCCGCCGGAAAGCACAAGACCGAGTCGAACCTTATCGCCGCTGTTCGACGGAATCTGCGCCGCTACCGCCCCTCCAGCAACAAAAACAGCCGCAACCGACAAGATGCAGAGCTTTCGGCAGCCAGACGAAATCAGTTTCTGAAGTGTTTTTACGGCAACCATTTCCAAAAAGCGGAAAATCCTGAATGACCAATCAATCGTTCGATTCTATCGTGGTCCTCCGAAGATCTGCGTTCGCAAGTGTTTTATCTATCTCCGACTTGAAAGCGGCACCACACCAAAAAACACTGACGCGTTTTTCTCCAATACCTTACAATTGTGCGCTACGCTTGAATTTTGAGCGAATTTTTTAGACAACCGCAAAAAGAGGCCTTTTTCCCATGCCGATGATTGAAATTAAAAACGTAAGCAAGTGGTACGGTTCCTTCCAGGTTCTGAAGAACTGCTCCACGTCCGTTGAAAAAGGCGAAGTGGTTGTCGTCTGCGGCCCGTCGGGTTCGGGCAAGTCCACGCTCATCAAGACCGTCAACGCGCTTGAGCCGTTCCAGCAGGGCGAAATCCTCATCAACGGCATCAATGTGGGCGACCCCAAGACGGATCTGCCGAAGCTGCGCAGCCACGTCGGGATGGTCTTCCAGCACTTCGAACTTTTTCCGCATCTGTCCATTACCGACAACCTGACACTCGCGCAGATGAAGGTGCTCGGTCGCTCGCGCGAGGAAGCCACCGAGCGCGGGCTGGCGCTTCTGGATCGCGTAGGGCTTTTGAAGCACGCCCCGAAGTTCCCCGGGCAGCTTTCGGGCGGTCAGCAGCAGCGTGTGGCAATTGCTCGAGCTCTTGCCATGGACCCTGTGTGCATGCTCTTTGACGAACCCACTTCGGCGCTCGACCCCGAAATGATCAACGAAGTGCT
>USBS01000001.1 GCA_900552915.1 uncultured Sutterella sp. | reverse complement strand
TTCAGCTTGCAAGCCGTTACACGGTTGCTCGTCTTCTTGAGCGCGACGATTTTGCCAAGCGTTTCTCCGAACAGCTGCCGATTGCCGTGCACGAACTGATCTATCCCTTGATGCAGGGCTATGACTCGGTGGCCCTCAAGTCCGATCTGGAGCTCGGCGGCACGGATCAGCGTTTCAATTTGCTTGTCGGTCGCGAACTGCAGCGTCAGTACGGACAGGAGCCGCAGTGCATTCTCACGATGCCGCTCTTGGTGGGCCTGGACGGTGTCAACAAGATGAGCAAGTCCAAGCACAACTACATCGGCATCACGGAAAGCGCTGACGAAATGTTCGGCAAGGTGATGAGCATCTCCGATACGCTCATGTGGGATTGGTACAACCTTTTGAGCCTCAAGAGCAATGTCGAAATCGCGCAGCTGAAGAGTGAGTGCGACAACGGCCGCAATCCGCGCGACGCCAAGGTGCTGCTTGCCAAGGAAATTGTGGAGCGCTTCCACGACGCTAAGGCGGCCGATGCGGCGGAGGCCGAATTCAACAACCGCTTCCGCGCGGGCGCCATGCCTTCGGATATCCCGGAAGTGACGGTGGCTGCTCCCGACGGCGAAATCGGCATCGCTCGCCTTATCAAGGAGGCCGGTCTTTGCCCGAGCACGGGTGAAGCCAACCGCAACATTGAGCAGGGCGGCGTTCGCGTTGACGGCGACAAGATTTCCGACCGAGGACTCAAGCTCAAGCCCGGTCAATACACGCTTCAGGTCGGCAAGCGCCGCTGGGCGAAGGTGACGGTAGCCTAATGATCGCTTTGTTGCAGCGCGTCGCGCAGGCCTCTGTTTCGATTGACGGAAAAACGGTTGGCGACGTCGGACACGGCTTGTGCTTGTTGGTTTGCGCCGTTAAGGGCGACACCGAGGAAAAGGCGAGAGCGCTCGCGCAGAAGGTGCTCAAGTACCGCATCTTTGAAGATGATGCGGGCAAAATGAATCGCTCGGTTTCCGATATCGGGGGCGAGTTGCTTTTGGTGTCCCAATTTACGCTTGCGGCGGATACCTCCCGAGGCAATCGGCCGAGCTTTACTCCGGCCGCTGCTCCCGACGAGGCAAAACGGCTTTTTGACGTGTTCGTTGAGGAGTGCGGCGCAAGCGGACTGAAAACGGCAACCGGCGAGTTCGGCGCACACATGGTCGTCAATATCGTCAACGACGGTCCCGTGACGATTTGGTTTAGCAACAATTGATCGGACACAAAAAGAGCGGCGATTTTCCGAGAGAAACGCCGCTCGAATTGTATGTATGGCCGGTACCCGGCCGCGGGAAGCGGCCGAGTACCGATTAACGGATTAGTCTTCTTCGGCCTTCAGACTGAACTTGGAAGCAAGCTCGGCCTGCTTCTGAGCCGGGACAGGCTGATAGCCCGACAGATCCATCGAGAACGCACCGGCGCCCTGCGTCAAAGCGTGAAGGCGAGTGGCGTAGCTTTCAAGTTCGGCGAGCGGAACCTGAGCGCGGATTTCCATCATTCCGCCGGGCAGGTTGTCCGTGCCGACGATCTGCCCGCGACGGCTGGCAAGGTCGCCCGTGATATCGCCCATGTACGCATCCGGAGCCGTGATGATCATTTCAACGATCGGTTCCAGAACCTGCGGGTTTGCCTTGGCAAGCGCATCAAGCATAGCCTTGCGGCCGGCCGAAACGAAGGCGACTTCCTTGGAGTCGACCGGATGGTATTTGCCGTCGTAGACCGTGACCTTGATGTCCTGAATCGGGTAGCCGGCAATAAAGCCCGTCGCGAGCACGTCGCGCACGCCCTTTTCCACCGCCGGGATCAGGTTGAACGGAATCGCGCCGCCCTTGACTTCGTCGGCAAAGACAAAGCCTTCGCCGCGGGCAAGCGGTTCGATGCGCAGATAGACTTCACCGAACTGACCGGCGCCGCCCGTCTGCTTCTTGTGGCGGGCATGACCTTCGGCCGACCCTGCGATGGTTTCGCGGTAGGGGACCGACGGCGTCTTCGTCGTCACTTCAAGCTTGAACTGATCCTTCATGCGTTCAAGCACCGTGCGCACATGCATCTCGGTTAAGCCGCGCAGCACCGTTTCGTTCAAAACGACGTCGTGGTCGACCGAAAGCGTCGGGTCTTCGGCAAGCATCTTGCCGAGCACTTCGCTCATGCGGCCTTCGTCGCCGCGGCGGGCCGGAGCGATGGCAAGACCGAGCATGGGCTTGGGGAAGGGCAGCGGACGCATCTGGATTTCCAGATTCGGATCCGAGTGCAGGATGCAGCCGTAGGTGAGTTCGTCGATCTTGTTGAGTGCACCGATGTCGCCGGGGTGAAGTTCATCGGTTTCAAACGTGTTCTTGCCCTGCAGAATCAGCGGACGAGCCGCCTTGATGGGCTTTTTGAGGTTGTCGACGTAAAGCGTAGAGCCGGCGGTGATGCAGCCCTGGTGCACGCGGAAGACGCCGATTTTGCCGACGAACGGGTCGCTCACAACCTTAAACACGTGCGCCACAACCGGCAGATTCTTGTCGGGCTGCGTTTGGTAGGGGTTGCCGTCGCGGTCGATGAAGTGTGCGTCGTTGGCTTCGCTCGGAGAAGGCAGATGGCGGATGATCACCTTCATGAAGTCGCGGATGCCGATGAGGTTCTTGGCGGACGTGAAGCACACCGGAATCACGTGAGCTTCGCGCAAGGCCTTCGTTACTTCGCCGTGCAGCGTCGAGGGGTCTGCGTCGCCTTCTTCGAGATATTTTTCCATCGTAGCATCGTCGACTTCCACAACGCGTTCGATGAAGGCGCGGTGCACGTCGCTTACCGTCATGATGTCGGCGTCGCCCGAATCCTTGTCAAAGCAGTCGATCACGCGCGTGTAGCCCTTGGTCGGAAGGTTGATCGGCAGCACGCCGTCGCCGAACGCTTCCTGCAGTTCATGCAACAGTTCGCTCAGGTTGACGTCCGGAGCGTCGATTTTGTTGACGACGATCACGCGGCACAGACCGCGTTCTTCGGCCCACTGCATCATGCGGCGGGTCATGAGTTCAATACCCTTGGTGGCGTCGACGACAACCGCAACCGATTTGACGGCGTCCAGAGCCGAGAGTGCCTGACCGACGTAATCGGGGCCCCCCGGGGTGTCGATGACGTGAATGCGCACGGGAGTCAGGTCGGGCATGGCGGTGTCGATGTGCGCCACGGCCATACGAAGCGAATGACCGACCGCTTTTTCCTGCGGATCATTGTCGCAAACGGTATTGCCGCGTTCGACGGAGCCGGCTTCGGCGATGGCACCGGAACGAACCAGCATGGCCTCGACAAGACTCGTCTTGCCGGAGGCGCTGTGCCCGACCAAAGCTACAGTACGAAGGTTCTCGGTAAGGTAATTGGACATCGCAGCCCTCCTCAGTGTTTTATGGTGATTCCTGCATTTTGCTCCCGCGGGACGGCAAAACACAAGCACGACGGTCGGCAAAAGCACTTTTCGACTTGAACCAAGCGCCTGCTTGTCTGACAAGGCTCAAAGCCTGCGGCCGTCTTTGCATTTGTCTGCCGCATGTGAAATTTGCGGGAAAATCTGAGCAGAATTGCTTAGGCGAGACGGCTATTTTTCCTTGAAAAGCGCGATTTGCTTGAGTTTTTTGATGTCGGCGTGGTACTGTCCGCTCTGAAGGGCCTTTCCGCCGGCCCGTATTTCGGCAACGCATGAACGCAATCGGTTCGGATCAGATGATGCAAGCGGCAGTCTTTATCCTCAACGGCATCAAGTTCGCTTTTGCAGCGCGCTTGCAGGCCTGCCGCGTGTTCCGACTGCGTCGAATGTAACCGAAAAAATAGGACTGCTGCCGCGCAGCATCGGCGGAAGGGAAAATTCCGTCGAGAGCATTGCGAAGGATTGGCAACGGAGGTGGAGAGCACGATGTCTCGCCTCCGTTTGCGTTTTCTTGAGCTTGTTCGGCTTCCGACCGGAAGCCTTCCGCCGACAGAGTCCGCCCCAGAACTAAAGGATGAAGGGCGTTGAGGGAGATTTGACGCCGAAGTCCTGACAACAAGGAAGAACCAAATGGACCTCATCAAAAATTGGAAGCTTCATTTACTGGCATTGCTGATCGTGATCGTCGCAGAATTGATCGGCATGCAGCGCTTCGATCTGATCATTTTCCTGCCGCTGTTTTACGCCCTGATCATCGGCGGCATCATCAGCTATCCGAATTTCAAGCTTCTCAAGCTGCCCGAAATGGAACGTGCTTCCCGCGTACTTTCCATCGGCATGCTTATCCTCGTGACCAAGCTCGGCTTGGATATCGGTCCGAATCTGCAGCAGCTGATGCACTCGTCTCTTGCGCTTCTCGTGCAGGAGTTCGGCCACTTCTTCGGCACGCTCGTTTTCGGTCTGCCGGTTGCCTTCCTTGTGGGCATGAAGCGAGAGGCCATCGGCGCCTGCTACTCGATCGACCGTGAACCCAACATCGCCATTATTGCCGAGCGCTATGGTTTGGACTCGCCCGAAGGCCGCGGCGTGATGGGCATGTACATCTGCGGCACCGTGTTCGGTGCGCTTTGGGTGTCCGTCTTGGCCGGCGTGATCGCTCAGATGGGTATTTTCCATCCGCATGCTCTGGCTATGGGCGCGGGCATCGGCAGCGCCTCGATGATGGCCGCTTCCACTGCTTCGATTATTGCTTCTCATCCCGAATGGGCTGAAACCGTTCAGGCATACGCGGCTGCCGCCAACCTGCTCACGACGGTTCTCGGTATTTACTTTGCGCTTTTCATCTCGCTGCCTGTCACCGTCAAGGTCTACGGCTGGATGGATTCCCTGCGCTCCAAGAAAAAGGCCTGACGTGCCGGTTGATTCAAAAGAACACGCAAAGTATTTAAGAGAGAAAAGATCATGATGAAAATTTTGAATGAAATGAAGGATATGGTTTTCATCCTTCTGGTGACGGGCGTTTTCAGCTGGGTTGCAAACCTCATCAACATCCATCCGGATCTGGGCGGCAGCGCCATCGGCGTTTTCCTCCTGGTCGTGTTGGCTTCTCTGGGCATCTTCATTTCCAAGCTGCCGGGCTTTCATAAGCTGCCGATGGTGTTCTGGGTGTCGATCGTTGCCGTTGTGGTTTCGATTCCGGGTTTCCCGGGCGGCGACGTTGTTCTGAGCTACACCAAGCAGGTTAGCTTCCTTGCGCTCACCACGCCGCTTCTGGCTTATGCGGGTCTGTCGGTCGGCAAGGATATGGAAGCGTTCAAGGCACTTTCCTGGCGCATCATTCCCGTGGCTCTGGCCGTGGCTGCCGGCAGCTTCATCTGCGCAACCATCCTGGCCGAGATCATGCTGGGCCTTGAGGGTGTATTCTGACGCCTGATAAAGCGAAGGCGGGCGCAAGCGGAAATCCCGGCTTGCCGGCCCGCCTTTTTTCTTAAGCGTTTTTGTTCACTGCAAAGAGAGAAACATGACTAAGGAAGAGCTCAAGCGCCGTGTCTGCGAAGCCATTCGCGCCCGCCGTGCCGATATCAAAGCTATTGCCGAAAACGTTTTTGCCGAACCCGAACTGGGCTTCAAGGAAACGAAGACTTCCGCCAAGGTGAAGGCCGAGTTTGAAAAGCTCGGGCTCACATGCGAAACCGGCTGGGGCATCACGGGCGTGCGCGCCCGCATGAAGGGACGCAACAGCAAAAAGACTGTGGCTTTGCTCGGAGAACTTGATGCCATTGTTTGCCGCGATCATCCGCATGCCGACCCCAAGACGGGCGCTGCGCACTGTTGCGGTCACCATGTCCAGCTTGCCAACATGCTTGCTGTGGGCATGGCCTTTAAGGACGCCGGCATCATGGACGAACTCGACGGCGATCTGATGCTCTTTGCGGTGCCGGCCGAGGAATATGTTGAAATCGACTTCCGTAACGGACTGCGCAAAAAGGGTGATCTGCGCTATCTCGGCGGCAAGCAGCAGCTCATTGCCGAAGGTGCTTTCGACGGCATCGACATTGCCATGCAGATGCACGCCAACATCACCGATGATCCGAAGGGCTTCTACGACCTCGGCGGCAGCTGCAACGGTTTCGTGGGCAAACTTATGACTTACCGCGGCCGTGCCGCGCACGCTGCAGGCGCTCCCGATAAAGGCATCAATGCTCTGAATGCCGCCATGCTCGGCGTGATGGGCGTCAACGCCATTCGCGAACGCTTCCGCGAGGACGATTTTGTGCGTTTCCACCCGATCATTAACTCGGGCGGCGACCTTGTGAACGTCGTTCCCGACTATGTCACGATGGAAAGCTATACGCGTGCGGCCAATGTCGACGCGCTGTTGCGCTACAACACGGACATCAACCGCGCCCTGCGCGCCGGGGCCGATGCTGTGGGTGCTACGTGCGAACTGCAGGATCTGCCGGGTTATCTGCCGTTGCGTCCCGATGAGACGCTTCGCAACGTGCTGCGCGACAATGCCGTGGCGCTCTTCGGTGAAGAGCACGTGGCTGTCGGTCCGCACAACGCCGGCAGCACGGAAATGGGCGACGTTTCGCACCTGATTCCGGTGGTGCATCCGTGGGTCGGTTGCGCCAAGGGCGTATTGCACGGGGCCAACTTCGTTCTTGACAACGAAGAGGTTGCCTACGAGAAGTCCCCCGAAGTGCTTGCCATGACCATCATTGACCTTCTTTACGACGACGCCAAGAAGGCCGAGGAGATCTGCGCCAACTTCAAGCCGGTCTTCACGAAGGAAACCTACTGCGAATTCCAGGACAAGATCGCTTCCGGCCAGTAATCGACCGAACTTGTTTGCCTTGCGTTCGGTTCTTGATCGGGCGCAAGAAAAACCGCGGAAAGCGTTTACTTCGCTCCGCGGTTTTTCGTTGGAGAACCCGAAAAATTACGCGTCGGGATTGATGGTGTTGACGAACGGATACGGGCCGCTGAAGTCGCTTGCAAACGGAAGTTGCCCGAAGTGGGTCACCCAACCGTCCTCAAGGAACGTGTGAACGGCGTACCCAGGCGTTTCAAACACGAACTCGTCGCCGCCCTTGGGCGTGAGGTCAAGAAGCATCTGAAGCGACACCGAAGGCGCCGTGACGACCATGAGCTTATTTTTGGCCAATGTGGCAACGGGACGATGCAGGTGGCCGGTGCAAAGTCGTACATTGGGCTGCGCGGCGAGCATGTCGATTAGGCGATCGCCGTTGCCGAACGGTTCGTCCATGTAGCCCATGCCGGGCTTGACGGGCGTGTGGTGGCAGAGAACAAGCGTCGGCTTATCGGTTTTGGGCAGTTCGCCTTCGAGCCAGTTGATGACACCGTCCGGAACAGCGCCCCAGTGAATGCCCGGCTGAAGCGTATCGAGCATGAAAAGCCGATACTCGCCCAGATCAACGGCAAAACTCAGATTTTCAGAACTGTAGACATTCGGGCAGAAATGCGAGAGGCATTCAAGGAACGGTTTTCTGCGGTCGTGATTGCCCGGAACCATGAAACAGGGCTTCGGGAGCGCGCGGAAAATGGCGTCGATCAGATGGTAGGAATCGATGTTGCCGTCGCAGCTTAAGTCGCCGGTGACGGCCACGGCATCGTACTCGTTTTCATGCCTGGCAAGCCACTCCGTGAGTTCAATCATGCGGCGAGCGGTGTTGGCTCGGGCGTAGGCGAGCTTGCCGACCGGTTCGACATGCAGGTCGGAGATTTGCAGAATCTTCATCATTTGGATTGGTCCTCTTCCTTGTCGGCAAAGACCATCAGGTCGGAACCGGCGATCACCATGGTGGCCTCATTTCCTGGCTCAAGTCCCGCAGGGACCTCGGTCATATTGACCTTCATGAGCTTGGTGTGGGATTTAAGTTCCACCGAAATGCGCACGAAGCTTCCCATAAAGTGGAAGTCGCGAACAATGACGGGAACGCGAAGTACGGCTTCGTCATGCGTAGCGGCATTAAGCTCGAGACTGGCCGTTTCCGGACGTACAAAGGCACGAATGTCTGCCTGCTTGAGATCCTGAAGACGTTGGCGGCTCGAAGGCGCAAGGTCGGAAACGGCAATCGTGCCGCCGTCGATTTCCAAAACACCGTCGTTGAGTTTGCCCTTGAGTTTGTTGCTGTTGCCGACAAAGCCGGCAACGAAATCGGTAGCCGGGTTGTCCCAAACGTTTTGCGGCGTATCGGCCTGATGAATGACGCCGCCTTGCATCACAACGATCTTGTCGCCGAGCACCATGGCTTCGTCCTGATCGTGGGTCACGATCACGGCCGTAATGCCCAGACGCTTCAAGATCACGGCGAGTTCCTCGCGCACTTTGTGACGCAGAAGCGCGTCAAGCGCGGTGAGCGGCTCGTCGAGCAGCAAAACACGCGGGCGAATCGCCAGAGCACGTGCCAGAGCAACGCGTTGGCGTTGGCCGCCCGAAAGGGCTTGCACGGGGCGATCGGCGTAGGGCTCAAGGTTGACGAGTTCCAGCATTTTGGCAACCGTTTCCTTGATGGTCTGGGGATTTTCCTTGCGCACCGTCAGACCGTAGGCGACGTTTTCCGCAACGGTCATGTTGGGAAAGAGCGCATAGGACTGAAACATAAAGCCGATCTGGCGTTTTTCGGCAGGAACCGACGTGACATCCTTGCCGCCGATCCAAATTTGAGATCCTTCGTCGGGCGTTTCCAGTCCGGCAATCATGCGCAGAAGCGTCGTTTTGCCGCAGCCCGAGGGGCCGAGCAACACCGTGCGGCAGCCTGCATCGAGCGTGAGCGAGAAGGGAGTAAGCACCAACGTGTCGCCGTAGTGCTTGCTGACATTTTTCAGTTCGATCGAGACGGATTCCTGTCCCGGATTGAGGTTTTGATCCATAGTCTGTTCCAACACTTATTTGTGTTTGAGCGCACGGCGCTTGCTCAGGCGCTCCGGCAGCTTCTGCATCAACGTGAGAAGCGGCACCAAAATGACGAAGAAGATGAAGGTATAGGCGCTGCCCACTTCCAGCCGCATGGAGGCGTAGCTGTCGGCCAGACCCACGGGAAGCGTCTTGGTGTAGGGCGTCTGCAGCATCCAGGAAATGTTGAATTCGCCGAGCGACACCGTCACGACCATCAGGGCGCCCGCGAGAATTCCGGGCATGGCTACGGGCACGACAACGCGTCTGAATGTCGTCCAGGCCGAGGCGCCGAGCGTGGCTGAAGCCTCTTCATACTGCGAGAGCGGTTCGACGCGCAGCACGGCTGTGACCGAGCGCACCATGAAGGGCAGACAGAACATCACGTGTCCGGCAAGCAGAAAGAAGATGCTCTGACGGAAGTAGGAAAAACCGCCCCAGATGAGCAGAATGCCCAAGCCGACGGCAAGTCCCGGCATGGAAAGAGGCAGAATGAAGGCTTCTTCGATAAAGCCCGCCCAACGCTTTCTCTGCTCGCGCACGAGCACCCAGGCGGCAGGGACGCCCACAATCACGCACACCACAAGCGTCATTAACGCCAAGGCGAGACTGCGCAGGATAGTGTCGCCGTAAAGTTCCAGAACTTTGACGAGCCACTGCGTGGTAAGACCCGATTTGATGCCGCGAAAGGCGTTGACCGTAAAGGCAGTGATCACCATCTGCACGACGGGGATCATTAGAAACAAAAGCGTAAGCCCCGTAAGAGCCGCTTCAAAGCAGACGGCGCCGTTAAACGGTTTTTTAACTGTCATCGTTTGCTCCTTTTAAGCGGCGCCCGTGACGGCGGTGGAACCCGAGAACCAACGGGCAGCTACGAGCATCACCCACGTGATCAGTCCCAATACGACCGAGAGCATGGCTGCAGAGGCGATATTGGCCGACAGCGTGAATTCGGTGTAGATCGTGATCGGCAGGACGTTGATATCGGTGGCCAACGTAAAGGCTGTGCCGAAGGCGCCCATGGATGTCGCAAAGCAAAGCGCGCCGGTTGAGAAAAGAGCCGGAGCCAAAGCGGGCAACGTGACGTCCTTCAGAATGCGAAACGAGGAAGCGCCAAGCGTTCGGGCGGCTTCTTCATACATCGGATCCATCTTTTTGGCTGCAGCCATGACGGTTGTCACGACGCGCGGGATGGAGAAGTAGAGGCAGCCTAAAAAGAGGCCCACCATGCCGTAGGCAAAAACGAGTTTTCCGGCACCGAGACCTTGAGTGAACATGCCGATCAAACCGTTTCTGCCGCCGAGCATGATGATCATGAAGCCCACGACAACGCCTGGAAACGAAAGCGGCAGCGTGATGAGGCCGACAACAGCGTCGCGCCCTGCAAAGCGATGACGCTCCAGAAAGAGCCCGGTGAGGCCGCCCACGAAGAGGCTTGCGAGCGTAACTAATATGGAAAGCACCACGGTCGAAGCGACGCTGGTGCTGTAGCGTGGGTTGGTGATGATTTCGAGATAAAGCCCTAATCCGCTTTCCGACGAAACTGAAGCGGGAATAAGCCTCACCACCGGCAGCACGAAGAATGCTGCCAGGATGATGAGCGCCGGAAGCAGATAGAGCCACGTAGAACGAGACTTCATACGGTGACTCTCTGAAAGGAGGAATTAGCCTTTGGTGGCCTTCAGATAGGCTTCGCTAAAGCCCTGCTGCACGGCAGCCATGCGGGCGTAGTCGATGCCGATGGCACGCTTGTATTCGCTGTTGGGCAGGAACTTTTCCTTTGCGGAAGCGGGCAGCTCGCCTAGAACCGGACGCAGGTAGTTTTCAGCCCAGAACTGCTGGCCTTTCTCGCTCAGGACGAAGTCGATGACGGCCTGACCGTTGGCGCGATGCGGAGCGTCTTTGACCATGCACATCACGTACGGAACCTGAATCGTGCCTTCCTGCGGAATCACGAATTCGATCGGGGCCTTGTCCGTGTACTTGGCACGGTAGGCGTCGAAGTCGTAGTCAAAGAGAATCGGAATTTCGCCCGACAGACAGCGAGCATAAGCCGTCTGCTTGGGGATGATCGGGTGGTTTTCGAGCAGCTTCTTGTAGAAGTCGATGCCGGGCGCGAAGTTGTCGAGCGTACCGCCGAGAGCCTGGTTGGCGGCAACGGCGCAGGCGTAGCCCACAAAGGCAGAGGAGGGATCCAAAAAGCCCACCATGCCGTCGTACTTGGGATCGAGCAGATCCTTCCAGCTCTTGGGTACGGGAACGTCTCCCAAAGCTTCCTTATTCACCATAAAGCCGACGGTGCCGGCGTGAATCGAAACCCAGTAGCCTTCGGGATCCTTGAGATTGTCCGGAACGGCCTGCCAGCCTTTGCCCTTGTAGGGTTCGATGATGCCGGCTTTCTTAGCGTTGATGGCAAAGGAAATGCCAAGGTACATGGCGTCGGCCACAGGGTTTTTAGCCTCGGCAATCACCTGCGAGACGGACTGACCGGAATTTTTGTTATCGATGGGAACATTGATGCCGGTTTCTTTGGCAATGAGCTTGAGCATGTTGCCCCAGCCTGCCCATTCGGCCGGAACGTTGTAGCAGATGGCGGTTTTGCCAGCTTGCGCAAAAGCGTTTGAAATTCCGAAGCCGCTCATCATGAGAGCGGAACCGAAAACCATTTTGCCGAAGTCACGGCGATTGATCGTTGCAGTCATTTTTATTCCTGAGTTTGAGGTCTCTCTGTTAAAGATGGCGCAACGATAGGAGCGGTATATGTTGACTTGGTGATGCTTTTGTGAACAAGCAATGACAAAAAGACGAAACGGCAAGAAAACGCGACAAAAAGCAAAAGCCGCGAAATCCTTACAAAGAATTTCGCGGCCCGGAAGCAGTCGGATGTCTGATTAGAGTTTGCCGACGAGTTCGGCAGAAGGCTTCAGAGTCTTGGCACCCGGCTTCCAACGAGCCGGGCAAACCTCACCCGGATTGGCAGCGACGTACTGAGCCGCCTGCACCTTGCGCAGCAGTTCTGAAGCGTCGCGGCCGATGCCGCCGTCGTGAATTTCGCAAACGACGATCTTGCCTTCAGGGTTGATCACGAAGGTGCCGCGGTCGGCGAGACCGGCTTCTTCAATCAAAACGCCGAAATTGCGGCAAATCACGCCCGTCGGGTCGCCCACCATCGGGAAGCGAACCTTGCCGACGGCCGGGCTCGAGCCGTGCCAGGCCATGTGCGTGAAGTGCGTATCCGTGGAGACCGAGTAGATTTCGACGCCGAGCTTCTGGAATTCCTCATAATGTTCGGCAAGGTCTTCGAGCTCGGTGGGGCACACGAACGTGAAGTCAGCCGGGTAGAAGAAAACGACCGACCACTTGCCGTGCAGATCGGCTTCGGAAACGTCGACAAAGTCGCCGTCCTTAAACGCAGTGGCTTTAAAGGGGAGAACTTCGGTGCGGAGAAGGGACATCGGAATGACTCCTCAAAAGTAAATCGAATCAAATGGAAGCGGGAGGAGACTTAGGCCTCAACCCTGGTGAGGAGCAATGTAGCAGAACAAAAGGAAAATGAGATCGATTCTCAATAAATCGCAAGCCGGAAGACTTGTTGCGACCAATTTGGGTGCGTGCAATGCCTTGTTTTTGAATGAGAAGATTGATTTTGCGAAATGAATTCTCTTTTGCTCAGTCAATGTCATGAATAGGACATCTCTATTGCGCACAATGCAATAAATTTCCGTGTAACAGAAACTTAACGTCAACACACTATTACTATTGCTTTCGGTACAGCTTTTTCTTCGGAGTTTCGCATCGTGTCTGCCACTTGCTACTGTCTGCCTGCCTCGCAGCAAGAAATCGACCTTTTTACGCCGTTTGTTTTTGAGCTGCTGGAGGCCTCCTTTGCTGAAATTGCGCCGCGCTTTCTGCGCGGCATCGAAGTCGACGACAAGGACAACGGAACGCCCGTTACTCAAGCCGACAAATGTGCGGAAGCGGTGATGCGCAAACTCATAGAAGAGCGCTTCCCGAAGCACGGCATTTTCGGCGAAGAGTTCGGCATCAAGGAAGGCGAAGAAGACGAAGGTGTTCGCTACCGTTGGATTTTGGATCCGATCGACGGTACGCGCAGCTTCATCACGAATAGCTTTCTTTTCGGCACGCTCATTGCGCTTGAGCGCGACGACGGCGCGGGTTTTCGCCCGATTCTTTCCTCGATCAGTCACCCGTCGGCCCGCGTCAGAACGATCGGGACATTGAGCGGCACGACGCTCTACTACGACAATGGACTGGCACCGCTTGTGCGTCCGCTTAAGGTTCGATCCTGCTCCAAGTTGGCCGACGCTACGTTGCTCGCCACCAGCCATTGGAGCACGGACGAGCAGAAGGGCGACGAGCGCGTACAAAAGCTCATTGATGCCGTCAAGCTCTACCGCACCTTCGGCGACTGCTTCGGGTACTTTGCGGTGGCTTCGGGAGGCGCCGACATCATGATCGATCCGGATCTGAGCTACTGGGACATTGCAGCGCTTTTGCCCGTGGTCGAAGGCGCAGGTGGTACGCTGACTTCGATGACGGGCGGCAATCCGCTAAAGGACTTGTCAGCTGTGTGCACGGCGGGCGGCATTCACGGAGAAGTGATTGCACTTCTCAATAGTTGAGACTCTGCAGGCACGGTAAGCGGCTTGCGTTTTGCGGTTAGCCCGCAAGCCGTTTGATGTCTTTGATCGGAGAAGCACCGAAGGCGGCTTTGTAGTCTCGTGTGAACTGCGTGGCGCTTTCGTATCCCACCTTATAGGCAGCCGAAGCCGCATTTGCTTCACGAGCAAGCAGGATCCGGCGAGCTTCAAAGAGCCGTACCTTTTTCCTGAATTGCACCGGAGACGAACCCGTCACCTGCCGGAATTTACGATAGAACGTGGCCAGCGACATGTTTGCTCGTTCGGCGAGTTCCTCAACCGAGCAGGCAGAGGCGTAGTTTTTTCGGATCCAATTGACGGCTTTTAGAACGGAGTGACCTGCCGAACCGGCGCTTGCAAGTGTTCTCAATTGATTGCCGCAGGAAGAATCCAACAACAAGGCATGCAGCTCACGAATTTGCAGCGGAGCACGGATGGGGATCAGTTCGGGACGTTCCAGCAGCCGCAGCAGACCGAGAAAGGCAATCGCCAAGTCTTCGTCCGGACGAATGACAAATACACCGCCTAAGACCTCCTCCGAATGTTTTGTTCCGTCAAGCATCCCTGCGTATTCCATGAGAATCGACAAATCAAGCGACACGGAAATGGCCAAAAAAGGATGCTCGGGGGATGAATCGAGCGTATGAAATTCCGAGGGAGAGGCAATGCCGCTTACCAAGCTCTCGCCCGGACCGTATTCGAGAACTTTGCCTCCGATTGCGGTTGATTTGCGGCCTTGAATGATGAAGGTCGATAGAAGCTCTCCTGCCGAGCGCTCGATGAACGTTTGGGAAGTAATGCGATAAAGCGTCAACCCGGGTACGGGACTCGGGAAAACGCCCGGCCCCGGCGTGTGCTTCAAAACAAGCCGAGTCGCGGCTTCAAGAATTTCATCCGAAGTCATGACGATCGGCGAGACGCCGGCGCTACTCAAAGTTTGCAAATCCATGTCGACTCCTGTTGCCTGACGATTGTACGGATGCGATTCGAGGAAGGTTTTTCGTTTGATAGAAAAAGGCAAGATTTTGAACGAATATTGACTGAAAAAGAATGTGAGTGATCCGAAAATAGTGTTGTGCAACACTCGCGGGAGTACATCAAATGTCAATCAAATCGCTGTTTGTCACTCTTGCCGTCGCGGCGACGGCAGTCTCTTTTACCCAATCGACTATGGCTGCAGAAAAAATTACTCAGACGGCTGGGCGCACCCAACTGGGCACGCTTGCCCCGGCATTTGCTGCGTACAACGATGACATTCTCTTCGGAGAAGTGTGGAATCGTCCGGGCTTGAATCCCCACGATCGCAGCATGATCACCGTGACGACGTTGGTGAGCAAAGGAATTATTGATTCATCCCTCAAGCACCATCTTGAGTTTGCGAAGAAGAACGGCGTTACTCGTACCGAAATTGCCGAGCTTCTGACGCATGTCGGGTTCTATGCCGGTTGGCCCAATGCCTGGGGCGCCTTCCGTCTGGCAAAGGATGTTTGGAGGGACGCCGATGCCGCCAAGGATGCCCGTTCGGCTTTTGAGCAGGAAATGATTTTCCCGATCGGCAAGCCCAACGATGCCTACGCGAAGTACTTCATCGGCCAGAGCTATCTGGCTCCGGTTTCGGGCGAACAGGTCAAGATCAACAATGTGACGTTTGAGCCGGGCTGCCGCAACAACTGGCATATCCATCACGCCAAGAAAGGCGGCGGACAGATGTTGATCTGCGTGGCCGGCCGCGGATGGTATCAGGAAGCCGGCAAAAAGCCCGTTGAAATGCGACCGGGCGATGTGATTCATATTCCGGCCAATGTCAAGCATTGGCACGGTGCTGCGGCCGACAGCTGGTTTGCGCATCTGGCCTTTGAAATTGAGGGTGAGGGAACCTCCAACGAATGGCTTGAGCCCGTCACCGACGCCGAATACGCCAAGCTGAAATAAGTTTTCTACGGCTCGGCTTTTCCTTTTTCGATGTGTTTCGCGATCAGGAAAGCCGGGCTTTTTTTACGACTGGAACAAAAAAATGACTCAGATTTTGGTTATCAACGCTCATCCCGATCCTGAGAAATCCACAGCAGGAAAGGCCATTCTCGAGGCATTCACAAAACTGTGTCCGCAGGCGGAGGTACGTAATTTGGCAGAACTCATCACACCCGCGGGCTTTGACGTTGCTGCAGAGCAGGCTGCTCTTGTCAAAGCTGATGTGGTTGTCTGGCAGTTCCCGTTCTATTGGTACTCGGTGCCGGCGATCATGAAGAAGTGGATTGACGATGTTCTCACCCACGGCTTTGCGTACGGCACAGGCGGTACTGCCCTGCACGGCAAGCGCTTGCTGCTTTCGTTTACCACCGGGGCGCCTGCGTCCGAATACGCGCATGGGAAATCCATGAACTGGCCGGTTGAGGACTTTTTGCCGCCTCTGCTGCAGACAGCCAAACTGTGCGGTCTTGAAACTTTGGCTCCGATCTGGTCGACCGGCATGAGTTTTATTGCCGGCGTGCACACGGATGCGGATCGCGAACGAATTTTGAACGAAGCTCAATGCCATGCCGATCGGATGGCAGCAGAGATCAACGGTTGACGGAGAAGCATCATGCAGTTTGTTGTTGATGTTCGTATGACCGATGCCGGGCGGGCTGCTCAGTATTTGCCGGCTCACCGAGACTATCTTGTGGAGAACTTCAAGGCAGGGCGCTTTCTGATGTTCGGTGCATATACCGACGGAACCGGCGGCATGCTCATTGCGCAAGCGTCTTCGAAGGATGCATTGGAAGATCTTCTGGCCGCTGATCCTCTTCGCGCCGGAAACTGCGCGACTTGGCTTGTTACAGAGTTTGCGACAGCAATGGCTGCGCCTGAACTCTGCAAATAAGTCGATAGACAGGAGGCCATTCGATGAAAAGACGGCAATTTCTTCAGTCCGCGTTGATGTCGGCTTCGGCCGGTTCGATGGCGTTTGTCGGCTTGTCGTCTCCGGCATGTGCACAAGAGACGTCTTCCGACGCAGCAAAGCTAAAAGTCGATGTTTTGGTCGTGGGAGGCGGGTTTGCCGGGCTCACGGCAGCCGTGACGGCAGCTGAGGCGGGCGCTCGCGTCCTAGTCGTGGAAAAACGAGCGTATGTCGGTGGCGACGGTATTCTCTCGGCAGGAATCATTGCTTCTGCGCGAAGCGTCGTGCACGACGAGCAGCACTTCACGGGTGATGCAAGTCTTGAAAAATACTGGTCGCTGATCGAGTCCGGTGCAACCGACGAACCGCTTTCGAAAGTACGCGACAATATGCCGAATTCGCCGATCTACTCGGGTATTGCCAAGCATGACCCGCGGGTGATTCGACGCTGTGCCGAGATGTCCCCCAAGGTTGTTGCGTTTGTGCGTTCTTTCGGGACCAAATTTCTTCCCATCAATCCGAGGCAGCCATTCTTAGTGCCTTCCAAGCCGGGTTCAATGCCTCAATTGGCGAAGGCTCTGGTGGATCGGCTGCAACGTGCGAATGTTCGGATTTGGACGGATGCCAAAATCAGCAGGCTCTTAACCGAGCAGGATGCTTCCTCTCAAACAGAGCCGCACTCACTTAGGGTGACGGGGGCGCAGGCATTTGTTGACGGAAAAGCGATTTCTATCTCGGCTTCTGCTGTTGTTTTGGCTACCGGAGGCTTCACCGACAACGAGAAGATGATGCGCCGCTACAAGCGTGTGTGGGCCGATATTCCGAAAGGCTTTTCGGCCGTGGGCGAGGGTGTGCCGCCGGGGCATGACGGCGACGGCATTACGCTCGGACGGCTTGCAGGAGCGGCTGTGGAAGACATGGAATCGATGCCGAAACTCTTTGCCGCTCCGCGCCTCGGACAAAAAAGCCCTTCTTGGATTTTGCTCGATACGGACACAGCATTCTTAGTGGATAAAAACGGACGTCGCTTTTGCGACGAGCACGCTTCGCGCTACGCAGGCTGCGCCTTGGAGTGCTTCCGTCAGAAAATTGACGGCGCCTATGTTTTGCTGGACGAAGCCACTTTCAACGGACCCAATCGTCACCGTTGGCGCTATGACGAACTGTTGAAGCAAAAAGGCCTCTTCAAGGGCCACACGATTGAAGAGGCGGCCGCGCAGGCCGGAGTCGATCCGGCCGGTCTTCGGCAGACGATCGAGGCGGTCAATCGCGATGCCGCTCGTGGAAAAGGCGACACCCTCTTCGGCCGTCAAGATTCGCTGTTTCGTGCTCTTAAAGCGCCTTACTACATTTCGACGCCCAGCTTTCCGGTGAGATTTAAAACCGAGGGAGGCCTGGAAGTGAATCCCGATTTTCAAGTGCTTCGTGCGGCAGATGATTTGCCGATTCCTGGGCTTTTTGCCGCCGGGGCTACTTGCGGATCAATCTCCTCGCGTCTTTGCGATGTGTTTGCCAGCGGTTTGATTGCCGGTCGGACAGCCGCTGATTTTGCTCGAAAGAAAGCACTCTGACAGCTCTTTGCGAAAGGAAGTTATCTATGCTCAAATCGATATTGACTGTGACTTGCGCGGCACTACTGAGCTGTCCGGTGTTTGCCGGCGGCAGCACGGCGGGTTCTTCTGCGGCGCCTGACCCGTATGCCGGCAACCTTGTTCGCATATCCAAAATCAAGGTTGATCCGGCTCAGGTCGATGTCTACAAAACATATGCCGCTGAGGTCGGACGAGAATCCATGAAGCGCGAACCCGGCGTTCGAGTTTTGTACAGCATCCAGGAAAAGAAGGATCCGACGCAGTTCTACATTCTGGAAATTTATGCCGATCAAGAGGCTTATCGACAGCATATTCAGAGCCGGCATTTTCAGCAGTACAAGCAGGGAACCTTGAAGATGGTCAAGGAGTTGGAGTTGATCGACTGCAATGCGCTGGTTCCGGAGGCGCTGATTAAGCCCTGAGACGCGGCACGAGTTTTGTTCCGAACCAAAAGAACTTCAGCTTGTAGACGGGAAAAACAACCGTTAGGTTTCGGTCAGGCTGTTGCCGAGGCGGACTTAACGGCATTGGGACCGGAAAGAGGGATATTAATTTCCATGCATAAGCCGTGCGGTGCGACATTGCGGGCCGTGAGCGTGCCGCCGTGGCGTTGTACGGCACGCTTGGCAATGGCTAGTCCCAGACCGAAGCCGCCGCCTGTGGGCTGATTCTTGCCGCGCACGAAGGGTTCGAAAATTCTTTCGAGTTCGGACGGATCCATGCCGGGGCCGCTGTCGGTCACTGAAACGATAACGTGCTCGTTTTCTTCCTTGGCAAGTACCGAAACCTGCTGGCCCGGACCGGAATAGCGAAGCGCGTTGCGAACGAGATTTTCAACGGCACGCATGAGTGAATCGACATGCATGTTCATCTGAAGCGATTCGGGAGCCTGCAGAGTGACGTGCGTGTTGTTGGCGGATCCTTCGAAATCGGCGTCGTCGACAATCGCTTCAAGCAGGGGCACCAGATCCGTGCGTTCAAACGCAATGACGGCGTTTTCGTCAAGCCGCGCATAGGTGAGCAACTCGTCGACCATGGCATTTAGAACCTGCACGTCGCCTTCGATGCGCTGCAGGAAGTCATGTGCCTTTTCGGGTGATTTTTCTGCGAGTTCCACGGCGACCGATATGCGGGCCAGCGGGCTGCGCAGTTCATGGCTGACGTCGTGAAAAAGGCGTTTCTGTCGTTCAAAAAGGCCGTGAATGCGCTCGGCCATGGAATCAAATTGGCGCGCGAGCGCCCCGATTTCATCGTGCGTATGACCGACTTCGCCGGAGATGCGTACGTCAAAAGCGCCTTGAGAGGCCTTCTGCATGGCCCACTGCAGTTTTTTGATGGGGCGGATGGAGCTTGCGGCGACAAAGCTTGCGATGAGGATGGAAATCAGTGTGGCAAAAAGAGCCCAGCCCCACCACGGCATGCGCCACATCAAAAGCTTGATGGGGCTCGGCGGAACATCGGTGCGTACGGCAAAAAAGCGGTAGCCGGTGAAGGGGCGCATGTGGCGTCCGTGTCCGTGAAACGTGTACACACCGTCGTCTGCGCTTGCCGTGGGCAGCTTTTCCGCTATTTGTCCGGGCAGAGGACGGCCCGAAATTTCTTCCCCGAGGGGATTGACGACAAAGACTTCGGGACGGGCGTTGACCTTCGGGTCGTTGAGCCAGCGAATGAGCGCATCTTCTCCGCCCCAGCGGGCGACGCCGAGGGCCGTGCTGATGGCGCGTTCGGCCGTCGGGCTGCGCTCAAAGGAGCCGTAGTTGGAGGGAGCTTCCGTGAAAAAAGACGAACTTGCCCAAACGAGGGCCGCCACCGCCAAAAGCGTGACCCAAATGCCCGCAAAATAGCGGATGAACATGCCGCCGAAGGATTGAAATCGCATAGAAAAGCTCCCGCGACGGCCTTAACTTAGGCGCACCAGCTGATAGCCCACGCCGCGCACGCTTTCGATGGCGATATCTTCGACGCCTTCCTGCGCGAGCTTGTGCCGAATAGCACTGATGTGTACGTCGATTGCGCGGTCGTAGCGCCCCATCGGACGGCCGAGAATGCGCGGGTAGATGTCGGCCTTGGGAACCGGAGAACCTGCCGAACGCGCCAGCATTTCCAATAGCGACAGCTCGGTGCCGGTAAGCGGAATTTGTTTGCCGTCGTACGTGGCGCGACGCTGCGTGAGATCAATCGAGAGTTTTCCCACCTGCACGGGGCCGCGGTTGTTTTCGTTGCCGGCCACGCGGCGCAGGATGGCCCGGATGCGCGCAACAAGCTCTCGAGGCGAACAGGGCTTCGGAACATAGTCGTCGGCACCGAGCTCAAGACCGAGGATGCGGTCGACGGGATCGCCTCGAGCGGTGAGCATCAATACGGGAGTGCGCCACTTTTCGCGGATGCGCTGAAGCGTTTCGACGCCCGAGATGCCGGGCATCATCACGTCGAGGATGATGAGGTCGAATTCGTTTGCTTCAAGAGCCTGCAGCCCTTCCATGCTGGAATGCGCAGGCGTGGCTTCAAAACCTTCGAGCGTAAAGTAGTCGACGAGCAGCGTGACGAGCTCGACGTCGTCGTCAATGATGAGAATTTTCGAAGGACGTGCGTACATAAATTAGCTCCCGAAAACTGAACGATGCCTGTCGCAACCGAACTCGGCGAAGAAAAAAGTCGACCGGGTCGCGCACGACGGGCAAAATCTCTGTAAAGATATTCGCACACTCGCAAGTCTTTGTGCGGCTTCGGCATTCTAATGAAGCCGAAATTTGCTTAGCTTTACAAAACCCACACGCAACTTTGTAAAGCCGCTCTTCAGAATTGCGGGTAAGAATACGACCGCTTCTGAATCTTGATTCAGTTTTAATGGTAACTATGAGAAAGACTCACCTCACATTGATTGCCGCGACGCTGTGCGCAGTGCTTGCCGGATGTGCGAGCAATACGGCTTTCCTAGAAGAGCAAGCCAAACTTGAGCCGCAGAACTGGACGGCGCAGCTGCCGCAGCTTGAGGAACCGTCTCTGCTGGGTGATCGCACTTGGTGGCAGGCCTGGAATAACCCGGAACTTGCGGTTTTGCTGCAGGCAGCGGCCGAAAACAACACCGACATTTTGACGGCGATGGCTAATCTGCGTGCGGCGGCAGCGCTTGCCGACGACGCCACAGCTAATCTTTTCCCCACGCTGTCGGCTTCTGGACAGGGGCGAGGCGACAGAGCCCGCAACAATTGGTCCGAAAGCTGGCAGGCGGGGGCATCGGCCACTTGGTCGATTTCGCTCGCCGGCGGGAACATCGCTGCACAGCGAGCGGCCAATCTTGAGGCGATGGCAAGCGCCATGACGCTCGAAGACACTCGCATTGCAGTTGCGGCTGAAGTGGCTCAGACCTACGTGAGCCTTCGTCTGGCGTACGTGCAAAAGCTTATTGCCGAGATGACGCTTTCCAACTACAAGCAGGCCGCCGACATTGCCCGTTGGAATTATGAAGCGGGCCTGGCGGATAAAACGGAAGTTGATCAGGCGGTCTCAAACGAAGAGAACGCTCGCGCTCAGATCCCGATTCTTGAACAAAGCATCGACAAGTACCGCAACGCATTGGCTCGTCTGACCGGGCAGTCGGTGGCAACGCTGGAAGTCAAAGCAGCCGAAACAGTGCCGGCTGCGCCGATGGCGCTGGCTATTTCGCTTCCGGCTGAAACACTGCGGCAGCGTCCCGATATGCGTTCCGTGACCTATGCACTGGAAGCGGCTTCGGACCGTGTCTACGAAGCCAGAAGCCAGTGGTTCCCGTCGCTCAATCTTTCGGGCAATCTGGGCACCAGCGCAGCAACCATCTCGACGCTCGGCGCTTCGGGTACCGGCATTGCGGGCATCGTGGCGGCGCTTTCCCTGCCGCTTTTGGATTGGGGGGCACAAGTGACGGCAACCGAGCAGCAGCTCGCAGCTTTGGATCAGGCGCGCGCCAACTATACGCGTACGCTTCTGGCCGCTCTTGAAGAAACCGAAAATGCCATCACGGGCATTACGACGGCGCAAAGTCGAGCCGACGCGCTGCAGAGGGCTCTCGAAGCAGCCGAATCCGCGGCGGATCTCGCCATGCAGCAGTATTCCGCAGGGCTTACGGACTACCAAACGGTCCTGAATACGCAGCGAACGCTTTATACGGTGCGAGAAAACGAACAAAGCAACAAGGCCGATCTTGCCACGCAGCTCATTGCGCTCTATCGAGCTATGGGCGGCGGATGGATGCCTCCGGCGGAAGATTCGAACCGAAACGAGCAAAACGATTCAAACAGCAAGACCAGCACGGCAGGGTAGAGCAATGACTGAAAAGAAACTGACAATCAATGATCTGCGCGCAGGCAGCAAGACTTCCTGGCCCGTGCGTCTGGGGGTGGGTGCCGTTGTGGCAGCATTGGCCGCTGCCGGCATTTGGTACTTCGGTTTTGCCGGTGCTGCAAAGGCTCCCGTGTACCGTACAGCCGAAATCATCCGCGGTCCGCTTGAGGTGACGGTTGTGGCCAACGGCACCGTCAATCCGGTGCGTACCGTGTCGATCGGCTCCGAACTGTCTGGCATCGTGCGCAAGGTCAATGTCGACGTCAACAGCGTCGTGAAAACGGGCGACGTCTTGATTGAACTTGACGACTCCAACCTCAAGGCCAGCGTCAATCAGGCGCGCGCTTCTCTTGCAAGCGCAAAAGCGGCGCTTGCCGAAGCACAGGCAACGCTGGTGGAGGCCGAAGCCAAGATGCGCCGCTACGAGGAACTCAACAAGAGTTCGGGCGGCAGGCTTCCGTCGCGCACAGAACTTGACGTGCAGCGCGCTACTGTTCTGAAGTCCAAGGCAGGCGTGCAGTCGGCAAGTGCGGCGATTGACGACGCGCAGGCAACGCTCGAAACACGTCTGACCGATCTGTCCAAGTCCAAGATCAAGAGCCCTGTCGACGGTGTCGTGCTTACCCGTTCGGTCGAACCGGGCTATGCGGTTGCGGCCAGTCTTCAGGCAGTGGAGCTTTTGACGGTTGCCACCGATTTGCGCGAGCTCGAGCTTGAAGTCGATGTCGACGAAGCCGACGTAGGACAGGTCAAGGACGGACAGGATGCGACTTTTACGGTGGCAAGCTATCCCAACAAACGCTTTCCGGCCAAACTCACCAAGGTGGCCTATGGTTCGACCACTTCGACCGACAACGTGATTACGTACACGGCCTATCTCGACGTTAAAAACCCGCAGCTTGAACTTCGGCCGGGCATGACGGCAACCGCTACGATCAGTACGGACAAAACCGACAACGCGCTATTGGTGCCGAGTACGGCCCTGCGCTTTAAGCCCGCTCGAAGCAACGCCCAAAAGCAAAGCACGGGACTGATGATGCCGCCGCACCGAACCCGCGGAACGAAGACGGCTAAGGAAGTGACGCTTGCCCAATACGAGCGCACGCAAACTGTCTACATCGTGGATGAAAACGGCAAAGCCAAGCCGATCGAGATTGTGACGGGTCTAACGAACGGCCGCATGACCGAAGTGGTCTCCGGGCCGCTCAAGGAAGGCGACAAGGTCATTACCGATCAGCTCAAAAGCACGGATTGACGAACTTTAGGAATGGGCCGAGATGAGTGAACATCTGATTGAACTTCGCGGCATCGTCAAGCGCTACGGCTCGGGAGAGGCGGCTTTCAACGCCTTGAACGGCATCGACCTCACCATCGATCAGGGTGAATTTGTGGCGATCATGGGACCGTCGGGGTCGGGCAAGTCCACGACGATGAACATCATCGGGGCGCTCGACAGTCCTACCGAAGGTGAATATCTATTCCAGGGGCTGCACGTTGAAACGCTCACGAACGATGAGCGTGCGCTGTTGCGTCGCCGCTTCATGGGCTTTGTATTTCAGGGGTTCAATTTGCTTGCGCGTACCACAGCGCTGGAAAACGTCGAGTTGCCGCTTTTGTACCGCGGCGTGCCGGCGATCGAGCGCCATGAGATGGCGAGAGCCGCATTGGATCGCGTAGGGCTTTTGAAGTGGGAAAGCCATACGCCGGCGGAACTCTCCGGCGGTCAGCAGCAGCGCGTGGCCATTGCGCGAGCCATCGTCACCAAGCCGCTTCTGTTGATGGCCGATGAGCCGACCGGAAGCCTGGACAGCCATAAATCCGTGGAAATCATGGAGTTGCTCACTGACCTCAACAAATCCGACAAAATTACGATTGTGTTGGTGACGCACGAGCCCGACATGGCTCGCTACGCACGGCGCTGCGTGCATTGCATCGACGGCATGATCGCAAGCGACGTACTGCAGGAGGGACTCTAAATGCTGGGAAACGCCTTCTTGCTTGCTTTTCGTCAGATTCGGCGCAATCCGCTGCGCTCGCTTCTGACCGTTTTGGGCATCGTGATCGGCGTCGCGGCCGTCATCACGATGGTGACCGTGGGCAACGGCGCTACCGATGCCGTAAGAGAACAAATAGAAAGTTTCGGCAACAATCAGCTGATGCTGCGCAAGGGCCAGCGTCTGGGCCCCGGCGGCGCCGCAGGGGCGCCGAGCTTCAAGCTCGAAGACGTTGAAGCGCTCGAAGAGCAAATCGGCGGTGTGATTTCGGCCGCTCCGCAGTCGCAGCGCAGCACGATTGTGGTAGCCAACGGCAAGAACTGGACCACAACCATCATCGGTTCGAGTGTGGACTACTTTACGACCGACAACCGCACGCTCGCCCAGGGACGTTTCTTTGAACCTGCCGAAGAAATGTCGGGCGCAGCCGTGTGCGTGATCGGTACGACGGTTCAAAAGGAACTTTTCGGAGAAAATCACCCCGTCATCGGCGAGATGCTGCGCGTCAATTCCTTTTCCTGCCGCATCGTGGGGCTTTTGGAGGAAAAAGGCACTGCGGCTATGGGCGGGGATCAGGATGATCTGGTGGTCATTCCCTTCAATACGGCCGCGCGGCGTCTGGTCGGCAATAATCGCGTCAATACGATTTTGCTCAGCATCGATCCGCAAAGCGACCGTGTGCAGCTCAAGAGCATGGTGCGCGATCTGATGCGGGAGCGCCGTTCGCTTTCCGAAGGCGACGACGACAATTTCTCCATTCTCGATACGGCCGAGGTGGCGGAAAAGGTGGCTTCCACTACCCAGATCATGACGGCGCTTCTGGGGGCTGTGGCTGCGGTCAGTCTCCTTGTGGGCGGCATCGGCATCATGAACATCATGCTTGTGTCGGTGACGGAGCGAACACGCGAAATCGGCGTCCGTCTCGCAATCGGTGCTACCGCCCGCGAAGTACTCATGCAGTTTCTGATTGAAGCCGTGGTGCTCGGTTGCATGGGCGGCTTAATCGGAATCCTGCTTGCGGCCGGCTCTTCCTACGCCTTAACCGCCTGGATGGATGTGCCCTATACGTTCGACCCGATGATCAACATCGTGAGCTTTGCCTTCGCGGCTTTGACGGGGGTTATCTTCGGCTACTTCCCTGCCCGACGCGCCGCCAGGCTTGATCCGATTGAAGCCGTGCGTCACGAATAGGTCGCCTGCATAACGAAAAACCGCCCGAAACGGGCGGCTTTTCGTGCGAGCAATTGGACGATTTGCCGATTAGAACGGAATATCGTCGTCGCTGAAGCTGTCGGCGGCAACTGCAGGCTGCGCGGGCTGAGCTGCGGGCTGCGGTGCCGGACGAGCGGCGGGAGCGGCTCGGCGCGGCGACTCAAAGGCCTCGTCGGTCTGGTGCGAGGCGCTCGAAGAGGAATTGCGGCTGCCGAGCAGCTGCATCGTTTCGCAGATGATTTCCGTGTAGTAGCGCTCGACGCCTTCCTTGTCGGTGTAGCGGCGGGTGCGCAGACGTCCTTCGATGTACACGGGATTGCCCTTGCGCAGGTAGGTCTGAGCCACTTCGGCCTGACGACCGAAGAAGACTACGCGGTGCCATTCGGTTTCTTCCTGCAGCTGGCCTTGGCTGTCCTTATAGCGGCGGGAGGTGGCCATGAGAATGTTGCAGATGGCGGTGCCGCCGTCGGCGGTGTAGCGCGTTTCGGGATCACGTCCGAGGTTGCCAATCAAGATGACCTTGTTAATGGATGCCATGACTTAAATATCCAGATGAAAAGTGAATTACCAAACCTAATCTCTCGAGAAAGGTCAAGAGTTTGAAGGCTCAAATGTCCGCTTCAACAGACCTCGGACCAGGAGCGGTCATTCCGCGTGCGGCGATGATCCAGATGACCATCAGCAAAGCGCAGAAGGCGTATACCCCGTGCGTTCCGAAGGCGCCGTAGAGCCACCCGCCGGCCGCGCCGCCGATGAAGACGCCGACGGACTGCGTGGTGTTGTATACGCCCAGCGCCAACCCCTTGCATTCGGCCGGCGCCGTTTTGGAAACGAGCGACGGAAGAGATGCTTCGAGGACGTTAAAGCCGGAGAAGAATACTAACAGCAAAACGGAAATGAGAAGAACCGAGTTGTCAAAAATCTCGAATCCGGCGAAGGCTGCCAACACGAGCGAAATGGCTGTAATGAACAGTTCCTTGATTCGACCGGTTTTTTCGGCATGACGGATGGCAGGCATCAAAAAGATGAGGCTCACGAGGACGGCCGGCAGATACACGGTCCAGTGCTGAGCCACCGGCAGCTGCAGTTCGGTGAGCCGCAGCGGAATCACGACAAATAGTGCCATCTGCGCCATGTGCAGCGAGAAGATGCCCAAGTTGAGGCGCATCAGTTCGCCGTGCAGAAATACATCCTTGAGCTTGGCTTCGGATTCGAAATTTTCAAATTTCTTGACGGGAACGGTCGGAAGCACAAAAACAACGGCAACGATGGCGGCGGCGCACAATGCCGCCGTGAGGCAGAAGATGCCGGGTACGCCGATTGCATCGGCCAGAAGCGGGGCGGCCACGAGCGAGACGGCAAAACTCGCGCCGATGGAGGCACCCACAAAAGCCATGGCTCGGGTGAGAAGTTTCTCTCGAACACAATCGGAAATCATCGCGGTGACGGCGGCCGAGACGGCGCCCGCCCCCTGCACGGCCCGCGCAAAGAGAAGCATTTCGACGCTGTCGGCCGCAGCGGCAAGAAGACAGCCCGCAATAAAGAGCACGAGTCCGAAGGCGATCACGGGCTTGCGGCCGAATTTATCGCTGGCCGCACCGAGCGGAATCTGCAGAAAGGCCTGTGTGAGGCCGTAGATTCCGAGCGCCAGACCGATCATGAAGGCATTGTTGCCGCCCTCGAGGCTCTGCGCCCAGACTGAAAACACGGGAAGAATCAGAAAAATTCCAAGCAGACGCAACGCAAAAACGGCCCCGAGCGTCATAGACGCCGTGCGTTCGGTCTTTGTGAGACGTAGGGAAGTGGAGGAAGCCGTCATAAGAGAATGCTGCAGTGTTGCTCGGAGGAATGCGGCCGACCGGAATTTTTTAACTTTTCGACGGCCGCAGCGGGCTGTATAGTAATAAGTTCGCTTGAGCCGGAGCTTAAGCGCAGAGTGGTTCAGAGAGATTGTTAGGAAAGGTTCTGTCATGCCCGATACGATCCGTATTCGCGGAGCGCGCACGCATAATCTGAAGAATATCGACGTTGAAATTCCGCGCGGAAAACTGACGGTTGTTACGGGGCCATCGGGCTCCGGCAAAAGTTCGGTTGCATTCGATACGCTCTATGCCGAGGGACAGCGCCGATATGCCGAAAGCGTCTCAAGCTACGCGCGACGCTTCATGGATGTGATGGATAAGCCTGACGTCGACGGCATCGAGGGGCTTTCTCCGTGCATCGCGATCGGTCAGGCGACAACGGCTGCGGGGTCGCGCTCGACAGTTGGCACGATGACGGAAGTCAACGATTATCTGCGCATTCTTTTTGCGCGGGCTGGAGTGCCCTACTGCGCCGAGCACGACATACCGTTGGAAAAATCGGGCATACACGATATGGTCGACGCCGTGCTGCGCTTTGAGGAGGGCACGCGCGTTTTAATTCTTGCTCCGCTGCGACTGAGCCCCGGTCCGACGGTTGAGGATGTCTGTAGGAAGTTGGCCGCTCGGGGCTTTATGCGCGTGCTGATCGAGGGGGAGGCGTACCCGATTGAGGATATTCCTCAGAAACTGCTGCAGCTGCAGGCCGCATCCGTGGCGCTTGACATCGTGGTCGATCGTCTCAAGAGCTCGGACGCACAGCGGGCGCGTCTGGCCGAAAGCTTCGAAGCGGCGGTAAAGGCCGCCGACGGTCGGGCTGCTTATCTGCGCATGGATACTGGTGAGCGGCGCGTGTTTCACACACGCTATTGCTGCCCGGTGTGTGAAGCGACGGCGCCCGACCTGAGTCCGGCAATGTTCTCCTTTAATAATGCTCTCGGGGCTTGCCCCGTATGTGAAGGTGCCGGCGAGGTCGAACGCTTTGATCCGTCGCTTGTGGTGAGTGACCCGCGCCTTTCGCTTCGGCAGGGGGCTGTTTGCGGCTGTACACTGCAAAACCGCGCCAATTTCACGGCTGTGACGCAGGCGTCGCGGCTGCTCGATTTTTCCCTGGACGAAAGTTTCGAATCGCTGCGCGAAGATGTTCGCGACTTTGTGCTCTACGGGCCCAACGGCAAGCAGTCCGAAATTGTCGGAATGCCCGAATTCGAAGGCATCATTCCGCAGCTTGAGAAAAAGTGGAAGCGCACGACAAGCGAAGCTGTTAAAAACGGCATGCGCGTGCTGCGCCGCACGATGACATGCCCGGCTTGCGAGGGCACTCGACATCGCTCGGAAGTTAAAAACGTTTATGTGGGACTGCCCGAAAACCGAATCAATCTCATCGAGATACAGAGGCTTCCGCTTACTCAGCTGGTCGAGCGTATCGGAGAGCTTCGGTTTGCGCCGGGACGTGAGCCGGTGGCAAGGCCGCTTTTGGACGAGGTCGTCAAGCGCGTTCGGTTCTTGATTGACGTCGGTCTCGGCTATCTGACGCTGTCGCGCGAAACAGCAAGTCTTTCGGGCGGCGAAGTCCAGCGCATCCGGCTAGCCGGACAGCTGGGCGCAGGACTTACCGGCGTTACCTATGTTCTCGACGAACCGACAGTGGGACTGCATCAGCGCGATACGGGGCGAGTCATCGAAATGCTTAAAAAACTCGCGCAGGCAGGCAATACCGTCGTCGTAGTCGAGCACGATGCCGACATGATCCGCGCTGCCGACTGGATTGTCGACATCGGCCCGGGAGCGGGCACGCTCGGCGGCGAAGTGGTCTGTCAGGGTACGCTTAAGGACATCTGCCGATGCGAGTCTTCCAAGACAGGAGCGTATTTGAGCGGACGCGTGCGCATGCCCGAGGTACCGCACAAGCTGTTTAACAAGGATTCGGACGCGTTGGTGCTCAAGGGGGCGTGCGGACGCAATCTCAAGCACGTGACGTGTCGATTTCCTGTCGGAGCGTTGATTGCCGTCACCGGCGTATCCGGCTCGGGCAAGTCGACGCTTGTCAACGAAACGTTGGCGAACTACATGAAAAAACGTCTGCATCGGGCCAAAACGCAGCCGTTGGATTTTGAGCTCATCGAGGGAGCGGATTTCTTTGACAAGGTGATTGAGGTCGATCAGAGCGCCATCGGAAAGACGCCTCGATCGAACCCTGCAACCTATACGGGGCTCATGGCTCCATTGCGGGAGGTGTTTGCGGCGACGCCTGCGGCAATGGAGCGCGGGTACGGCCCCGGGCGCTTTAGCTTCAACACCGAAGGCGGCGCTTGCGAAGCCTGCGAAGGCGAGGGACGCATCAAATTTGAAATGGGGTTCCTGCCGCCAGTTTACGTCGACTGCCCCGTCTGCCGCGGGCGGCGTTACAACCGAGAAACGCTCGAAGTGAAATACAAGGGTAAATCGATTGCCGATGTGCTCGACATGACGGTAAACGAGGCCAAGGACTTTTTTGCCGTGCATGCGCCGATTGCACGAAAGCTTGAAATGCTCGATGCGGTTGGATTGGGCTACATCAGACTCGGACAGAGCGCCGTGACGTTTTCCGGAGGGGAAGCGCAGCGCATCAAACTGGCTGAGGAACTTGCTCGGCGCGATACGGGCCGCACGCTCTACATTCTGGATGAACCGACAACGGGGCTTCACTTTGAAGACGTGGCGGTACTGATGCGCGTGCTGCGGCGCCTCACCGCACTCGGCAATACGGTCGTTGTGATTGAACACAACATGGACGTCATCGCCGGCGCCGATTGGGTGATCGATATCGGTCCGGAAGGCGGCGGCAGAGGAGGCGAATTGATTTTCGAGGGGGTTCCTGAGGATCTTGTCAAGTGCAAGGCGAGCATTACGGGACAGTGGCTCAAGAAGACTCTGGATGCGAGCAAGCTCAAGTGTCGTTCGCGTGGCGGTAAGCTGCAATGAATTTTTCGCAAAATTAAGGGTTAACCCTTTGTTTTGTGGATTTTGAATCGAAATAATGGGGTTTCTTATTAGTGATAACCCTCAAAACGCCTTCGCGAAGATAAAACTGATCGGGCGCAAACCTATGAATATTTGATCTGGATCAATATTAAAACTGTCTGAAAGGAGCATTATTCGCTCATCAAAATCAAGGTCAGGGCGGGTGTCTCTTGCCTGCGGCCAATTTAATAAAAAGGAAATCGATTATGACTCCCGACAACATCAAGTACGGTCATACCCCCACCGGCCCCGAAGTCATCGCCGGCGTGACCCTCAAGGATGCCAAGCGCGCAAGCAAGTGGCCCGCATACGTTGACGTGACGCAGTCCGTCACCGGTGCCATCCTCGGCATCTTCCTGTTCTGCCACATGGCCTTCACGAGCTCCATTCAGGTCGGCAAGGATCTGTTCTGGAACCTGATCCAGACCTCCGGCGGCGCCTTCATGTTCGAACATGAACAGGCTTGGATGCACTTCCTCTTTGTCGGCGTCATCACGCTGTGCGTGATCCTGCACGCTCTGTGCGCTCTTCGCCGCTTCCCGACCTCCTACAAGCAGTTCCGCGACATTCGTGCTCACGTGAAGGTTGTGCACCACACCGACTCCTCCCTGTGGTTCATCCAGTTCGTGACCGCCATCATCCTTACCGGCATGGTGTTCCCGCACGTGATGGGCATGCTCACGGCTCCGTCCGAAATCGATCCCAACCTGTCGTCCGTTCACACCTATCACAACGGCCTGATCTGGACGCTCATCTTCCTGGTTGCGACCGAACTGCACGGCATGATCGGCCTGTATCGCCTCGCTGTTAAGTGGGACGTCATCAAGGGCCGCGCTCACGGTCTGCGCAAGGCCATGCTCGTGATCGCCTTCCTGATGATCTGCTGCGGTTCCTTGACGGCCTATACCTACTGGAGCTACGGCAAGGAACTCGTTGACTCCGGCAACGCCGCTACCCGCTACGTGCCGACCGTCAACTGGTACGCCAAGTAATTTCCGGCTGCCTCAGGGCGGCACGACTCCCCGGGTTGCAGTCTCCTTGCTCGGGGAGCGTTTGGAAAAACTTTCAGAAAGACCGAATTCCGCTTGCGCGGGGTTCGGTTTTTTGCGTCCGGAGCCGCTCTAAGCGGGACTATCTAAAGGCTGTCGTGGGGTAATCCCGTAAGGTTTGCAAATTGACCTAAAAAATTTGCAATTCATAAGGGTTATCCCGGTATTTGTGGGGTTTTAGCTCAAGTTCTTGTTGATTAACATCAAAACTCGACAAGCTCTTAACATGGGGCAGTCGACAAGAATAACCTCGAGCAACCGTCGAACGGCCCTAGATTGCCGTACCCTCAAAGACAGTTGCCTATCCTTTTAGGAGGCAATCATGCACGAATCCAGTATTGAGATCGGCGCCTTGGACAACAAGTCCAAGGTCATCCCTCTCATCCTGGGCCCCTTGCTTGCCCTGGCTCTTTATTTCATTCTTCCCGAAACGTATGTCGGCGCCAAGGGCGACACCGTTGCCCTCAGCCATGCGGCGCGCGCTTGCGTGAGCTTGGTGCTCTGGATGGCTATCTGGTGGTTTACCGAAGCTGTTCCGATTGCTGTCACCGCGCTTCTGCCGATCGTGTGTTTCCCGCTTTTCGGGGTTGGAACGGCTGCGCAGACGCTCAAGGAATACGCCAACGATACGATCTATCTCTTCCTCGGCGGCTTCCTGATCGCTGCCGGCATCGCACGTTGGGGTCTTGACCGCCGCATTGCACTGCACACGATTCGCATCGTCGGGACCAAGCCCAAGCAGATCGTGCTGGGCATCATGCTTGCGACGTGCTTCCTTTCGGCCTGGGTTTCCAATACCGCGACGGCGGCCATGATGCTTCCGATTGCGCTTGCGCTGATGGCCGTGGTGCGTTCAACCCGCGTCGATCAACCCATTGATAAGGCCGAGCGCAATTTCGGCGTGTGCTTGCTGCTTAGCGTGGCCTACGGTGCGTCTCTCGGCGGCGTTTATACACTGATCGGTACGCCTCCCAACGGTATCTTTGCGCGCTTTGTAGAGCAGACCTACGGCGATCCCGTAAGCTTTGTGGACTGGCTGACGATCTCGCTGCCGACGATGTCTATTCTGATTGTTGCGACCTACTTGCTGCTTGTTTTCGTGCTCTTTCGCGATCAGCCGGGTGATCTGCCCGGAGGCAAGGAATGGGTTGCCAACGAAATCAAGCACCTCGGACCGCTTACGCGCGGCGAATGGACAGTGCTGATCGTCTTCGTTGCTGCTGCTTTGCTCTGGACGTTCGGTCCGGTCCTGCGCGGACTGGAAATCGGCGGCATGAAGCCTCTCAAGCCCATGAGCGACACCGTGATCGCCATGGCCGCGGGCATCATTCTCTTCATCATTCCGGTTGACGCCAAGAAGGGCATCCATGCGCTCGATTGGTCGAGTGCAGCCAAGGGTGTGTCCTGGGACGTGCTGCTATTGTTCGGCGGCGGTCTCGCAATGGCGGCGGCTATCCAGCGCACGGGCGCAGCCGACGCAGTGGGCGCAGCCGCGGTGGCGCTCGGCGGCTTGCCCGAATGGGCAATTGTCGGCGGCGTTTCCACTCTGGCGTGCTTTGCTTCCGAATTCACGTCCAACACGGCGCTTGCCGCAACGCTCATGCCGCTGGTATCTGCCGTGGCCGACTCGATCGGCGCCAACCCGCAGTCGCTTTTGATCGGTGCCACGATGGCCACGAGCTGCGCCTTCATGATGCCGGTGGGCACGCCTCCGAACGCCATGGTGTTCGGCACGGGCCGCCTCAAGATCGGCGACATGCTCCGAGCGGGCTTCTGGCTCAACATCGTCTCCATCATCGTGATTACGATCGCAGTGATGTTTATCGATCCGGGCATTATCCCGATGGCTCAATAACAACTGATCCGATCTGCTTCGCGCCGCCTCGTTCGCTGTTATTCAACGGACGGGGCGGCGTGTTTTTGGGCATTGCCTTTGACGTTAAACCGTCAGGCTTAAATGGAAAGGACTTCGTCGGCCTATAATCAACGTGTTATGGCAAAAGCCGACGGGTTTGCCGTCTGCAGCTTTTGTTTGGATGACTTTGATTTTTTTCGGTGGTTTTATGACGCTGCGCTCTGTAGTCCTTGCCATTTTGAGCCTGCTCGCGCTGATATTCCTCATTCTCAACTGGAACGGCATCATGGCGCCGGTTCCGGTGAATTTGATCGTTAACGAGGTGCAGGCGCCGTTGGGGCTCATCCTTTTGATGATTCTCGGGGGATTGTGGCTGTTCGGCATTGCCTGGGCGCTGATGCAGCAGGCATCGACGCTTGTTGAAATTCGCCGCGCCTATAAAGAGGCCAATGCCAATAAGTCGCTTGCCGATCATGCGGAAATGTCCCGCCTGGAGCAAACCAAGGAAAGCTTGCGCCAAGAGATGACGAAGAATCGCGAGGAACTCCTTGCGGGAATCAAAGAAGCGGTGGCCGTGCCTGCCGCAAGCGCTCAGGATGCTCAAAAGCGATTGGAAGCAGTTGAGAAAGCGCTGGAAAAACTGACGCTTCGCGTTGAGCAGATAGCCGATAAGGCTCAGATCGGTCCGGCGCCCGAGCTTCCTCCCGAACCCGAGCCCAAGAAGAGCGGGGGCTTTTTCAGCTTTTTGGGCGGCAAACAGCACAAGCAGGAGCGTAAGGACGATAAGCCGCAGCTGCAGGCGCCGAGTGCGTCTGCAGAAACGCCGGCTCCCAAGGAAGAGCCGACAGCCGAGCGATAAAAGGCGCGCCGCGTCAAGCGGCATGTCATCCGAAAATCTTTATTCAACGACCGAGGTTATCCAATGGCGGGCAACGTATACCGATATTTAAACGCCCTCGTTACCGAAGGTTCGTTTTCGCGTGCTGCGCGCGTGCTGCAGATTTCGCAGCCTTCTATTTCTCAGTTCCTGCATCGCATCGAACAGGAAGTCGGCGCCAAGCTCATTGACCGTTCCGCTAAGCCGCTGCGCTTTACATACGCCGGCGAATGCTTCATGAAGACGGAAAATGAAATCGAACAGCTGCGGCAGAAGCGCGCCAGACTTATTGCGACATCGGCGACGGCGTTCGAGGACACGTCACGATCGGCTCATCGCACTATCGTTCCACGTTCTTCCTGGCTGAGGTGCTGCCGATCTTTCGGCGCGAGTATCCCGGCGTGACGGTCTCGCTTGCCGAAGGCACCACAAAGGAGCTTGAAGACTATGCCTACGACGGCGTGACCGATCTGAGTCTCGTGATCGCGCCGCTATACCGATCCGAACTCGAATATGCCGAACTTTTCCGCGAGCGCTATCTGCTTGCGATGAGTCCGGAGGCGCGTGCAGCCAAGACCGTTGCGCAGCCCGCCGGCGGCGGCTATGCCGTCATGCCGTTTACTCGGCTCAACGGAGAGCCCTTCATCATCATCAAGCAGGGACAGAAATTCCGCAATCTTTACGAGGACTTGTGCCGTGCGACACGCACGACGCCGCGCGTGATGCTCGAAAGCGAGTCGCCCGTAGCGGCGCTGCATCTGGCAAGCGCCGGTCTCGGCGCGACGTTTGTGACGCAGACGTTGGCCAAGCGCTGCCGCCCGGCTCAGCCCGTGCGCTACTTCACGATTGAACCGGCTCGGCCCGATCGAATGGTGGTGGCGGCCTACCGCAAGGACGGCTATCTGTCCAAGGCTGCACGCAGCCTCATTGAAGTGATGCGGCGCGTTGCCGAAAGCGAATTCGCCGACGGCTAGGTGCGATGCAGCAAAAAGCCGCAGACTTGATGCCAAACTGCGGCTGTGACGGTGGAAAGGGGCGCGGAAGGCGAGAAGCGCTCTCGCGCGCCCTAGAGCATCAGTCGATGTACTCGGTTTTCTTGATCACTTCCTCGACGATCGGGGCTTTGCGTTCGTTGAAAACCTTCTTGTTCTGCTCGAAGAGATTTCCGCCGTGCGTATCGATCGAAACGATCAGCGGGCCGAATTCCTTTACGCGCATCACCCAAAGCGACTCGGGCATGCCCAGTTCCGGCCACTGAACGTCTTCGACCTCTTCAACGCACTGGGCTGCTAGTACGGCACAGCCGCCCGGGAAGACACAGTGCAGAGCCTTGTACTGGCTGCAGCCGGCCACCGTATTGGGACCCATGCCGCCCTTGCCGACGATGATCTTAACGCCGGTCTGCTCGATGAATTCCTTTTCGAACTTCTCCATGCGCATGGAAGTGGTCGGTCCGATCGAGACGACGCGGTAGCCGCTGCCGGCGCTTTCATCGGGGACCATGATGGGACCGGCATGGAAAATCGCCTTGCCTGCGAGATCGACCGGAATCTTTCGTCCGTGTTTGACAAGACGCGTGTGCGCGCAGTCGCGTGCGGTCACGAGATAACCGTTGAGATAAATGATGTCGCCGATGCGGATGTCTTCGAGGTCTTCACTGCGAATCGGCGTGGTCAGAATTTTCTTGCTCACAGCGTGACTCCTTTGTGCGAGATCATTTCATAGGACATGTCGGCGTTAAAGCGGATGGTGGCGCGGCGATGGCCCCAGCAGCCGACGGAAAGGCCGACTGCAAGGCACGAAGGATGGCGCGCCGCCTGCTCAACGTGAACGCCCATGACGGACATAGCGCCGGTGAGGCCGCCCGGACCGATGTTGATGTCGTTGAGGGCCTTTTCGATGATCTGTTCGAATTCGGCGCCGCGCGGATTGCTGTTGCGAGAACCGATCGGGCGCATCAGAGCCTTCTTGGAGAGGTTGGCGGCGACTTCGACGGAACCGGCAATGCCGATGCCCACGAGCAGCGGCGGGCAAGCGTTGATGCCGCGATCGCAGATGTTGTCGAAGACAAAACGCACGACGCCCTCGTAGCCCTCAACCGGCATCAGAACCTTGGCCGTGCCCGGAAGCGAGCATCCGCCGCCGGCCATGTATCCGTGAATCGTGCACTGATCCGATCCCGGAATGATTTCCCAGTCAATCCAGGGAATGCGCACGCCCGTGTTGTTGCCCGTGTTCTTTTCGTCGAAGATCTGCACGGCATTGTGGCGCAGCGGGGCTTCCTTGGTGGCGCGGATCGTAGCCTCCTTGAGGCATTCCTGCATCTGCCCGATCAACGGGAACTCGGAGCCGCATTCGATCCAGTACTGGATCACGCCCGTGTCCTGGCAGAAAGGAACGTTCAGTTTGTCGGCGAGTTCAAGGTCGGTGAACATCGAGTCGTACATGACTTTCGCAAGATGCGTGTCCTGCTTCGTTCTCATTTCCTTGAGCTTGGCGAGCACGTCGTCGGGCAGGTGTTTCCCGAAGTAGGCCGTGAACTTCGCCATGGTGTCGGTGAAACGGGTACTCAGTTCCGTTTTGTCCATTGCGATTTCTCCTCGCGTCGATTTGTATGCCGTTGGCGCTGCAAACCCTTGCGCGTTTGATGTTGAGGTGTAGGGGGAGTCTCCTCCTTTTGGTGGAATTGTTGCGCTTTTAATGCGATAAATCAAATACTTAAAAATCTATTGATTAAATTGATTGCAAGTTATATGTATGTCTTGGATTCTGATTTAAAACGAAAAAATATGAAGTTCAGAGGGCCCCATTTCGAGAGGATAGACAAAGCTCTCTGATGATTCTACTTAATTAGAGGTAATTCTCGGCGCGTTGTAAAAGTAAGCCGAAAACGCAGAACGCTCCGACTAGCGGAGCGTTCCGAAGCAGGATGACAGTGTCGAAAGCGGTTAACCGTGATAGGACGTCACAAGTTCCACCTCTTCCTTAGCGCCGAGGAAAACGGCAACGCGCTGATGCAGTTTTTCGGGTTGAATTGAGAGAATGCGTTGATAGCCGTTGGTGGCACGGCCGCCGGCCTGTTCCATGAGCCAGGACATCGGGTTGGCTTCGTACATGAGACGAAGCTTGCCGGGTTTGGAGGGATCGCGGTTGTCGCGCGGATACATGAAAATGCCTCCGCGGCAGAGAATGCGGTGTACTTCGGCAACCATAGCCGCCACCCAGCGCATGTTGAAGTCCTTGCCGCGCACTCCGGTAGTGCCCGCCAGCAGTTCTTCGACATAACGGCGCACGGGGGCTTCCCAGTGGCGCATGTTCGAGCAGTTGATCGCAAATTCCTTGGCCTGTTCGGAGACTTTGACGTTGTCGTTCGTGAGGATATACGTGTTGGTGCGCGGATCAAGCGTAAACATCACGACGCCCCGGCCGAGCGTAAGCGCCATCTGCGTCTGCGGACCGTACATGATGTAGCCCGCGGCGAGCTGACGGTCGCCCGGCTGCAGAAAGTCTTCATCGGTCGGTGCGGCGGCATCATCATGCGGGTTGGGCAGGATCGAGAAGATCGTGCCGATCGAGACGTTGATGTCGATGTTGCTTGAGCCGTCAAGGGGATCGTAGCAAATGAGGTACGGACGACGTTCGGTGCTTTCGGCCGGCACGCAATGATCCATTTCCTCGGAAGCGCAGGCGGCCACAACGCCGGAATCCAGCACGGCCTTGGTGACGATTTCGTTGCTGATGACGTCGAGCTTTTTCTGTTCTTCGCCCTGCACGTTTTCACTGCCGGCAAGACCGAGCACACCCATCAGAGCGCCGCAGGAAACTTCGGAGCTGATTTCGACGCCGCAGGCGGCGACGGTCTCGATCAATTTGGCGAGCTTTTCGTCAAGACCGTTGTTCTTGACTTCGCCGGCGAGCATTTCGCTTAAGGTGATCTGTTGCATAACGCTTCTCTTTAGCTGCAAGAATTAGTGATTGTTCAGAGCCTTCTGCACGACTTCGCGAACGCCGGCAGAAAGGTTTTCCGTATTGGCGACCTTGGTGAGTGCGGCGTGCATCAAGCGCGCCAGTTCGGGCGTGTAGCGGCGCCAGTTGTCGAGAGCTCGAGCCAGACGCGCAGCGACATGGCTGTTGATTGCATCAAGCTGCAGCACCGTTTCAACCCAGAAGTCGTAGCCCGCACCGTCGGGACGGTGGAATTCCGCTTCGTTGGCGGTAAAGAACGCATTGATGAGGGCGTAGACGTTGTTGGGGTTCTTAAGCGAGAACACCGGGCACTGCATCAGGGACTTGATGCGCTCGAGCACCGAACATTCGTTGGGATAAACGCGAGCCGTCGCCTGTACCGTAAACCACTTGTTGATCAGAAGCGGCTCGTCGCCCCAAAGTCTGCCGGCAGCGTTCAGAACGTCAAGCTTGGCCGGACTCTGGCTGTTGACAATCATGCGCAGCGCAGCCAACCGATCGGTGAGATTGTCGGCGTAGTCGAATTGGTCGCGTGCATCCAGAAGAGCCTTGGCGTTGCCGCCCGCAAGCCAGTATTCGAGCGTGAGATTGCAGATTGCGCGCTTGCCCGCTTCCTTCGGATCGAACTTGTACTGCTGCAGCGTCATGTTGCGGATATTTTCCGCACGCAGCGGCTGACCGAGCTTGTGGGAGAGCTTGCGGCCGAGCGTTTCCATGACGAAGATGCGGGCCTCACGAATGGTCTGCGGGTTGATCATCGGGCGGCGTGCGGCAATGGCCTTTTCGCTCGGAAGCGTCAGAACCGTCGCGCGGTATTCGGGCGAGAGGTTCGTATTGGTGAGAATGCCTTCGAACGCGGAAACGAGCGTGCCGTGCACGTCGGGTTCGGTGCCGTTTTCGATCATGTCCGCAACGTCGTTCAGGACGGCGAGCATCAGGCGCTCGAAGGCGTCGGCGCGGTTGAAGCCGTCCGAATCGTTGAGCGCAAGGAACTGAAGCTCCTGCAGCGTGTAGGCGTAGTCGAAGATGACCGGCGCCGAGAAGCCGCGGCCTAGCGAGAGAACCGGATTTTCGGTGATGCCCTCAAACGTCCATTCGTCGTCGCTCGATTCGAGCACTAGCTTGGCGGTGGTGACGGGGTCGTCGTCGGAGTCGACGAGCTTCAAAGGCAGATCTTTGCCGTCCTTGCCGATGAGGCCCACGAGAATCGGAATGACGAGCGGGAACTTTTCGGGCTGTCCCGGCGTGGGCGGAGTCGACTGAGAGGCACGGATCGTGAAGGTGGATTTTTCCTGGTCCCAACTTGTTTCAACGGAAACGCGAGGGGTGCCCGCCTGCGACCACCACAGGCTGAAGTTGCTCAGATCGGTCGAATTGGCGTCGGCCATTGCGCGGATGAAGTCGTCGCAGGTGACGGCCGATTCGTCAAAGAGCTGTACGTAGCGATCCATGCCCTTTTTAAAGCCGTCTTTACCGAGCAACGTCTGCAGCATGCGAATGACTTCGGCGCCCTTTTCATACACGGTCATCGTGTAGAAGTTGTCGATTTCCTGATAGCTCTCGGGGCGAATGGCGTGCGCCATGGGGCCGGCATCTTCCGGGAACTGACCGTTGCGAAGCGCACGCACCGTACGGATGCGCTCGACGGCGCGGCTCGATTCGTCGGGCTGCATGTCGGCAGTGAATTCCTGTTCGCGAAAGACCGTAAGACCTTCCTTGAGCGTGAGCTGGAACCAGTCGCGCAGCGTGATTCGGTCGCCCGTCCAGTTGTGGAAGTATTCGTGGCCGACGATCGACTCGATGTTTTGGTAGTCGGTATCGGTGGCTATCGTCGGCGAGGCCATCACATAACGAGAATTGAAGATGTTGAGACCCTTGTTTTCCATGGCGCCGAAGTTGAAGTCGTCGGTTGCCACGATCATGAAGCGATCAAGGTCTAGTTCAAGTCCCCAACGCTGCTCATCCCAAGCAATCGCTTTCTTAAGACTTTCCAGTGCGTGCTCGGAATTGGGATAGTTCTTTTGCTCGGTCCACACCTGCAGCAGAACTTCGCGTCCGCTCTTGGTCTTGATTTTGGCTTCGCGTGCAACGAAGTCTCCCGCGACCAAGGCAAAAAGGTAGCTCGGCTTTTTGAAGGGATCTTCCCAACGCACCCAGTGACGGTTGTCGGCTTCTTCGCCTTCGGCCACCAAGTTGCCGTTTGAAAGGAGCACCGGGTACTGAGTCTTATCGGCGTGAATCGTCACCGTAAAGCGGCTCATCACATCGGGGCGATCGGGCCAATAAGTGATGTTGCGGAATCCCTGTGCTTCGCACTGGCTCATGAACGCGCCGCGGCTCATGTAGATGCCCGAAAGCGACGTGTTGTTCACGGGCACGATGCGATTGACAATCGTCACTCGCGACTGGCGCGAAATATTTTTGATCGTGAGCTTGCCGGGGCTCACCTGAAAGCGTTCGTTTGCCTGCTGATCGTCAATCAGAACCTTTTCGATGAAGAGGTCGCGTCCGCCGTCAAGCACCAAATCGGTTGTCGAAGCGCCTCGCAGGGGCGTCACAACCATGCTGGAGGTGACCGTCGTGGATTCGGGATTGAGAACAAAGTCAAGCTCGACCGAGTCGATGCTGTGCGTGTACGGACGATAGTCCTTGCGGTAAACGGTGGTGTGTTCCTGAGACTGCATGAAGACTTCCGAAGGCAAAGCTCAATGGAGAGTGTCGCCGATACAAAAAACGGAGTCGGTCGGCTTATGTGCCGGACCGAAATCAACAAAGGATTGTACCGCGCCGAAGGCACACGCAAAACAAACAAAAACGCCTGCGCGCATACGGGCGTGCAGGCGTTCGGAAAGCCGAGTTGTCAACCGGCGTACGAATTATTCGTACTTGTGGCCGGCGGTCGTGTGGCAGGCCACGCAGTCGGTCTTGGGCTGTTCGGCAAAGGCCTTGTGCATCGGAGCCACCATGGGCTTGGCCGGGTTGACCTTCATGTTGCCGACATCGTGGCAGCCGCGGCAGGTGATGTAGTCGACGGAGAGCATCCACTTCTGGACGGCTTCGGCCATTTCGCCGCGTTTTTCAATCTGCTTTTCGGGCGTGTTGAGCGTACCGCGGATTTCGCCCCACAGAGAATTGGTTCCGGAAACGGCCTTGTGCCAGAGCAGGCCGACAACCTGAGCCTGGCTGATGGAGTGCACGGACTCATACTTCAGGTGGCAGTCTACGCATTCGGCCTTGAAGCCCGAATTGGTCTGGGCGTGCTGGCCCTTCTTGTAGGAAGCGTAGGCAGCGTCCATCGAGTGGCAGAACGTACCGCAGAACTGAGTGGAGCCCGACCAATGAACGACGGACGTACCGGCGCTCACGAGGGCCACGCCGATCACGGCGCCGACCAAAACGAGGCCGGCTGCATACCACTTGCCGTTTTTGTTGTTAGACATCTGAAATCCTCCTTGTTGATTTTCCTTGCAGCATCGCCGTCTGAAGTTCTGGTTTTATCGTCGACGGCGAAGTCTCTGCGGTGCTTAAGGAATGTTGTCCGCAGAGTGAGGTAGGACAAGGACATTCGACCGCGAGGTTAGGGTTAGGCCGCAATCATAAACCTCGCTTAACCAAACCTGAAGCCGGAGAGCGGGTTTTGGTTTGATTTACGTCAAATTTCAGGTTTGGCCTGTTGTGTAGCTAGGCGCTCCTACCTATGTTTGAACGGAATAACGAGCCTTTTCTGGAGAGCGGCCTGCTCAATCGTTCGTCTTGGCCTAGGCAATCTGCGCGACGACCACGGTCTGGGCCGGTACCAAGGCTTCAGCATAGTCGCCGAGCTTTAAGCCGTGTCCGGCGCGGGCAAAGCCCACAAGAGACGTACCGCCGGCCAAGCGTAGCGTGATTTCACCGCCTTTATCCTGACGCGCACTGCGGATGACGGTACCCGAGACAACGCTCGAGCCTTTGATCGGTTCGACTCGATGTGCGATTTCGACGCTTGTTGCCTTGAATAGAGCAAGCGCTTTTTCGTTTTGACCGAGCCCGAGAAGCTGGGCGCTTTCTTGAGTCAGCGTGGCTTTGAGCGAATTGCTTTCGTCAATGCGCATGGACACGCGTACAAGAGCGGGGCCGCGGGCGATGTGCATGATTGTGACGGGAAATTGATTGCGCATCGAAGTACGAAGCGTCGCAGAGCTCAGCGGCACGAGTTCGGGCGTGACGCGGGAGGCGAATTCCATAAGCACGGCTTCGCGGGCTTGCGTGAGTTTTTCGGAAAGTTCAAGCACGGTGAGGCCCGCGGCAGTGAGCTTCGTTCCGCCGCCTTTGCTGCCTCCGACCTCTTTTTCCACCAGAGGGACGCCGGCGAGATTGGCAAGCGTTTCGAGGGCCTGCCAAGCCGCCTTGTAGGACACGTTCGATAAACGAGCCGCTTCCGAAATGGACCCCGTTTCGTGAATGCGACGCAGGATATTGATGCGCTTGTCGACGAGCTGTTCGAGCTGACGGGTAAGCGCAATCGGAGCTGCGACCAATTGAGACGGATTTTCGTTGAAGTTTTCGGCGTCGGCTGATGTCATGTCGGGACTTCCTTGTGGTTAACAGCGCTAGTTTAAGACAGGAGAGCTTCGAAGTAGGCCATTTGCGGAAAAGTAAGTTTGCTGAAACTTGCTTTTTGTCGGAGCGATATTTCGTTATTCAAAAATATGATAACGTTGCGTTATTCAAAGTTTGAATGGCCGTCGGTTGCTCTGACACCGCAATGATTTTGCAGAGCCGACGGTTTGTTTTGTGTATTGAGGAGAACAACATGAAATTTGTCAAGACCGCGGTTGCAGTTGCGTTGCTCGGAACCGTCGTGGGCGTGAGCGCCGCGGAAGTGCAGGTGGCGGTTGCCGCCAACTTTACGGCTCCTGCCAAGGAGCTTGCTCCGATCTTTGAAAAGCAGACCGGACATAAGCTTATTCTGAGCTTCGGTTCGACCGGTATGTTCTACGGTCAGATCAAGAACGGCGCCACCTATGATGTTCTGCTTGCTGCCGACGCCAAGACGCCGAAGAAGGCGATTGACGAAGGTTACGGCGTGGCCGGCTCGAGCTTTACCTATGCGGTCGGCAAGCTCGTGCTGTGGAGCTCGGACGCAGGCAAGATCAAGGACGGCAAGGCGCTTCTGGCTTCGGGTGACTTCAATAAGTGCGCCGTTGCCAATCCCAAGCTCGCTCCCTACGGGCTGGCAGCCTACGAAACAATGACCTCTCTGAAGCTTCTTGATCAGGTGAAGCCGAAGTTTGTCGAAGGCGATAACATCGGCAAGACGTTCAACTTTGTGAAGACTGCCAATGCCGATATCGGTTTTGTGGCTCTGAGCCAGGTCTACAAGAACGGCAAGATCACCTCGGGTTCCGGCTGGGTTGTTCCGGCTGACCTCTACGGCAAGATTGCCCAGGACGCCGTGCTCCTGAAGCAGGGCAAGAATCAGGATGCTGCCAAGGCCTTCCTGAAGTTCCTGCAGGGACCGGAAGCTGCCAAGGTCAAGCTTGACTACGGCTACGGCGACAAGTAATTTTGCTTTCGCCTCAATGAATCCAAGCACGCATATAGATGGACGACATATCACTTGAACCCGTCTGGCTGAGCCTTAAGCTTGCCGCGGTTACGACAGCGTTTCTTTTGGTGATTGCTACGCCGCTTGCCTGGTGGCTTGCGCGCACAAAAAGCGCCTGGCGCGCGCCTATTGGCGCTGTGGTGACGTTGCCTTTGGTGCTGCCGCCGTCCGTGCTTGGCTTTTACATTCTGGTTGCGATGGGGCCGCACGGCCCCATCGGCCAGCTCACGCAGTCTCTGGGACTGGGTCTGATGACCTTTAATTTCTCGGGGCTGGTTGTGGGATCCATCATCTATTCTCTACCCTTTGCTGTCCAACCTTTGCAGGGGGTGTTTGAGTCCATCGGCAAGCGACCGATGGAAGTAGCGGCTACGCTCGGCGCCAAGCCGCTTGACGCATTCTTCTCTGTGGTTATCCCGCTTGCTCGACCTGGATTTCTGACAGCTATGGTGCTTACGTTTGCGCACACCATCGGCGAATTCGGTGTTGTGCTGATGATCGGCGGCAACATTCCCGGCAAGACTCAGGTGGTTTCGACCGAGATCTATACGTTTGTGGAAGCCATGGAGTACGACAATGCTCATTGGCTGGCGGGCGGCATGCTTGTATTCTCCTTCCTGGTGCTGCTTTTCGTGACGCTTTTTAACCGCCGAGCCAAGGTTGCGAATGTTTCTGCTACGCCTGTCTGATGCGTTGCGGCATGAAACAGATTTTTTCCCTTTGTTTTGACTCCGAACCATGACCGAAAACTGTGACGATCGCATCCGTTTGACGCTTGCGCGAAGCACCGGCTTTGCGCTTGATGTGGACTTGAAGATCCCTTCGGGCGGCGTAATGGTGCTTTTCGGTGTTTCAGGCTGCGGCAAGACGACGATTTTGAGAAGCGCGGCGGGACTTGAACGGGCACAAGGTTATGTCCGCGTTGCTGGGCAGGTTTGGCAGGATGATGAAAAGAAAATCTTCGTGCCGACTTATCAGCGCCGCATCGGCTATGTCTTTCAAGAGGCGAGCCTCTTTGACCACCTGAACGTACGGGAGAATCTGCGCTACGGACTCAAGCGCATTTCTGACAAGGACGGCGAAAAAAGGCTCGACGATGCGGTCGAGCTTCTCGGCATCGGGCATCTTTTGCAACGCCGTACATCGGAACTTTCCGGTGGCGAACGCCAGCGTTGCGCCATTGCGCGGTCATTGGCGATCAAGCCCACTGCGTTGTTCATGGATGAGCCGTTGGCGGCGCTGGATCATGCGCGTCGTCTGGAAATCATGCCTTGGATCGATCGTCTCAAGACCGAACTCAATCTGCCGATACTGTACGTAACGCATTCGGAAGAAGAAGTGATGCGGTTGGCCGACCGATTGGCCGTCATTGACGACGGCAAGCTTGTCGACAGCGGTCCTGTTGCCGAAGCATGGCTACGTCTGATGCAAAATAAGGGCCGTAAGGCCGGACGATCGCTTTTGGTGCTCGGCAGTGTCCGGGAGCGGGATTCGGCTTGGGGACTCATGAAGGTTGTGAGCGGCGGCATGCATTTCTGGGTGCGGGACACGGGCGGCGCGATCGGCAGCAGTGTGCGCCTGATGATCAATGCCGACGACGTGTCGCTTTCTGTGGAGAAGCCTTCGCAGACAAGTATTCAGAATGTGTTTGCCTGTCGAATAACAGCCATTCAGGATGGGGCGGACGTAAGCCGCAAAGTTGTGGAAGTAGAGTCACAAGGTGCCGCGATCATGGCGGAACTCACTGGGCGTGCCGCGCATGAACTACAGCTTGAACCTGGAATGGAAGTCTGGGCCCAAGTAAAAACGATTGCTGTTCACTAGACCGGCAAAACTTTAGCTTGTCGGGGGGCTGCTTGTCGGGTGTGCAAATGCCAGCAAGCAAGGTGGCCGATGGGTAAAAAACTGTTCCGCTAGAACGGTGCAGCGGTTGAGAAGTGGGGATAAGAAGCCTCTCGTTCGAACACCTAACGAGGGACGGCCTACAGGGTTAGCGCGAAAGCCAACAAAGGTAAAGGCCCAATCCGCGTCAACGGAAAGGGCCTTCCGTCTTTTCTAAGGAGGGAAGGCGATGAAAGTTCGAAGCACTTCGCCCATCTCCTTGGAGGTGCTAGCACGGTGCAGCGCTGTCATCTCTTTGGTAACGGAATCACTTCATCGAGTAGAAGCTTTTCACTGTCTCCCAAGCTGTTTCCTGCAGGAATTTGGCATCTTCTGCCTTCAGAGGCTTTTCACAGCCGCCAAGGAAGTCGGCACCCACGGGAGACTTGCGTGTAAGAGACGCGTAGATCACTGCAGCTTCAAGGTAGGAACCTGCAGCCGTCGGATGACGATTGTCAGCGACGATGAGGCTTAACTGCGGACGCTTTTCGGTGGCTTTGGCAAAGGCTAGTCCAACGGGAATGACCATCGCGTTGTTTTCGTTGGCAACTGAAATTGTGGCATCGGCAAGCTGCTTGGTCATTTCAGGACGCCCCTTGTAAGCCCAGGTCATGAGGAATACGGGTTCCGATCCCTTGGCGCGAATGTCTTTGCTGTGGATGGCCGCGTATTTCTTGAAGAACTTTTTGAGTTCCGGGTGAGTCGGGCCTTGGCTGTTGTCCTGCAGTACGACCACATCGAAAATCTTGCCGCCCGGGTAGTTGTTAAACGACAGTTTGTTGCTGCCGTCGTTTAAGGTCGTGTAGCTTGCAATGGCATTCGGACGAAGATAGCTCTTGACATCGTGCCAATCCAAGCCGGCACCTCCGATTGTCACCATCGAGGTGGCAAGTTTTTGCTTCTGCGCCTTGGCAAAACCGCTGATGTAGCCGTTGACGCCGCAGTTGTAGTACATGAACGAGTTGCCGACCAGAAGAATGCGCTGCGGCACGGATTTGAGGCTTTTGACTGCAGGTTCGACAGAGTAGTTGTCGCCGGCGTAGGCGGCACTCATCGAAAGCGCACATACAGCGGCTAGCCCCGCGAGCATTGTCTTGATTTGCATTTTGTCTCTCCTTGATTGACTCCAAAACGGAGTATCAACCTATTCTAGGAGTGTCAAAGCACGGAATTTAAGCGTTTTGCACAAAGCTGATTTGCGCAGTTTGCAAACTGATCTGAGAGGCTTCGTAGGAGCACAAGCGGTGTAAGTTCCGTAGCGCTCAGCCTAGCCTGAATTTTGAAAGTTCCAAAAACTGCAGTCGGAATGAACTGGTATCGGAATTCTGGACAGATTCAGGGGACGAATTTTAAGGTGAAATTTCGAGAAATTTTTCTCCAGTGAAACACTCGGCAAAGCGATCGAGGATCGCCTATTGATCGCTCGCCGCTGGGCAGTCCGGGGAAAGATGTTTCTTTCCCCGGCTGCGCCGCGATTTTGCGATCTTTCGGCGCGTCAAGCCGTTTCGCGCCAATGAACGGCCTACGCCCCACCGCATGCTGCGGCGGGTCCCCTCCATTAAATGGCGCTGCAGGCTTGACCCGCCATACGCTCTACACGTCGATACTCTGGCCTTTCTGCTCCAGGTAACTCTGTCGATATTCCTCCGGTGTCAGATTCCCGATCACCGAACAGGGCCGCTCCTTGTTGTAGAACTTGATGTAGCGGTCGATGAACTCGTTCTGCTCTCTGAAGCTTGGCTTTTCCAGACGCAACAGCGGGTTGTACAGAGCTTCTACCTTGAACGTACCGTTGAAGCACTCCATCGTCGCGTTGTCATAGCAGTTTGCCGTACGTGAATAGCTCTGTGTCAGCCCAATTTTCGCGGCCAAGTCTCTGAAGATGTTGGCCGTGTAGATGCTCCCTCGATCGCTATGAAGCATGGCACCCGAGGCCAGTCCGCGGAACGACAGGATTTGCAACGTCGCGATCGCCAGGCGAATATCCTGCTTCTTGGAATAGGCCCAGGCGACAATGGAGCGATCAAACAAATCCTGTACCAACGCCAGGTATCCCCAGTGCCACTCTCCGTTTTCGAAGTACGGCACATATGTCACATCCGTCACCATTCGGTGCAACGGCTTGTCGGCCTGAAACTTACGGTCGAGCAAATTGTCGGGGAGCTGCTGTTGGGTAGCTTTTCCTGCGTGCGGCTTTGCCTTGCGCACCTGTCGGATTCGGGCTGTCAGGCCATGGCGGCTCATCAATCGCTGCAGCGTCGTTTCGCAAACGGTAATCCCAAAGCGTCGCTTGAGCAATGTTCCCATTCGACGGCGTCCGATCGTGAAGAAGTACTCGTTTTGAATCTCTTTGATTTGTTTGACGAGTGCTTCATCCTTGACTTGCTTCGGAGTCGTTTCCTGCGTGGCGTAGAACGTACTTCTTGGGATTTCCATCACCCGACAGATCCGAGCGATTTCAAAGCCTTTCTCGTGAGCTCTAACTGCCGCTGCAACTCTTTTTTTTTGAGCTCGTCTTTGCAGCTCTCTACGGCGACTTCCAACAAAGATTCCGCGCAAACCAAACGGGTTTTGGCATCCTTGAGTTCTTCAAAAAGCGCCTTTCTTTCGGCAGTGGTTAACGGGCGATCGGCTGGGATATCCGAAAGTTTCTCGACGGCCATCTTGAATTTTCCTGGAGCTGTTGTTGTCTGAGCGTCCCAGAAACGAATGCGTTTTGGGCGCAACTGTTCCGGAGTCTAGCAACAGCTCGCTGAATGGTGGCATAGAGTGTGCTTGGCCTAATGCCGAATTGTTTGGCCACATCGGTGTAACCAATCGGATATTGAGCAAACCAGTAATCGACCGCTTGGTGAAGGAGCTCTTTACGCTGGCTAACCACGCGATTGCTTACCCAATCGAAGAAGCCATTGTTAGTGAAAATTGCCCATGCTTGAATTGCTCCAACCGAGACCCCTAGTTCTCGGGCCAGCGTCTTTTTGGGGTAGAAATGCAAAAGCCCCTCACAGGCTTGTTGTCTGATCTCTTGTGGTATGTGATACATGTTTGGACTCCATGTGTCCAAAAAATCCATACCACTTCAATTGCAACAAAAAGAAAAAACCTCCTGCAGTTCGCTGCAAGAGGTCCTTGAATGGTGCCCGAGGAGAGACTCGAACTCTCACGCTTATTAGGCGGAGGATTTTGAATCCTCTGCGTCTACCATTCCGCCACCCGGGCTATTCTGATTTTGAAAAACCTCCAGCTACGGGAGCTGGAGGTTTGAATTCTGGGGTGGGAGATGGGACTCGAACCCACGACAACCGGAATCACAATCCGGGACTCTACCAACTGAGCTATTCGCACCATCCGAATTTTTGGCCCGCCCGGCAGGAATCGAACCTGCGACCGCCGGCTTAGAAGGCCGATGCTCTATCCAACTGAGCTACGGGCGGCGGTGTCCGGTGGTCGGGGTGAAGAGATTCGAACTCCCGACATCCTGCTCCCAAAGCAGGCGCGCTACCGGGCTGCGCTACACCCCGCGGGAATCACGCATTATAAGAAAACTTCTTTGTCTTGCAAATTTTTTCCGAAAAAATTTCGTAGTGCCGAGGAGGGACTCGAATTCGCCTGCATTTTTGGACAATCTGATTTTCCTAATTGGCATCGAAAAGGATGCTTCCGTCGCTCGGGCATGTGTGGCCTGCAAGTAGAATCTTCGGATCTTACGTCGTGTCCCGTAACGGCACAGGAACAAACGCAGAGAAAAACAATGGCCGACATTCTGGAAAAAATTCTCACGGTCAAGGGCCGAGAGGTAAGTGAGGCGAAAGCACTGTGGCCGCTTGAGCTTGTTAAAAGCGCTGCGGCGGCACAGGCTCCTGCACGCGGTTTTGCGCGGGCGTTGGTCAATAAGGTGCAGGTCGGACTGCCTGCCGTCATTGCCGAAGTAAAGAAGGCCAGCCCGAGCAAGGGTGTGATTTGCGACAACTTCCGTCCTGCGGAAACAGGGACGGACTACGCCGAGCACGGCGCGGCCTGCCTTTCGGTTTTGACGGATCGGGAGTTCTTTATGGGGTCAAACGAGGTTTTTGCCTCCGTGCGCCGAGCTGTCGATATCCCGATGCTGCGAAAGGACTTCATGATCGATGTGTACCAGATCTATGAGGCGAGGGCGATGGGGGCGGACGCCGTATTGGTGATCATGCGCGCTCTGGATGACGCTAAAGCTCACGAATTGACGGTTTGCGCTCAGTCGCTCGGCATGGATGTGTTGGTGGAAACTCACGATGAAGAGGAAATTGCGCGCGCGCTGAAATTGCCGGGAAATCCCCTTATCGGCATCAATAACCGCAACTTGCGCACTTTTATGACGAGCGTAGATCAAACGCTTGCCTTGATGCACCTGGTGCCGCCCAATCGGCTTTTGGTGACCGAAAGCGGCATTCGCACCGTTGCCGATGTCACGCGGCTGAGAGATGCCGGCGTCAAGGCCTTCTTGGTGGGTGAGGCTTTCATGCGTGAGGCTTCGCCCGGCGTCGCAATGCAGCAGTTGTTTGGAGCTCTCTTGTGAAGCGATTTGATATCAACGGCCTGTTGCCGGCCTGGCAGGATGAACTGAGCCGCTTTTTTGATTCCGAGGACGGAACAAGTCTGCTTCATTTCCTGCGGCAGCGCATTGAAGCGGGTGCCGTTGTGTACCCGACGGACCCGTACCGCGTGCTGCGGCTTGCTGCGCCCGAAGACGTACGCGTTGTGATACTGGGACAGGACCCCTATCATGGACCGGGACAGGCGATGGGAATGGCTTTTTCGGTTCCTGCAACTCTCAAGAAGCTTCCGCCGAGCCTCAAGAACATTTTCAAGGAAATTGCTCAAGAGGGTGAGGGGCAGTCATTGCCGTCGGGGGATTTGTCCGATTGGGTTAAGCAGGGTGTCCTGCTTTTGAACGCGACCCTTACCGTTGAGGACGGGGCTCCGCAATCGCATGCAGGCAAAGGCTGGGAAGTGCTTACCGATCGGTTGATCGAACGGGTGCTTGAGGAAGGCAAACCTGTCGTTTTCATGCTCTGGGGAGCCAGCGCACAAAAGAAGAAGGAACTGATTGAAACGAAGGCTAGGACGGACGTACTGGTCCTTATGAGCAATCATCCGTCGCCGCTTTCGGCGCGTCGCCCGCCTGTTCCCTTCATCGGTTGCGGGCATTTCAGGGCGGCCAACGATTGGCTGCAAGAGCATGGACGGGGGCGAATCGAGTGGTCGCCCCAAGTGTTTGAACTCGTTTAGCGAGCACATTAACGTCGTGCGACAAACTTCCTTAGAAGAAAAGGTCCTTTTCGTCGGCAAAATCGGCGATAATTAACAGATTCGTGGATGCGATCCACAAAATGACTTCATAGTGCACGGGGAAGCGTTTTTCACCGAATCGGGCCGCGGCGCCTCGTGCGAGCTTAAGGATAAGAAGGGAACAGCGAATGTCTTTTGATTTTGCTCCTGAAAGCCCCATTCCGGTTTTTAATGCGTGCATTAAGGTCATCGGTGTGGGCGGTGGCGGCGGTAATGCCGTCGAGCACATGATCGACAAAAAGGCTCAGGGCATTACTTTTATTGCGGCCAATACCGACCAGCAGGCTCTCAATCGCTCTCGAGCCGACATCGTGATTCCGCTCGGCAAGACCGGGTTGGGCGCCGGAGCCAAGCCCGAGGTGGGCGCTGCTGCAGCCATGGAGGCTACGGATCAGATCCGTGAAGCGCTCGAAGGCACGCACCTGCTCTTTATTACGGCCGGCATGGGCGGCGGCACCGGTACCGGTGCGGCTCCCGTTATTGCCAAGGTTGCCAAGGAGCTCGGCATTCTCACTGTTGCCGTCGTCACCAAGCCTTTCGAATTTGAGGGCTCCCGTCGTATGCGTCAGGCTCAGGCGGGTATCGAAAACCTCAAGGAGCAGGTCGACAGCCTCATCGTGATTCTCAACGACAAGCTCGAAGAGGAAGTGGGCGACAATGCCACGATGGTTGAATGCTTTGCAGCGGCCGACGATGTGCTCTACAAGGCCTGTAACGGCATTGCCGAAATCATCCACACGCCGGGTCTCATCAACGTCGACTTCGAAGACTTGCGCACGGTGATGAGCGAACGCGGCACCGCCATGATGGGTACCGCAACCGCTTCCGGCGCGGATCGCGCTCGCGAGGCGGCTCAAAAGGCCATTGCGTGCCCGCTGCTCGAAGGCGCCAATCTGCAGGGCGCTCGCGGTCTGCTCGTGTACGTGACGGCATCGGCCGACACGATGACGCAGGCCGAAGTTCGTCAGGTCATGACCGTAATGAAGAACTTCGTGAGCAAGGATGCCATCCAGCTTATCGGTACGGCCTTCGACAACGAAATGGGCGAAGAGCTGCGCGTCACGGTGGTGGCAACCGGTCTGGATCGCCCAGTGTCCGATGCGCAGCAAGCTCCGAGCGACGCAAAGTGGCCGGATGTTTTCCCGTCGAACGCTCGCCCGGTTCAGCAGCCGACGTCGATTGTTCAGTCTCCTGCTGCATCCGTTGCTCAGCCCGCGGTTGCGCCTTCCGTAGTCGTGGCTCCGTCCTTTGCACCGTCGGCGTCCGAACCGCGCTATGAACCCGCCTCTCAGCCCGCGGCACCCGTTCAGCAGCCGAGCTCGGCCGAACCCGATGTGTGGGGCAATACGTCCGGTTCGACGGATGCGCCCTACCTTGCTGGCGTTCCGAGCATTCTGCGCAACAACAAGTAACAGCAGTCGGGCATGATCAAGCAGCGAACGATCAAGCAGACGATTTCGGCGGTCGGCATCGGACTGCATTCCGGCCGCAAAGTGAAGCTTGTCATGCGTCCGGCGCCGCCTGACAACGGGATTGTTTTTCGCCGCGTCGACGTGACGCCGCCCGTGGATCTGCCGAGCCGCGCCGAGTCCGTCAACGACACGCGCATGGCAACGACGCTCAACGAAGGCAAGGTGATCGTCTCGACGATCGAGCACTTGATGAGTGCCTTGAACGGGCTGGCGATCGACAACCTGATCATCGAGATCAATGCGCCGGAAATTCCGATCATGGATGGATCGGGGGCTTCCTTTGTTTATCTCATTCGCAGTGCCGGCATTCTTGAGCAGCCTGTGCCGCGACGCTTTGTGCGCGTAAAAAAGCCCGTTGAAGTGCGAGACGGAGACAAGTGGGCGCGTTTGGAACCGCACGAGGGCATGATCCTCGACTTCACGATTGCCTTCGGTCATCCCGCTATTGACTCAACCGTGCAGCACGCCGTTGTTGATCTGGGGCAGGAAACCTACGAGCAGGCCGTAAGCCGCGCCCGCACCTTCGGTTTTGTCTCCGAAGTGGAGCTGTTGCGCTCCATGGGGCTGGCTAAGGGCGGCACGCTTGAGAACGCCATCGTGATGGATGAATTCCGCGTGCTCAACGTGGGCGGTCTTCGTTCCGACGACGAGTTCGTCAAGCACAAAATGCTCGACGCCATGGGAGATCTGTATGTGCTCGGTCACCCGCTGCTGGCGCGCTACGTGGCTTACAAGTCGGGTCATGCACTCAACAATCGGTTGCTTCGTGCGCTTTTGGCCGATCCCTCTTCTTGGGAAATTGCCGAGGTGAAGGCCTCCAACCGTCCGTTCAAGGAAGACGAATCGGTTGCGGGAGATTACGCCAGCGCCGCTATTTAGGATTTCGGCGGGGTCACTGCTTCGAGCGTTTTTGCCAGTGACGCCAATGCATCTTTCACAGCCGAGGGCTTCAAGCTCTCGGCTTTTTTGCGAATGGTTTCGATGCTCTGCTCCGAAGCGCTTCGCGGCTGCCCGAGCGCAAGGTTTTGCCGCAGCTCAGGCCCCGGAACGGGCGGATTGATCCGCAGCTTGATTTGATCGCGATACCCCGCTTCTTCAAGTTTCATCTGCAGCCTGGGCAGCACCTGACGCAGCTTAGCGTGCTGCGCGGGGTTCTTTACCAGAATCACGATTTCACCGTTTTCGCGGCGCAGATTGCGGATGTCGGCGACGTTGAGACCGACATTGAGGCTCTTGGCCAGAGGCTGGAGCACGCGGGCGATACGCCGAACGTCGAAGAGCTCCTGACCGAGGTTTTCCGACATGGTTCGGTCAAGACTGATCTGGGCAAAGGAACGTGCATTGGCGCGCGTGATGCGTACGTTGGCGGTCATGAGGAAAAATAGCGAAAAGCGTTCAATACCGATGTGCGCTTTAGTCTACAGCCGGAGCGCGAATTCTTCTCGCTTTTCTTCGGAAAGAAACAGGAACAATCTCGAAAAATATCCAAACGAAAGGCGATTGTGCGTTTGCTTATAATTAGCGCCATTGTGCGAGCATGACGTCGCAGGCGATGTTGTGCCCGTTTTTTGTACTGCCGCCGCGTACTGTTTTGTCCGCCGTTTTTGCGGTAGTGCACACTTAACCGGTTGATATATGTTTGATTCGTTCCTTACCAAGATTTTCGGCAGCCGCAACGACCGTTTGGTTCGTCAGTACCGCAAGCGCTGCGCCCAGATCAACAAGCTCGAGCCTCAGATGCAGGCTCTTACCGACGAGCAGCTGCAGGGCAAGACTGCCGAATTCCGCGATCGCCTTGAAAAGGGCGAAACGCTCGATGCGCTGTTGCCCGAAGCGTTCGCGGTTGTGCGCGAAGCCAGCCGCCGAGTTCTCGGCATGCGCCACTTCGACGTTCAGCTCATCGGCGGCATGGTTCTGAACGACGGCAAGATCGCCGAAATGCGCACCGGTGAAGGCAAGACGCTCACTGCAACGCTTGCCGTGTACTTGAATGCGCTTCCCGCCAAGGGCGTGCATGTTGTGACCGTCAACGATTACCTTGCCAGCCGCGACGCGGCCTGGATGGGACGCCTTTATAACTTCCTCGGCATGTCGGTTGGCACGATTCTTTCCCAGCAGGACACCGAATCGAAGAAGATTGCCTACGCCGCCGACATTACGTACGGCACGAACAACGAATTCGGCTTCGACTACCTGCGCGACAACATGGAGTACGAAGTCGGCAACCGCCGTCAGCGTCCTCTGCACTACGCCATCGTCGACGAAGTCGACTCGATTCTGATCGACGAAGCGCGTACGCCGCTCATCATCTCGGGTGCAGCCGACGACAACACCGATCTTTACAAGGCTGTCAATCAGATTCCGCCGCTTCTCACGCGCCAGGCCGACGAAAAGGGCGAAGGCGACTATTGGGTCGACGAAAAGGCCCATCAGGTGTACCTCTCCGAAAAGGGACACGAGAAGGTTGAAAAGATCCTCACCGAGCGCGGTCTGATTGCCAACGGCTCGAGCCTTTACTCGCCGCAGAACATCATTCTGATGCACCATCTGAATGCTTCGTTGCGTGCGCATACGCTCTTTTTCCGCGATCAGCAGTACGTGGTTCAGAACGGCGAAGTCATCATCGTCGACGAATTCACCGGACGCCTTATGCCCGGCCGCCGCTGGTCCGACGGCTTGCATCAGGCAGTGGAAGCCAAGGAAGGCGTGGAAATTCGTCAGGAAAACCAGACGATGGCTTCCATCACGTTCCAGAACTACTTCCGCATGTACAAGAAGCTGGCGGGCATGACCGGTACGGCCGATACCGAAGCCTACGAATTCCAGGACATCTACGGTCTTGAAACCGTGGTGATTCCGACCAACCGCCAGATGATCCGAGTTGACCAGCAGGACAAGGTCTACCGCACCGAAAACGAAAAATACGCGGCGATCATCGAGGACATTAAGGAATGTCAGGGACGCGGTCAGCCTGTGCTGGTCGGCACAACCTCGATTGAAAATTCCGAACGCATTTCGCAGATGCTCACCAAGGAAGGCATTGCGCACAACGTTCTGAACGCAAAGCAGCACGAACGTGAAGCTCAGGTGGTGCTTGAAGCCGGGCGCCTCGGCATGGTGACGATTGCGACCAACATGGCCGGCCGCGGTACCGACATTGTGCTGGGCGGCGGCATCAATCATCAGGTCGACGAAATCCGTGCCGACGACACGCTCTCGGCTGAAGAAAAGGAAGCCAAGATTGCCGCGCTCAAGGCCGAATGGCAGGTGCAGCACGATCAAGTGGTTGCTGCCGGCGGCTTGCGCATTATCGGCAGCGAGCGTCACGAATCCCGCCGCATCGACAATCAGCTGCGCGGCCGATCCGGCCGTCAGGGCGACCCGGGCAGTTCCGTGTTCTATCTGTCGATGGAAGACCAGCTGCTTCGCATTTTCGGCGGCGATCGTATGCGTGCCATTGCCGACCGACTTAAGCTCGAAGAGGGCGTGGCGATCGAAAGCAAGATGCTCACCCGCATGATCGAGAGCGCTCAGCGCAAGGTCGAAGGCCGCAACTACGACATTCGCAAGCAGCTGCTTGAGTTTGACGACGTGCAAAACGATCAGCGCCGTGAAATCTATCGTCTGCGCAACGAAATTCTCGAAAGCACCGACGTCAGCGAAATGATCAACAACCTGCGCGAAGGGTATTTCACGGATCTGTTCCGTGCCCGCGTGCCGGCTGAAACGGTCGAAGAACAGTGGGATCTTGACGGTCTTTTGAGCGAACTCAAGTCCAACTGGGGCATCGACATCGATATGAAGGGCATGCTCGAAGCGAGCAACGATACGACCGACGAAGATCTTTTGAAGAAGCTTATCGAGACGGCAAACGCCATCGAAAAAGCCAAGGAAGATCTGGTCGGCCACGATGCATGGGCAGGCTTCTGCCGCCATGTGTTGCTGCAGGTGCTCGATACGACCTGGCGCCAGCACATTACGGCTCTCGACGCGCTGCGACAGGGCATCTATCTGCGCGGTTACGCTCAGAAGCAGCCCAAGCAGGAATACAAGCGCGAAGCGTTCTCCATGTTCGAAACGCTGCTTGATACCGTTCGCGAAGGCGTCTGCCGCGTGCTGATGCATGTCCAGATCCAGTTGCCCGAAGAAGCTCAGCAGGCGGCTGAAGCAAGTCAGCAGGCCGGTCAGTCTCGACTGGAAAATTCCGCCACGCAGCACGACGATGCGCCCGCTCTGGATTTCTCGCATGTGGGCCGCAACGATCCGTGCCCGTGCGGCTCCGGCAAGCGCTTCAAGGACTGCCACGGCAAGCTGAAGTGATCGATCCGAGCACTTGCGGTTAAGCAAAGCTCCTGCGTTTCGGCGGTTTTCTCACGAACCGTTTGGCGCAGGAGTTTTTTTGTTGTCTGAATAGATGCGGTTCGGCTGTGCCGCAGGAGCATAATTAGGCAGTCGGCGCACACGCGGAAACTCGGCTGCGGTGTGCAACAGAATAAAAAAACAATAAGGAGTCTTCAGGCATGGCAGTCAATCTTTTGCCGCCCGATCCCAAGGCGATTTTTGCTGTGGCAGGTGTTGAACTCGGGACGACGATGGCGGCAATCCGTAAGCCCAACCGCCGCGACATGATGGTGATGCGGTTTGCGCAGGGCACGAACGCAGCGGGTGTGTTTACCCAGAATCGCTTTGCCGCGGCGCCGGTGCAGGTGTGCCGCGCGCATCAGTCCGTAACGAAGGCGGTTCGTGGTCTGGTGGTCAACACCGGAATTGCCAATGCCGGCACCGGCGAGGCGGGCTTGGCCGATGCGAAGGCCGAGTGCGAGGCGCTCGCTCGCGAGCTCGGATGCAAGTCCGAAGAAACGCTCGTTTTTTCTACCGGCGTCATCATGGAGCCGCTGCCCATGGATCGCTTGCTGGCCGGTATTCCCAAAGCAGTTGAAAATCTCTCGGCCGACAACTGGATTGAAGCGGCTCAGGCCATTATGACGACCGATACGGTTTCGAAGGCTTTTTCGAGCAAGGCAATCATCGACGGCAAACTTTTGACGATCACGGGCATCAGCAAGGGCTCCGGCATGATTGAGCCGAACATGGCTACGATGCTGGGCTTTATTGCAACCGACGCGGGAGTTGCGCCCGACGTGCTTGCCAAGGTTGCCAAGCGCGTTGCCGATGCGAGCTTTAACCGCATCACGGTCGACGGCGACACCAGCACGAACGACTCCTTCATCGTCATTGCCACCGGCAAAAGCGAACTTGTCGTCGAATCCGAAGCCGATCCCCGCTTTGAAGCGCTTGTCGAGGCGCTTACGATTGTGGCGCGGCATTTGGCGCAGTCGATGGTGCGCGACGGCGAAGGCGCGACGAAATTCATCACGGTGAATGTGCAGGGCGCCCGCACGCAGGCCGAAGCTCTTCAGGTGTGCTACTCGGTGGCGCGGTCGCCTTTGGTGAAGACCGCTTTTTTTGCGTCCGATCCCAATCTCGGGCGAATTCTCGCGGCCGTGGGCAATGCCCGCGTGGCCGATCTTGATGCCGGGCAGGTCAACCTGTGGCTCGATGATGTTCAGGTTGCCCGCAATGGCGGGCGAGCTTCCGAGTACAAGGAAGAAGACGGGGTGCGTGTGATGGCCAAGCCGGAAATTCTCGTGCGCATTGATCTGGGGCGAGGATCGGCCGAAGAAACCGTTTGGACGACAGACCTTTCGCACGACTACGTTTCGATCAATGCCGACTATCGCAGTTAAGCCTATGTCTCAAGCAAAAGATTTGGTCAAAATTCTCGCCGAAGGCGGCACGGAAAAGCTTGCTGCCGAGCTTTTGCTTCGCTTCGGCCAACTGTTGCCTCCTGCGGCGGAAGATTTCGACTGGAGTGCTCCGGTCTATCGATGGGTGAAGCGCACCTATCTTGGTACAGAGTTGGGGCGCCTGATGCCCGTGGAATCCTTTGCGTCCGTTGACCTCGATCATCTGCTCTACGTCGATCGGCAAAAGAAGCTTCTTTTGGACAACACGGCGGCATTTGTACAGGGGCTTCCGGCCAACAATGTGCTTTTGACCGGAGCTCGCGGCACGGGCAAGAGTTCGCTTATCCGGGGCTGCGCAGCACGTTTTTTTGACGCGGGGCTGCGCCTGATTGAGGTGGGCAAAGAAGATCTGCGCGATCTCTTTGAGATTGTTCATACGCTCGAGGACCGCAGCGAGCGCTTCATCCTTTATTGCGACGACCTTTCGTTCGAGCTGGGCGAGAGCGGCTATAAAGCTCTGAAGGCAGCTTTGGACGGTTCGGTTTCTACGGGCGGCAATCACATTCTGGTCTACGCCACGAGCAATCGTCGGCATTTGATGCCCGAGCCCGCAAGCGACAATCTCACGTCCGAACTCGACGAAAACGGGGATCTGCACCCCGGAGAAGTGCTCGAAGAAAAGCTTTCGCTTGCAGAACGCTTCGGACTGTGGCTTTCCTTTTATCCGTTCTCGCAGGCCGAGTATCTCAAGGTGTTGGATCAAGCTTGTGAGCTTTATGAGGTGCCCGAAGCCGTGCGTCGATCCGAAGAACTGCGTCTGGAAGCGGTTCAGTGGGCGATCGAGCGCGGAGGCCGAAGCGGTCGTGTGGCGATGCAGTTCGCCAAAATGGTGGGTGCTCGTGAGGCGTTGAAAACAAAGGCCTAAAAATGCGTGAAGTAACCGAAGTGGCCGTCGGCGTTCTGGTTGATCGCGACGGACGGTTTTTAATGGCAAGCCGCCCGCAAGGCAAGCCCTACGCCGGTTGGTGGGAGTTTCCCGGAGGTAAGCTCGAAGCCGGCGAAACGGTGCTGCAGGCGCTTGCCCGCGAATATGCCGAAGAGCTCGCCGTGACGGTTAAGAAAGCAAGCACTTGGTTTGTGTTCGAGCGCGAATACCCGCACGCTTATGTGCGTCTTCACTTCTGCCGCATCACCGAATGGGAAGGGGAGCCCGAATCGCTTGAACATCAGACCTTCCGGTGGTTTGCGACACTCAAGGAAGCGCAGAGTGAAAAGCTACTTCCGATGTGCGCGCTCGTGATCGAACGACTGATGCTGCCGCAGCGTGTGGCGCTCGCAAGAGGCGATGCGCTGCCGACGGTTGAAGCATTTGAAGCCAGCGGCGCGAAGGCTCTGATGACGCCTGAGCTTACGTCTCAAAAGGAAGCTTTCGCAAAGAGCCTCGGCGTGCCGCTCATTGTGTGCCGCCAGTGGTTTGCAACCGAAGACGAGACCGCGCAGCCGGAACTGCAGGAGTGGCTTGTAGGAGCGATTCGTCCGCAGGCCGATGGGCGCGGCATTCTTCAAGTGGCGCGGCAGCGGTTGCCTTTGTACGTTGCAGCCACCGATAATGCGCAGGAAAATGATGAACTGCTTCAATTGGGCGCCCAGGGCGTCTATGTGGAGATTTGAAAAGGACGACGAAGATGATGGTGAAATGCCCGACGTGCAAGAAGCTGCACGAGTACGACATGAATAGCCCCTGGCGCCCGTTTTGCTCCGAACGCTGCAAGTTGATCGATTTGGGCGAATGGGCAAGCGGCTCGTATGTCATCCACGGCGAGCCGGGCTCGGCCGATCCCGATCTCATCGTCGAGCAGCTCGAGAAAATGCAGCGTGAAAAGGAAGAAGAGGAGCGCAGCAAAAAGTAAGCCCGCGATTCTGAAGCGCGAGCTCACCGACAGGCACTGCACGGGAAGAGGTCTCAAGCAGTGCCTTTTTATTGAGGGTATCGTCAGGATGCCATTTCGCCTTCGGCCATCTTCAGATAGAACTGATGCAGGCCTTTAACCTTTTCCTCGAGTTCTTCAAGCGTGCCGCTGTTGTCGATCAGATCGTCGGCGCTGGCAATGCGCTTGTCGCGTGAAATCTGCGAATCAATGATGGCGCGTGCCTGTTCCTCACCGAGATGACGATCGTAGACGAGGCGGTTGATTTGCTCTTCTTCGCTCACGTCAATGACCAAAACGCGCTTGACGGCGTCGGCCCATCGGCCGCTTTCAAGCAGCAGCGGCACCGAGAGGATGACGTAGGGGGCCTTGACAGCTTTGAGCTGCTCGAACATTTCGCGCTTGATCATCGGGTGCAGGATCGATTCGAGCTTTTCTTTGGCGCGGGGATCCGAAAAGACGATTTCGCGCATCAGGTCTCGCTTCATGCCCTGCGTGCCGATCATGTCGGCGCCGAACGCAACGGCAATTTCAGGCAGCGCTTTTCCGCCGGGGCCCGTGAGCTCGCGGCTTACCTCGTCGGCATCGATCACCGGTACGCCGAGATTGCGAAAGACATCCGTTGCTGCTGTTTTGCCGCAGGCGATGCCGCCAGTCATGCCAATGATCATTGTCATAGTCGGACCTCTTCTTGTTCTCGTCTCTCATTCGTCCGAAGTATTCCCGCCTCGGCAGGAAGGGATCGCATCGGACGTCCTTGACTCAATTCTAGGCGGAGCGGTCCTGAAATGGCGGAGCACAAAAAGAAAAAAGGAGCCGTTTTTTCAAACGACTCCTTTTTGAATTCTGGTCGGGGTGAGAGGATTCGAACCTCCGACTCCTACGTCCCGAACGTA